>NZ_JABCPZ010000008.1 GCF_013283785.1 Nonomuraea antri
AGAGGGGACAGGGCGACCCAGGAGGCCACGAGAACGAGGCCGAGTCGTCGGAACATGGATCTCCTCGATGGGGGGAGAAAGCCAACGACCCGACCATGACAAGATCGAATGACGACCGGTCAAGAAAATGATAGCGAGACGGTGCCACTCAAGTGAGCATTTCCCGCCACCGGGCCGCCGCGCCACGACGGCAGTGCCCGTTCGCCCGTCGCCACCTCATAGGCCGCGCTCGCCAGCAGCCGCGTCGAGTCCAGCGTCGGCAGCGGCGCGACCTCCGGCGTCACCAGCAGCGGGATCTCCGTGCACACCAGCGCCACCGCGTCGCAGCCACGCGCCGCCAGCTTCTCGATCACCCGCAGGTACGCCTGCCGCGAGCTGTCACTGAACACCCCGTTGACCAGCTCGGCGAAGATGATCTCGTTGACCAGACGCCGGTCGTCCTCATCGGGCACCACGGCCTCGATGCCGCGCGCCCCGAGCGCGCGCGGGTAGACCGGACCGTCCATCGTGTACGCCGTGCCGAGCACGCCCACCCGCCGCCGCCCGTCGCGTTCGGCCTGGTCGGCGACCACCTCGGCGATGTGCAGGCCGGGCAGCGCCAGGTCGTCGCCAGGACGTTCGAGCGCCAGGTGCGCGGTGTTGTCCGGGCAGGCGAAGAAGTCGGCGCCGGCCCGGGCGAGCCGCGACACGCTCACCGCCAGCGTCGCGCGCACCGCGTCGTGGTCACCGGCGTCCCAGGCGGGCATGCTGCGGCCGAAGGCGATGTAGTCGAGCGTGACGTCCGGGTGGTCGTGGCGGCCCAGGCGGCGGAAGCCCTCCTGGCAGTAGGACAGGAAGCACAGCGCGGCGCCTTCCGTGCTGTGGGCGAGAATTCCGACATGCCGCATGATGGCCCGACCTTCCTGCAGGAGATACGAGGCCATCATGCCCGAACGGCGGTATCCCGAAATTTCGGGATACCGCCGTCGAGAAACGGTGTTACCTCAGTCCCGCGTCCAGCGCGGTGGTCAGGGCGCCGTTGGCGGTGTCGCCCGACATCTCCCAGATCATCGCGCCCAGCAGGCCCTTGCTCTTCAGCCACGCGGTCTTCTTGCCGATCGACCACGCGTCGTCGAACGACCACCACTGGCCGTTGTTACCGGTGTAGCAGTACGTCGCCACCGCCGGCTCGTCGTGCCGGATCGTGCAGCCCGGCACGCTGGCGAGCAGGTTGCTGTAGCCCCTGGTACCGGCCTCCTCCTGGAACTGGCCGGGTGCGGCGCCCTTGGCGTCCTGCCACTCGCCGTACTTGCCGCCGTCCGTCACCTGCTGCCAGCCGCGCCCGTAGTAGGCGAGACCGATGGTCAGCTTGCGGGGGCTCACCCCGGCCTGGAGATAGACGTCGACCGCCTTCTCGACGCTGAAGTCCGGGTTGTACGGGCTGTCGCTGTCGAGGTAGAGGTTGCCCTGGTGGCCGGTACGGTTCGGCTCCCAGGAGTTGTCGCTGCCCGCGCCGTGGAAGTCGTAGCCCTGGACGTTGAAGATGTCCAGGTGCTTGGCGACCTCGGCGAGCTCCCAGCCGGCCTCGATCTTGACCGGGTCGGCGGGGGTGAACGCGGTGAGCTGGTACCGCTGGCCCGTCGTCGTGGTGAGCGCGTCGAGCTGGCGGCGGAACTCCGCGATCAGCAGCGTGTTGTTCCGCTTGTCGTTCGGGCTGATGTGGTTGCCCGCGTGCCCTTCGGCGCCCGGCCACTCCCAGTCGAGGTCGATGCCGTCGAAGATGCCGGCGCCGGTGCCCGGGCCGCCCTTGCCGTTGTACACGGGCAGGTTGCCCTTGATGTAGATGTCGATGCACGACGACACGAACTTCTTACGCGCGGCGTCCGTGGCGGCCACGTCGGAGAAGTACTTGGAGTACGTCCAGCCGCCGAGCGAGATCAGCACCTTCAGCTTCGGGTACTTGGCCTTGAGCTTCTTGAGCTGGTTGAAGTTGCCCTGCAGCTTCTCCCAGCCGGTGTCGGCCACGCCGTCCACCGACTGCGCCGAGCTGAACGGCCGGCCGTAGTCGGCCTCTGCGTCGCCCGCGCCGTCACCCTGGTTCGGGTCCTGCGGGTTCTGCGTGGTGCCCTTCGTCACGCCCTGCAGACAGGTCAGGTTCTGCGGGTCGATGTTGGCGAAGGCGTAGTTGATGTGGGTGAGCTTCGCCGCGGCCCCGCTGGTGTCGAGGTTCCTGACGAAGAACTGGCGGCCGTAGATACCCCACTGGACGAAGTATCCGACGCGGGCGTACCCGGTCTCCACGATATCCGCCGTCGTCACCTTCACCGCGGCGGAGGCCCCGGAGACGTTGTCGTACAGGTCCCTGGCCTTGACGGTGAAGCTGTACTCGGTGGACGGCGACAGGCCGGTGACGGTCGCGGTCGTGCCGGTGACCGTGGTGGCCACCGTCGAGCCCACGTACACGTCGTAGTTGGCCACGCCGCTGTTGTCGGTGGCGGCGCTCCAGCTCAGCGTGACGCTCGCGGACGTCTTGCCGGTGCTGGTCAGCCCGCCCGGCGTGGACGGCGCCTGGGTGTCGTCGGCCGGGTTGCGGGTGGTGACCGTGAGCGCGTTCGAGGCCGGCGACAGGGTGCCCTTGCGGTCCTTGGCCTTGACCGTGAACGTGTACTCGGTGTTCGCGGTCAGACCCGACACGGTCGCCGTGGTCCCGGTGACCGAGGCGGCCTGCGCCGTACCGTTGTACACCTCGTAGCCGACGATGGGCAGGCTGCCCGCCGTGGCGGCGTCCCAGGCCAGCGAGACCGTCTTGGTGGTCTTGACCGGCGAACGCAGGTTGCCCGGCGCACCGGGCGGTGCGTCGGGGGCGCCGTCGCAGTTCACGTCGTTGATGCGGCAGCTGGTCGGCTCGGCGTTGGCCTGGCTGACCGTGAACGTCGGGCTGTAGGGCTCGGTGGTGCGGCCCGGGTTCACCGTGGTGTTGTAGTGGGCGGGCGTGAGCGTGACCGTACGGCCGGACTGGGTGATCGAGCCGTTGGAGGCGTTGCTCGCGGTGACGCCGGCCGGCAGGTCGAAGACGATCGACCAGCCGTTGAGCGCGGCGGTGCCGTTGTTGGCCACGATGAACTTGGCCGAGGTGCCGCTCACGTCGTAGGTCGCGCTGATCGGCGGCGGGGGCGGCGGCTCGTCACCGCTGCCGTCGCACTTGGCCCCGTTGATCAGGCAGCTCGTCGGCTGGACGGCCGAGCTGAGCGTCACCTTGGGGCTGAACGGCTCGGTGCTCCTGCCCGCCTGGACGGTGTTGATGTAGTAGGCGGGGGTGAGCGTCACCTTGGTGCCGCTCTGTCTGATGGTGGCGTTCTGCGGATTGGACGCGGTGACCCCGGCGGGCAGTTCGAAGACGATCGTCCAACCGCTCACAGCGGTGGTCCCGGGGTTGTTCACCACGAATGTGCCGGTGTTCCCCGACAAGGAGAACGTGGCGATGAGGCGGCTCGCGGCCTGCGACGGTAGAGCCGACAGGGCGATGATCACGACAACGGCGATCAGGGGGGTGACTAATCGGCGCACGTAGAAAGCCTTTCTTTAAAGAAAGTTTCCTAACAATTACGCGGATCGTAAGCCCCGGTCAGCGAACATGCAAGGGCCGCCGGGGGCCTGATCTTCCTGGCGTCCCGGCTTGAGAAACGTGAGATTCGAGGTCCGGCGCCGGCTGTACGGCTCCTGACCGGGTGGTTTACTCGCTCGGCAGGTCGAGTGCGGTGCCGTACAGACGAGACACCCGCAACCTGATCACCAGCCGGCGATCGGCCACCATCTGGCTCAGGAACGCGGACTCGGCGGCCGGGTCGGCGAAGGGCGGCTGCATGGCCAGCAACTCCCTGCCCACCTCGTCCCCGGGCTCGTCGCTGACCGGCGACAGCTCGGCCAGGCCCTCGGCCACCGCGTACGACCAGAAGTCGGCGCTGGCCACGTAGAGCGCGGCCCGCGGGTCCTTGTGCAGCTGGCGGACCTTGAGCCGGTCGGCGACCGTGGAGACGCGGACCACCCGCTGCCCGGGGTCCCAGGTGTACAGGACGGTCGACAGGTGCGGGTGGCCGCTGCTCTTGTTGGTCGCCAGCGCGCCGAAGCGCTGCCCGGCCAGCATCCGCGACAGGTCCTCGTCACCGAGCGAACGCGGACCGGGGCCCTGACCGGGACCGTGCTGTGACATCCACCCTCCCCATGGGGTTTGCTGAGAATGTCACCCTATGCCCAATTGGCGGGAGAAGGTCTGCGCGTCGGAGATCACCCAGTACTCGGCGAACCTCCCCTCGGAGACCCGCAGGAGGTCGTGCCCGCTGAAGGCGACCCTGGTGCCCTTCCGCGCGGTGGCGCCGGGGATCGTGCCCAGGTAGTCGCCGCTGAACGTCCAGCGCGCCGCCACCAGGTCGCCGTCGACGACCGGGCCCACGTCGAGGGTGACCGTGACGTTCTCGAACGGCTCGTGACCTTGCCGGAGCGCCTCGGTCAGGCCGTCCGGGCCGGAGACGTCCATGCCCGGCCAGTGGCCGGTGAAGTCGGGGGTGACCAGTTCGTGGGCGAGCGCGAAGTCGCCGTTCCACATCCGCAGCAGCCAGCGCTCGTACAATTCGGCGATCATCCCAGACCGTTACCCCGGTAAGCGGCGAATTCACCGGGGAAAGCGGGGCCAAAGCGGGGATGCTGTGGTGGATGCGCCCGAGCCGAGGAGACACCCGATGACAGCTCCCCCCATGGCCCAGCGGCCGAGCAAGCTCCTGCTGATCGCCCTAGTGATCTCGGGACTCCTGGCGCTGGCCGTGCTGGCCATCCTGCTGATCTCCGGCGGGCCGTTCAGCTTCGGGCTGTCGGCGCTGATGGGGTTCGCGCCGCTGCCGGTGCTGCTGGCGGCGGTGCTGTCGATCGACCGGCTGGAGCCCGAGCCCAAGCTGCACCTGATCTTCGCCTTCGCCTGGGGCGCCGGGGTGGCGGTGCTGCTGGCCATCGCGTTCACCGAGGCCGGCCAGTCGCTGTTCGAGCGCGCCGGATACGGCACGCGCATCGTCAACGAGGTCGGCGCGGTGCTGCTCGCGCCGGTCATCGAGGAGGCGCTCAAGGGATCGGCGCTGCTGCTCCTGCTGCGCAGGAAACGGGAGATCGACGGCCTCACCGACGGCATCGTGTACGCCTCCATGTGCGCGCTCGGCTTCGCCACCGTGGAGAACATCGGCTACTACATGATGGCCTTCGACGAGTCGGGCACCGCGGGCGTCATGCAGCTGTTCGTGCTCAGAGGCCTGATCGACCCGCTCGGCCACCCGATCTACACCTCGCTCATCGGCGTCGGCGTGGCCTACGCGCTCACCCGGCGCAACCCGGCCAGGTACGCCGCGATCCCGCTCGGCTACCTGGGCGCGGTGTTCCTGCACGGGCTGTGGAACGGCGCCGCGACCCTCGCCCCGCGCACGCTGCTGATCCCGGCCTACCTGGTGATCATGCTGGTGCTGATCGGCCTGATCGTGGTGAGCGTGCGCGAACGCCAGCACCTGGTCGCCAAGATGGCCGCCTACCTGCCCGGCTACGAGAGCACCCACCTGGTCACCCCGGACGACGTGCGGATGCTGACCACGCTCTCGCGCCGCAAGCAGGCCAGGTCCTGGGCCAGGTCCAGAGGGCTGGGCCGGGCGATGAGCGACTACCAGCAGGCGGCCACCGAGCTGACGATGTTGCACCTGCGGGCCGAACGCGAGGGCATGGACCCGGACGAATTCGCCGCCCGGCGCGACGCCCTGCTGGCGGCCATGGCCTACGCCCGCAGGTGGTGACACCCGGACACCCCGCACAGTGCGCAATCCGGACGCCCTGGCAAGATTTGGGCGTACCCCCGAGAGGAGAACGCATGAGCTGGGTGGAGATCGGGTCGGAGACGGAACTGCGCGAACTGCTCGGCGAGGTGATGCCGCGTGCGCTGACCAAGGAACGCGTGCGGCTGCACGAGCGTGACAGGGAGTGGCTGGCCGCGTCGCCGTTCTGCCTGATCGCCACCTCCGACGCGGAGGGCAACTGCGACGTCTCGCCCAAGGGCGACCCGGCCGGCTTCACGTACGTCATCGACGACACCACGATCGCCATCCCGGACCGTCCGGGCAACCGGCGCGCCGACGGCTTCCTCAACATCCTGCGCAACCCGCACGTCGGCCTCGTCTACCTGATCCCCGGCCGCAACGAGACGCTGCGCATCAACGGCCGGGCCAGGCTCGTCCGCGAGGCCCCGTTCCTCGACGAGATGATCGTCAAGGGCAACCGGCCGCACCTGGCGCTGGTGGTGGAGATCGAGCAGATCTTCTTCCACTGCGCCAAGGCGTTCCTGCGCTCCTCGCTCTGGAAGCCCGACAGCTGGCGGCCCGACGTGCTGCCGTCGCACGCCAGCCTGGTCAAGGAAGTGCAGAAGGTCGAGGAGACGGTGGAGGAACTCGAGGCGTACTACGGCGAGGCCTACGCCAAGAAGCTCTACGGGTAGGCGCGTCAGGCGGCGGGGGTGGGGCCGCCGGGGAAACGCAGCACGTTGCGCCCGGTGTAGGCGTGCAGATCGACGACCTTGGGGTCCGCGGCGGCGGCGCGGCGCCGCCGCGCGGCCGAGCGGATGTCGCGGATCTTGTGCCTGGCGACCTGCGGCGGCACCACCGCTAGCCTCTTCATCGTGAGCCCCCCGTGACGTTCTTGTTACCTATGTTATCTACAGACACGTAGGTAAGTTTTGTGTAAGGACTGACCTCAGTAGGGGAGCTTGCGGCCCGACGGAGACCGCAGGTCCAGGTCCGTGCTCCGGTCCGGACGCCGTTTCGTCGTCGCCTTGATGACTCTGACGCGTTTCATGGGTCTGCCCCCTTCCCGCGTTGCCGTGCTCCAGCTCTTCGTGTCTCACGATGCGCCGCGCCGGTTGACGGCGGCTTGGCGGAGGCTTGCCATCCGCCATGCGCGCCAACCTAACGGGGTACGGCCGTCCGGCTCAATGCATTTCTACCGAATGGCCGCACGAGGCCGTCAGCCCCCGCAGTTGCCCCAGGACTTGCGGCCGCCCCACGCCTCGACCCGGTTGTGCGGGTCGCGGGTCCAGCCGGCGTACCGCACGCACTTCCAGCTGCCGTCCAGGTGGCCGGTCTCGGCGTAGTAGCGGTACTTCTGCGCGTCCTCCGACCGGCCGCCGCCCCTGACCTCCAGGTACGCGCCGGTGACCGTGCGGGTGCCGGTGTACGCCGTCTTGATCGCGGCCACGCAGTTCTTGCCGGTGCGCTTGTTGTACATCAGGTACACGTGCCCGAACACGGCGCCCGCGCGTGTCTCCATCGGCCGGTGGCCGTCCTTGACCCGGTGGAAGCCGGGGCCGCAGACCCGCTCGGGGGTGTAGCCGGCCGAGGTGGCGTAGGCGGCGGACGGCGTTGCGGCGATACCGGCGGCGACCAGGGCGGCCGCGATGACCGTGCGGGTGAGCACGTGTTTCCCTTCGGCAGGGGGGCATTGAGGACATCGCCGATCTTTACTGGGACTCAACCGGATGTGCAAGGGGTTCTGACAGATCCGCGTGGGAGGTGCCTTCGGATGCCGCTGATCGTGGTGTGCGCGATGTGGGGCGTTTTCTGGGGCTCCTGGTCGGTGTTGCTGCCCGCGCTGAAGGACCAGCTCGGCCTGTCCGCGGCCGATCTCGGGCTGGCGCTGGCCGCCGTGCCCGTGGGCGCGCTGCCCGCGATGACGCTGGCCGGACGGTGGGCGCGGGGACGCGAACGGCCGGGCTTGATCGCCGCCGTCGTCGCCTTCGGGCTCGCGGTGGGGGCGCTCGCGCTGGTCTCGTCCCGGTGGCAGCTCGTGCTGGTGCTGGTCGCGCTCGGGGCGGCCGTCGCCGTGCTCGTGCTGGCCGCCGCGCCGCCGCTACGCGCCCTGCCCGGTGGCCAGGTTCAGGCAGGACCGGCCGAACCAGGGCCCGAGCCAGGACGCGCGGAGTCAGAGCCGGTCGAGCCAGGGCCCCGCCCGGCGGGCTGTGGCGGGCGGCGCTGGGGCTGGGGGCGACGGCCGCGTGCGCGCTCGTCATCGAGAACGCGGTGGAGCAGTGGTCGGTGCTGCTGCTCGAAGCGCATCGCGGCGCCGGGCCGCTGCTGGCCGGGGCCGCCCCCGCGGTGTACATGGGCGCGCTCACCGCCGGCCGGATCGCCGCGCAGGCGCTGCCCGGGCTCTCGCTCAGCCACCTGAGCCTGGTGGCCGGCGCGGGCGGCGGCGCCGGCATCGCCCTGGCGGGCCTGGGCGGGTCGGCCCTGGTGTCGATGGCCGGGTTCGGGCTGGCCGGCCTCGCGCTCGGGCCGCTGGTGCCCGCCCTGCTCAGCCGCGCGGCCGCCGACGACCCGCGCGGCACGCTGGTGTGGATCGTCTCCACCGTGTCGTACGCGGGTTTCGTGGTGAGCCCGCCGCTCGTCGGCCTGCTGACGACCTGGGTGGGGCTGCCCGCGGCCGTCGCCTGCCTGGGCGTGCTCGGCGTGCCGCTGGCGCTGCGGTCCTTCCGATTCTTCCGATGAATATGGGCGTCATTTGAGGAGAACAGACCCGGGAACCGGGTATCCCCCCGGCGGATCGTACTGCGAGAAGGGGATCACCATGGCTGTCTGCGAGACGTGCGGCAACGACTACGACATGTCCTTCGAGGTGCACGCGCAGGGGGCGGTGCACACCTTCGACTGCTTCCAGTGCGCGATCCAGGCGATGGCCCCGATCTGCGAGCACTGCGGGACCAAGGTCATCGGGCACGGGGTGCAGTCGGGCGAGCACTGGTACTGCTGCGCCCACTGCGCCCGTCAGGAGGGGACGAAGGGCATCGTCGACCGCGTGATGGCCGGCTCGTCCGCCTGAGCCCGTTACAGCAGGGCCTCCACCCGGGCCACGGCCTCGGCCAGCGGACCCTCGGGCAGCGGCTCGAACAGGTCGAGCACGACCTTGCCGTTCTTGGGCTCCCAGACGCCCGACACGCGGCCCTGATGCACCACCACCGGCGAGATCCAGCCCGCCTGGCGGCTGACCCTGGACTTGACGTCGGCCGGGATGAGCGGGGTGAGCGAGCGCGGCGCGCCCAGGATGTACTGGTCGAAGCCGGGCAGCAGCCGGACGTCGCCGGTCGGGGCGGTCGCGGCCAGGTCGTCGAGGTGCTCGGTCAGGGCCAGCAGGCTCTGGCCGTCGTCGGCGGTGACCTCGGTCAGCTCCGGCGCCAGCGCCCGGAACCAGCTCTTGAGCAGGGTCTTGCTCGCCACCGTGCCGAACAGCCAGGTGGCGAACATCTCCGGCGTGGCCGGGCCGTGCGCGCCCAGGTAGGCGCGGGCCAAGCGGACCGCGGCCTCGTCCGCCGGCGGCAGGGCCCGCGGCCAGCCGGTGATCCACTGCCCTGGGGCGGTGAAGGTCACCCGGCCCTCGCGCGGCGGCGCGTAGCACAGCTCGCCCAGCCGGCTCAGCGGCTTGAGCAGGGCGCCCCAGCCCGAGGTGAGCGCCTCGCGCAGATGCGCGTCGCCGGTGACCTCGACCACCGCGTCGACCAGCTCTTCCCGGGTGAGCGGCGGCCCGGCCAGCGCCTGGGGCACGGCCTCGATGATCGCCGAGATCTCGGCCGCGGTGACGCCGTGGCCGCGCTGCCAGGCGCCCTTCTCCCAGGAACGCAACGTGCTCAGCACCGCGCAGTAGTCGGCCAGTTCGTCGGCCGGGACGAGATGCAGGGTGCCACGCATGACCCAGGTCTTGACCAGCGTGCGCTCGGCCCACAGCGCCCGGTCGATCGCGCCGGGATCGGCCTCGGCGCTCCTGAGCGCGATGGCCAGCTGGGCCGAGGAGGCGACCTGGGTCTGCACGCCGCACAGCCGCCGCGCCACCTCGACGGGACCGGGGGCGTCGGCGCGGCTGACGAACTGCCGGCGCAGCCGCCAGGCCAGGATCTGGGGCCAGGTCAGGTGAAGAGTCACGACACCATGTTCTACACCCGCCCACCGACGCTTTCGCCCGGCAGCCCGGGCACCGCGGACCGGACCGGGTGCGGAGGTCAGCCGGTGAAGCCGATGTCCTGGTAGCGCAGGTCGTAGAAGCCGCGGGCGCCCAGGTTCGCGATGTTCTCCCGCACCGCGACCAGCTGCGGACGCTGATACAGCGGCAGCACGTTGACCTTCTGCCAGATCAGCTTGTCGGCCTCGTTGGTGGCCGCCTTGGCCTCGGCCGGGTCGAGGCTCTGGCCGGCGCGGCTCATGGCCCGGTCGATCTCGGGCGAGCCGGTGCGCCCGAAGTTGGCGTTCCACGTCTTGCCGGTAGGCGAGTTCGCGTAGATCCCGTAGCTGCTCGAGATCGGGAAGGGCGTGCCGATGTACGCGAACGGCGTGATGTCGAAGTTGCCGGGGATGACGTACTTGCTGAAGAAGTCGTCGCTGGGCACCGCCTTGAGCGTGAGCTTCACCCCGAGCTGCGCCAGCATGCTCTGCGCCAGCTCGCCCTCCGACTTGCTCAACTGCACCCCGGACGGCACCACGAACCGCAGGTCGAGCGGCTTGCCGTCCTTCTGGCGCACGGCCCCGTTCAGCTTCCAGCCGGCCGCGTCGAGCAGCTGCTTGGCCTTCTGCGGGTTGTAGACCCCCAGCTCACCGGCGTTGTCCTGGTACCCCTCCTGGGTGTTCATGAAGAAGCGGTTGTTCAGCAGCGTGATGGGCCAGTTCAGCCCCTGCAGGTCGGACTGCACGATCGCCTGGCGGTTGATGCCGAGCTGGATCGCCTGCCGCACCCGTTCGTCCTTCAGCAGCTCGCTGGAGCCGTTGAAGGTGAAGTGCCGGAAATCGGGCCCGGCCGCCCGGCGCACCGCCGCGCCCTGCGTGGAGTTGGCCCGCGACAGGTCGGGCGCGGACGGCCCGATGTTGACGAAGTCGAGCTCGCCGTTGCTGAACGCGCCCATCAGCGAATCCTGCTCCGACGCGCGATAGATGATCTGGTCGAGCTTGGCCCGCTCGCCCCACCAGGCGTCGTCGCGCACCAGCGTGATCGTCTTGGCCGTCGGGTCGATGCCCTTGAACTTGAACGGCCCCGCGGTCACCGGGATCTTGTTCAGCCACGAGCCGTTGAACGACTGCGGCGTGCTGTTCGCCGCCACTGGCAGCAGCGGCCCGAACAGCGACTGCCAGTCGCTGAACGGCCGGGCGAAGGTGACGATCACCTCGTGGTCATCCTTGCCCCGCGCCACCTTCTCGATGTCCTGGTAGCCGGTGGAGGACACGATGTGGAACTCGGGGTTCCTGCCGTTCAGCGCCTTCCACTGGGCCTGGTAGTCGGCCCAGGTGATCGGCTTGCCGTCGGACCACTTGGCCTTGGGGTTGAGCGTGTAGGTGACGACCTGCTTGGGCGACTGCTCGGTCACCTTCGCGTCGAGCACGTAGTCGCGATTGACCGAGATGTCGGCCTTCTCGTTCGAGATGAACGCCTGCGGCAGCAGCGCGTTGCTCACCACGGCGGCCTCGGCCAGGTTGCCGTCGACGTGGTTCCTGTTCCACTGGTCGGGGAACTCGTTGATGCCCCAGCGCAGCGTGCCGCCGTCCTTGACCTTGTCACGCGGCTGCGGGTTGATGTCGAAGGCCTGGATGGACGGGGTGCCGCTGCCCCCGGCGCCGCCCTCGCCCTCCTGACCGGCCTTGCCGCAGCCGGCCAGTGACAGCGACCCGGCCACGGCGACGGCCACGACAAGACGTGATGCTTTCATTCGGACGATTCCTCCTGGGACTTCATGACGTCGCGGTCAGATGACGTCGCGTCTTTCTGCGTAGTGGCAGGCGGCCTCCTGGTCGTGGCCGCGCTCGCCGACGGCCAGCAGCTCCGGCTCGACGTCCACGCAGAGCCTGCGCTCGTCGTCGGTCAGCTCCGCGCGGAACTTCGGGCAGCGGGTGCGGAACCGGCAGCCGGTCGGCGGGTCGGCCGGGCTGGGCAGGTCGCCTTCCAGCAGGATCCGCGCGCGCCCGCGCTCCAGCTGCGGGTCGGGCAGCGGGATCGCCGACAACAACGCCTGCGTGTACGGGTGCGCCGGCGCGTCGTAGACGGCGTCGACCTGCCCGATCTCGGCGATCCTGCCCAGGTACATCACCGCCACCCGGTCCGCGATGTAGCGCACCACGGCCAGGTCGTGCGCGACGAACAAGTACGACAGCCCCAGCCGCCGCTTCAGCGAGGCCAGCAGGTTGATCACCCCGGCCTGGATCGACACGTCGAGCGCCGAGACCGGCTCGTCCAGCACCAGCAGCTTCGGCTCCAGCGCCAGCGCGCGGGCGATGCCGATGCGCTGGCGCTGGCCGCCGGAGAAGTCCTGCGGGTAGCGGGCGGCGTGGGCGGCCGGGTCGAGCCCGACCAGCCGCAGCAGCTCGGCGACCCGCCGCCCCGGGTGCGGCACGCCGTGCGTGCGCAGCGGCTCGGCGACGATGTCGTGCACGGTCATGCGCGGGTCGAGCGAGGCCAGCGGATCCTGGAAGACCACCTGCAGGTCGCGCCTGACCCCGGTGCGTCCCGCCGCGCTCAGCCCGGCCGTGTCGTGCCCCAGCACCACGATGCGGCCCTCCTGCGGCGCGGCCAGCTCCAGGATCTGCGTCAGCGTGGTGGTCTTGCCGCTGCCCGACTCGCCGACCAGGCCCAGCGTCTCGCCCTCGCGCAGGTCGAAGGTCACCCCGGCCACCGCGTGCACGGTGCCGACCCGCCGCTTGAACACCGCCCCCTTCATCAGCGGGTACTGCTTGACCAGCCCGCTGACGGCGAGCACCACGCGATCCGAGCGCGGCGGGCGCTCCTCGGCCGGCGGCGCGGCGTGCTTGCCGGGGCCGCGCGGCGGGCGCACGTCCTGCCAGCGGATGCAGGCCGCCCGGTGGCCGAGGGTGTCCGTCTCGAACAGCGGCGGCTCGGACGCGTCGCACTCGTCGATCTTCAGCGGGCAGCGCGGCGCGAACGGGCAGCCCGGCGGCAGCGCGGCCGGCGCGGGCGGGCCGCCCTCGATCGGCACCAGCGGATGCCGGCCGCCCCGGTCGACGCGCGGGATCGAGCCGAGCAGCCCCACCGTGTACGGCATCCGCGGCCGCTGGTAGATGTCGTCGACCTCGCCGATCTCGACCGGCCGGCCCGCGTACATGACGAGCACCCGGTCGGCGAACCCGGCCACCACCCCGAGGTCGTGCGTGATCATGATGATCGCCGCCCCGGTCTTGCGCTGCGCCTTCTTCAGCACCTCCAGCACCTGCGCCTGGATGGTGACGTCGAGCGCGGTGGTGGGCTCGTCACAGATGATCACGTCGGGGTCGTTGGCGATGGCCATCGCGATCATCGCCCGCTGCCGCATGCCGCCGGAGAACTCGTGCGGGAAGGCCAGCGCCCGCTCGGCCGGGCGCGGGATGCCGACCAGCTCCAGCAGCTCGACCGCCTTGACCGCGGCGTTCTCCCTGCTGATGCGCTGGTGCACGCGTACCGCCTCGGCGATCTGGTCGCCGACCCGGTAGACCGGGGTGAGCGCCGACAGCGGGTCCTGGAACACCATCGACACGGCCTTGCCGCGCAGCGCGGTCAGCTCGCGCTCGCGGGCTCCGATCAGCTCCTGGCCGTGCAGCCGTACCGAGCCGGTGACCTTGGCGTTCTGCGGCAGCAGGCCCATCACCGCGGCCGAGGTGACCGACTTGCCCGAGCCGGACTCGCCGACGATGCCCAGCACCTCGCCCGGACGTACCGCGTAGCTGACCCCGCGTACCGCGCGGACGCCGTCGAAGGCCACGTTCAGCTCGGTGACCTGCAGGACCGGCCTCATCGTGGCCTCTTCGCGGTCGGGTCGAACGCGTCGCGCAGCGCGTCGCCGATCAGGTTGACCGCCAGCACCGTGATCACCAGCAGCCCGGCCACGAACCAGAACGTCCACGGGGCGTACACCGCGGTCCTGGAGCCGTCGGCGATGAGCGTGCCGAACGACACGTCGGGCGGCTGGATGCCGAAACCGAAGTACGACAGCGACGTCTCGGTGAGTATGGCAGAGCTGACGTTGAGCGTGGCGTCCACGATGAGCAGCGACGACAGGTTCGGCAGCACGTGACGGAAGATGATCGTGGTCGGCCGCACGCCCATGTACCTGGCCGCCTGGATGTACTCGCGCTCCTTCAGCGAGATCGTCATCCCGCGCACCACCTTGGACGTGATCATCCACAGGAACAGCGCCAGCATGATCACGAACAGCGCCCACTGCCCGGAGCCGAACAGCGGCGACATGATCGCCAGGATCAGGAACGCGGGCAGCACCAGCAGCAGATCGGTCAGCCAGCTCAGCGCCCGGTCGGTCCAGCCGAGGAAGTATCCCGCGAACGCGCCCACCACCGCCGCCAGCGCCGTGGACACCAGCGCCGCCAGCAACCCGACGATCAGCGACTTCTGCATGCCGCGCATCGTCACCGCGAAGACGTCGGCCCCGGTCTGCAGCGTGCCGAACCAGTGCGTTGCCGACGGCGGCTGCAGGAACGCCATGAAGTCCTTGTCGGTGTAGGACCACCGGTTGACCAGCGGCCCGCAGAAGGCCAGCAGGAACATCAGCGCCAGCACCGCGAGGCCGAGCATCCCCTGACGCGAGCGGAGGAACCGCCCGGCCACCACCTTGAGCCTGGACGGCGCCCGCCCCTCGACGGCGGGCCCGCCGGTGAGCTCCTCGGCCAGCTCCTCCTCGGGCAGCAGGCTCATCCCGACCTCACCCTCGGGTCGAGCGCGGCGTGCAGCAGGTCGGCGGCCAGCGCGGCGAGCAGCACGGCCACCGCGGCCAGCAGCGAGATGGCCGCCACCGTGTTGACGTCGTTGGTGAAGATCGAGTCGATCAGCCGCTCGCCCAGCCCGTGCCAGCCGAAGATCTTCTCGGTGAACGTGGCCCCGGTCAGCAGCGCGCCGAACGTGAACGCGAAGTACGTCGCCACCGGGATCAGCGCGGTACGCAGCGCGTGCCTGGTCAGCGCCTGCCACCTGCTCAGCCCCTTGGCCCGGGCGGTGCGGACGAAGTCGGCGCCCAGCACGTCGAGCATCATGTTGCGCTGGTAGCGGCTGAAGACCGCGATCAGCCCGATCGACAACGAGAGCGTGGGCAGGATCAGGTGCTGCAGCCGGTCGAGCACGTGCCCCCAGAACCCGGTCACCAGCCCGTCGCTGTACTCGCCGCTGACCAGGAACACCGACCGGCCGAAGACGTTGTCGTTGGCCCAGGTGCCGACCAGTTTGAGCATGTTGGCCAGCACCACCACCGGAATCGCGAGCACCGCGAACGACAGCGCGGTCGACAGCCGGTCGAACCACCCGTACTGCTTGACCGCGGCCAGCGCGCCCACCAGCACGCCCAGCAGGCTGCCGAAGATCAGCCCCAGCATGATCAGCCGGAACGTGACGCCGGCCCGCCGCCGGAGATCGTCGTTGACCGGCGACCCCGTCACGGTCTTGCCGAAGTCGCCGTGCAGCACCCCGCCGGCCCAGGTGGCGTAGCGCTGCAGCAGCGGGGTCCTGTCGTTCAGGTTGAGCGCGGTGAGCTGGGCGTCGACCACCGCGGGCGGCGGCTTGGGCGTGCGGTCGGCGTAGTTGGAGCGCGGGTCGAGCGCGGCGGCGGCGAGCAGGTAGGCGAGGCTGGCGGCGACGGCGACGAGCACCACGTAGTTGAGCAGCCTGCGGGCCAGGAACCCCGCCATCGTCCCCCCTCCGGATGCGCACGCCGTGTAGTCATATTGCTACACCATGTCACCGAGGGATCGCAGGCAAGCGTCAAAGAGGGGTCTGATTAACGTCCGGAAAGTTCGTCTACGGCCGTTCTGACGTCGTCGCTGGTGATTGTGGTGAGATCGGCGGAGCTGGCCGATCCGCCGCGCGAGGCGTGCGCGGCCAGGCGCACGTCGCGGCGCATCGCCGCCCGCTCGAACAGCGAGCGCGCGAACCGGCCGTTGCCCAGGCCGTCGATCAGCCGCTCCTCGCACACCCAGGCGAACACCTCGTCGAGGTCGCGCAGCGCCTGCTCGTCGAAGCTGTCGCCGGCGTTCTCCGCCAGCAGCACCGCGATCTGCGACAACTCGCCCGGGCTGTAGCTGGGGAAGGCGACCCGCTGGTTGAACCTGCTGGCCAGGCCCGGGTTGGTGGACAGGAACGCGTCCATCTCGCGCTCGTAGCCGGCCAGCACGATGACGAGCCGGTCGCGGTCGTCCTCGGCCCGCTTGAGCAGGGTCTGCACGGCCTCGGCGCCGAACGCGTCGCCGCCGGAGTAGCCGGGGTTGACCAGGCTGTAGGCCTCGTCGATGAACAGCACGCCGCCCAGCGCCCGGTCGACCAGCTCGTTCGTCTTGATCGCGGTCGCGCCGAGATGCTGGCCGACCAGGTCGGCGCGGTGCGCCTCGACCACGTCGGGCCTGGCCAGCAGCCCGAGCGCGGCGAAGATGCGGCCCACCACCCTGGCCACCGTGGTCTTGCCGGTGCCCGGCGGGCCGACGAACACGAAGTGCCGCATCTGCTGCGGCGTGGGCAGGCCGCGCTCCTGCCGCATGCGCGCCACCTGGAGCTGCGCCGCGATCGCGTGGACCTGCCGCTTGACCGGGGCGAGGCCGGCCATCCTGTCGAGGTCGGCCAGCGCCTCCTCCAGCGTGGGCGTGGCAACGTAGCCGCGAAAGCGCGCGGTCAGCTCGTCGAAGGCCTTGGTCACGTCGGCGGTGGTGGTGGTGACCAGGTCCTGCGTGGTCGGCGTGCCGCCCGCGCCCACCACCCGCACGTCGCGGGCCTGCGCGGCGGCCTCGACCAGGCTGCGCGCGAACCTGGCGTTGCCCAGTTCGTCGACCAGGCCGCGGCGCTGGACGTCGTCGAACCTGCTCAGCAGCACCTGCTTGGTCTCGGCGGCCATGATGTCGCCCCTGCGCCGCTGCAGCAGCTCGGTGACCTCGACCAGCTCGGCGGGCGAGTAGCCGGGGAACCGCACCCGGGTGGCGAACCTGCTGGCCAGGCCCGGGTTGCTGGACAGGAACGCGCTCATCTCCTGCTCGTAGCCGGCCAGGATGATGATCACCCGGTCGCGGTCGTCCTCAGCCCGCTTGAGCAGGGTCTGCACAGCCTCGGCGCCGAACCTGTCGGGCTGGCCGTCGGAGGAGTTCATCAGCCCGTATGCCTCGTCGATGAACAGCACGCCGCCCAGCGCCCGGTCGACCAGCTCGTTCGTCTTGATCGCGGTCGCGCCCAGGAACTCGCCGACCAGGTCGGCCCGCTGCGCCTCCACCACGTACGGGGTGTCGAGCAGGCCGAACGCGTAGAAGATCTTGGCGACCGCCCTGGCCACGCTGGTCTTGCCGGTGCCCGGCGGGCCGACGAAGACGAAGTGCCTGGTGGGCCGGTCGGTGGTGTAGCCGGCCTCGGCCCGCAGCCTGGAGGCCTCGATGGAGGCGGCGATCGAGCGCACCTGCTCCTTGACCGGCGCCAGGCCGACCATGCTCTCCAGCTCGCTGAGCGCCTCCTCGACGGAGATCTGCGGCAGCGCGCCCTGCTTGTCGGCGGGCGACTCGGGCCTGCCCTCGCGCCCCCTGACCCTGACCTGCTCCTCGGCGGTGGTCTCCGCCTTGGCCTTGCGTGCCAGCAGGAACCGGTAGACCAGCACGGCGCCGGCCGTCAGGTACGCCCCCCAGACCGCGGCCCCCACCCCGATCAGCGAGAGCGCGGCGGCCAGCAGGCCCGCGGGGGTCAGCGCGGACAGCGTGGTCACCCAGGGCGCCACCCAGCGGATGAGATGCGCGCCCGCGGCGACGGGCAGGGCCAGCGCGACCATCAGGTGCAGGCCGTTGGACCCGGCGGGGAAGAGCCCGGAGAACAGCACCAGCGCCAGCGCCACCCAGGCCACCACCACCAGCGCGGTCGCCGCCGCCCGCGGATAACGCATGGTCAGCGCGACGAAGCCGAGCAGCGCGACGGTGAGCGGGAAGGTCGCGCTCAGGTCCCAGCCGAGCATGGCCGCCGCGGCCATGACGGCGACCAGCACGACGACGTAGAGCACCCGGCGCACGGCGGCGGGAATGTGGAAGTACCGCTCCCGCACCTGCTCGAACAGATCCCGCGCCGCGGCCCGCCCCGCGGCCTGGGCCCTGCCGGACTCACGCATCACGCCTCCCCGGTCCGCCCCTGGTTATACCGCACCGGACCGACGATTGGGCGGCCCTGACACGCTAGGTGGAGGTCACGAAAGCGGAGATTTGCCGCCCGAGTTCGGGCCCGGCGTCCTCCTGGAGGAAATGACCGGCTCCGGCGATCGTCGGGTGCTCGCGTCCGGCGGCCCCGGCCATCGTCCTGATCAGGATCGGCGCCATGCCGCCCGTGATGGGGTCACCGTCGGAGAACGCCACCAGGAACGGCCGCTCCAGCGTGGTGAGGATCTGCCAGGCAGCGCGGTTGGCCGGCGCGGCGGGATCGTCCGGGTCGGTCGGGACGAGTCCCGGCATCGCGCGCGGTCCCGCCTTGTACGACTCGTCGGGGAACGGGGCGTCGTAGGCGGCCAGCACCTCCTTCGGCAGCTCGCGCCGGCAGCCGGCCTGGACCAGCCGCGCGACGTCCAGCACCGGCGCGGTGCGCACGGCCTGCCTGAAGCGGTGCCACACCTCCGGCATGGGAATGTCACCCGTGGGCAACCCCGTGTTGGCCGCCACGATCCTGGCCACGCGCTCCGGGTGCTCGGCGGCGACGCGCAGGCCGATCAGCCCGCCCCAGTCCTGGCCGACGACGGTGACGCCGGTCAGTCCGAGCGCGTCGAACAGCAGCGCCCTGGTCCACTCGACGTGCCTGGCGTAGGTGTGCCCGGCCGGGTCGACCGGCTTGTCGGAGCGGCCGAACCCGATCAGGTCGGGCGCGATCGCGCGCAGCCCGGCCGCGGCCAGTTCGGGCATGACGTGCCGGTACAGGAACGACCAGCTCGGCTCGCCGTGCAGCAGCACGACGGGCTCGCCGCCGGCCGGGCCGGTCTCGACGTACGCCATGCGCAGGCCGTCGCCCACCTCGGCGTGGCGCGGCTCGTACGGGAAGTCGGGCAGGGCGGCGAAGCGTTCTTCGGGGGTGCGCAGGGCCTCCATAGAACAAAATTCTAACTACCGGCGCTGGTGTCGGCCAGGGAACTCCCCGACGAGCACGTGCTTGGGCGTGACCCGCAGGACGTCGGAGTCCGCCTGCGCCACGCCGCGCACCTCCACCCAGAACCGCCGCTGCAGCGGGTCGGCGGCGAAGACCGCCACGCGCGGGTCGGATTCGATGGCCGCCCAGGCCGCCGGCTCGGCGATCAGCCGCAGCTCGCCCGCCGCCGTGACCGAGGCCACCGCGCCCACCACGCGCGGGCCGAGCGGGTCGTCGTAGGACAACACGATGCTCCTGGCGTACGCGAACGCCTGGCGCACCTCGGGATCGAGCGCCACCGACGGCGCGCCGCCGACCGGCAGGTCGCACATGATCAGCGACGCCCGCCAGGGCCCGGGGCCGCCGCGCCACCAGGCCAGGGCGGCGCGCAGCACGAACACCGCCGCCACCGCGCCCAGCGCGCCCAGCCCGATCCGCCACCCCCACACCTGCCCGAGCACCCCGCCGACCGCGCAGGCCGGCGCGGCCACCACTAGCAGCCAGATCGCCACGCGCAGCCACGCGTCCCCCCGGTGCCGCACCCGGCGGTAACAACGCAGCAGCGGGTACGGCGCCACCACCGCCACCAGCGCCGCCCGCGGCTCCATCACCAGCGCCCCGCCCAGCAGCGGCACCAGCACCGACCAGGTACGCCCGAGCACGATCCACAACGTCACCCCGGCGTTCCTGCGCGCGCTGCGCTCGGACCCGGCCCGGACGAACTCGGCCAGCGCGCGCACCGGCCTGCCACGCCACGCGTCGGCCAATGCGCGCACGGCCGCCAGCACCGGCCAGCCCAGCACCACGATCCCGGCCAGCCCCGCCCAGACCGGGTCGAACGACGCAGGCAGCACCGGCACCGCGGCCAGCAGCAGCCACGCCGCGAACGCCGGGACCGACATCGCCGCCGACACCACGGCCGTGCCCAGCCACGGGTCGCGGCCGAGCATGGCGGGCACGTACGGCCAGATCCCCACCCTGCGGGCCTGCCTGATCGTGATCACCGCCACCAGGGCCAGCACGACCAGGCCGCCTGCCTCCGCCTGCCTGCCCCAGTCCAGCCGGAGCGCGGCCGCCGCGATCGCCAGCGTGGCCACCGCCAGCAGCAGGCGTACCTGGCGCGACCACACCTCCAGCGCCCGCCTGGCCCGGCCGGTCTCGCGCGGGTCCAGCGGCCAGGCGGGGTCGTGGTGCGGCCGCGGCCGCTGCCAGCGCAGCAGGGCGAGACCCAGGTTCACCCGGGCCTGCGCGTGCTCGGGCCGCCGGTCGAGGACGGCCAGGTAGGAACGTTCCGCCCCGGCGTGGTCGCCGCCGAGCAGCGCCAGGTCTCCCAGCATGACCTGCGGGTCGGGCTCCTCGGGCGCGAAGCGGTGCGCGTGCTCGGCGTGCGCCACGGCCTCGCTCCAGCGGCCCGGCGCCCGGCGCAGCACCGCGGCCAGGCGCAGCCGGGCCGACCAGGAGCCGCGCGACAGCCGGACGGCCTGCTCGGCCGGTGGGGTCGCGTCGGCGTCGCGGCCCAGGCGCTCGTGGGCCAGGCTGATCAGCCGGTGCGCCCACTCGTTGGCGGGATCGAGGTCCGCGGCCCGGCGCGCGGCACGCAGCGCCGACTCGGGACGGCCCGCGTCGAGCCTGGCCAGCGCCTCGGCACACCACTCACGCGGGGACCGATCAGGTATGTCGCCCTTTTCATCACTTTCATCGGTCCCCACGGCTCCATGATCGGTTGGCTACGCGATGTTGGATAGATGACGACATATGGCTGTATCTCTCTAGAGAGGTGAGCGGCAGCCGTGGATCATCCGATACCGCTATCCCGGGCGGGGGAGATGGCCTAACCTGTCACGCACCAGCACGTGCGGGCCTCGCGAACGGATCGGCCTGCAAGGAGGGCCATGACCGTCACCCAGGCCGCACCCGTCATACGGCGTGCCGAGCGGCGGCATCAGGACAAGCGCTGGTCCATCCTGGTGCTGCTGTGCGTCAGCCTGTTGCTGATCACGGTCGACGCCACGGTCCTGCACATCGCGGTCCCCGCGCTCACCGCGGCGCTGGAGCCGTCCGCGGTGCAACTGCTGTGGATCATCGACGTCTACTCGCTCGTCGTCGCCCCGCTGCTGATCATGTTCGGCACGCTCGGCGACAGGTACGGCAGGAAACGTCTGGTCCTGTGCGGCTTCGTGCTGTTCGGCGTGGCCTCGGCCGCGGCCGCGTTCGCCCCGACGCCGCTGACGCTCATCCTGGCCAGGGCGCTGCTCGGCGTCGGCGGCGCCATGATCATGCCGGCCACGCTCTCTCTGATCAGGCAGGTCTTCACCGACCGGCGCGAACGGGCCATCGCGCTCGGCGTCTGGAGCGCGGTCGCCGCGGCCGGCGCGGCGGTCGGGCCGCTCGTCGGCGGCGTGCTCGTCGGCCTGTGGTGGGGCTCGGTCTTCCTGATCAACGTGCCGATCCTGCTCGTCCTCCTGCCCGCCGCGGTCCGGCTGCTGCCGGAGTCGCCCAGCCGCAGCGACACGGGCCTTGAAAGCGACATGGGCCTTAAAAAGGCGGGCCGCGGGGACGTGGGCCTCAAGGACGTGGGCCGCAGGGAGGTGGGCCGTTGGGACCGGCCGAGCGCGGCGCTGTCCGTGCTGGGCCTGCTGGCGCTGGCGTTCGGGCTGAAGGAGGCGGGCTCGGGCAGCCTGATGCCGTTCCCCGCCGCCGTGCTGGTGTTCCTGGCCGGGGCGGGGCTGCTGGTGTTGTTCGTCCGGCGGCAGACCAGGCTCGCCGCGCCGCTGCTGGAGGTCGGGCTGTTCCGGCGGCGCGAGTTCGCCACCGGCGTGGCCGGGGTGCTGCTCGGCGTGTTCGCGCTGGTCGGGCTGCAGCTCATGCTGGCGCAGTACCTGCAGCTCGTGCTCGGCGACAGCCCGCTGCGTGCCGCGATCAGGATGTTGCCGCTGGTCGTCTCGGCCGTGGCCGGCGGGCTCGCGGCGGCGCACATCCTGGCCAGGATCGGCATGCGGGCCACCATGAGCGGCGGGCTCGGGCTCGTCGCGCTGTCGCTCACCCCCACGCTCACCTGGGGCGTCGAGGGCCATCCCGTGCTGCTGGCGATCTGTTTCGTGGGCATCGGGTTCGGCGTGCAGGTGGCGTTGCTGGCCGCGTCCGACACGATCATGTCCTCCGCGCCAGAGGCGCAGGCGGGCGGGGCGGCGGCGATCGAGGAGACGGCCTACGAGCTGGGCGCGGGCCTGGGCGTCGCGGTGCTCGGCACGATCACCACGATCGTGTACGCGCCCGCGCTGCGTGCCGTCCCCGGCGTGTCCGAGGCCTCCATGGAGGAGGCCAGGCAGTCCCTGGCCGGCGCCGCCCACGCCGCGCACAAGATCGGCGGCACCACCGGCGGCGCGTTGCTCGACGCGGCCCGGTGGGCCTTCGTCAACGCCCTGCACACGACCGTGGTCGTCAGCGTCGTGCTGCTCAGCCTCACCGCCGTCGCGGTGGCCGTGCTGCTCAACCGTGATTGAGGTGTGCGATGTCCCGTATAGGGCAGACAACTACCGTGAAAGCGGTCCTTCGTGATCTTGCTGCTTTAGTCGCCCGCATCGGGGTGGGCGGCATATTCTTCGCCAACGGTTGGACGAAGCTGGAAGACGGCCTCACGGCCACCGGGGCGGAATTTCTCAAGCAGGGTGCTCCCGCACCCGGTGCCTGGGCCACGGTCACCATGCTCACGGAACTGATCGGCGGCGCGCTGCTGATCGCCGGGCTGGCCGTCTCCACCACCGGGCTGATCTTGTTCGCCGAGGCGCTGGCGGTCTTCCTGGTCGCGCCTCCGCTCAATCCGATCACCATGAACGAACTGGTCCTGCTCGCCGCCGCGTCCCTGCTGCTCGCGGTGGTCGGGGCGGGACGGCTGTCGGTCGACCACATGGTGGTGATCCGGCGCAGGGAATCGGAGGCGGAGAACGAGTTCGCCGCCGACGCCGAGGCCGACCGGGTCATCGCCTCGCTACGCGACCCGGACAAGCCGCCACCGGCCGCCGGGCGCGCCTCGGACAAGCCCACGCAGGACGACGACGCGAGCCTGGAGGACACCGCGCCGCACGCGCGTCCGCAGGACAAGCCGGCCGCGGAGGCCAGGCGCGGCGACGGAGAGTCCGCCGCCGCGTCGGCGCCCGGTGACACGCTCGTGGCGGGACGCAAGAAGCCGGCCTCGGGCCGCGGCCGCCGCCCTGCCTCGGACGGCTGACGCAGCAGGCGGGCTGCCGGCCGGCCGGGCGCTCAGGGACGGCCGGCCCGGCGGCCCGCCATCAGGGTCAGGAGCGCGAGCCCGCCGCGGGCACGGACTCGCGCCTCCGGCCGGCCTTCAGCGCGCCCTGCGTCAGCGCGATGGCCAGCAGGATGATCACCGCGCCGACCGGCTGGTTCCAGCTGATCGTCTCGCCCAGCACCACCACGCCGGAGACCGCGGCGAACACCGGCAGCAGGTACGTCACCGTCGAGGTGGTCGTCACCCCCGCTCTGACCTGCACCCAGTACAGCAGCAGGTACGCCAGCCCGGTCCCCAGGCCGCCCAGACCCGCCATGCTCCACCAGACCTCGGCCGGCGCGGACAGGTCGACCAGCGGCACCCCGGCCACCAGCGTGATCACGCCGAGTTGCACGGCGCCGCTGAGCAGCTGCCCGGCCGCCAGCACCACCGGCGGCTCCGGCCGGCGCCCGGTGATGAAGCGGCCCATGTACGCGCCGCCGACGCCGTAACACATCGCCGCGCCGAAGCAGGCCAGGCTGCCGCCGAGCTGCCCGCCCGCCATCGGCTGCCAGACGCCGAGCACGACCATGACCCCGGCGAAGCCGAGCCCGAGCCCGGCCATGCGGCTCGCGGTCGGCTTCTCCGTACGCAGGAGCAGGGTGAAGGCCAGCGTGCACAGGGGCGTGGTGGCGTTCCAGATGGCGGCCACCACGGACGAGACGTACTGCTCGCCCCAGGCGAACAGGGTGAAGGGCAGCGTGGTGAGCACCACGGAGGCGAGCTGGAAGTGGCCCCACAGTCGGGGGTCGCGCGGCAGCGCCTTCCTGCCGATGGCCAGCACGGCGAGCAGGGCCGCCGCGCCGATGACCATGCGGCCGAAGGAGACCTGGAGCGGGTGCAGCACCTCCACCGCGATCTTGATGAAGAAGAAACTGTTGCCCCAGATGGCGGCCAGGGCGATGAAGCCCGGCAGCCATCCGGCGACGCCCTTGCTGCGCACGCCTTCGCCTCCCGCTGACTGAAACCATCGAGGAGCGTAGCGAGCGCGGCCGACCGAAACCTAGGGATATTTCCCTATTTTCACAGCTCAGCTGTCAGCCGGGCGATCACCCGCATCTTGTTCATCGCGTCCAGCGCCGCCACCTTGTACGACTCGGCCAGCGTCGGATAGTTGAACACCGCGCTGACCAGGTAGTCGACGGTGCCGCCGCAGCCCATCAGCGTCTGGCCGATGTGCACCAGCTCCGTCGCGCCCGTGCCGAACACGTGCACGCCCAGCAGCCTGCGGTCCTCGGAGGAGACGAGCAGCTTGAGCATTCCGTACGAGTCGCCGATGATCTGCCCCCTGGCCAGCTCCCGGTAGCGCGAGACGCCCACCTCGAACGGGATCCTGTCGCGAGTCAGCTCGTCCTCGGACTTACCGACGAAGCTGATCTCCGGGATCGTGTAGATCCCGATCGGGGCCAGGTCGTGGATGTCGGCCACCGGCTCGCCGCAGGCGTGCTGCGCGGCCACCCGGCCCTGCTCCATCGAGGTCGCGGCGAGCGCGGGGAAGCCGATCACGTCGCCGACCGCGTAGATGTGCGGCACGGCGGTGACGTAGTTCTCGTCCACCGCGATCCTGCCCCGGTCGTCGGCGCTCAGCCCGGCGGCCTCCAGGCACAGCTCGCCCGTCTGGCCCTGGCGGCCGGCCGAGTACATGACGCAGTCGGCGGGGATCTTCTTGCCGCTCTCCAGGATCGTCAGCGCGCCGCGCGGGCGCCGTTCGACCGCGGCCACGTTCTCGCCGAACCTGAACGTCACGGCCAGGTCCCGCAGGTGGTACTTCAGCGCCTCGACGATCTCCAGGTCGCAGAACTCCAGCATCCTGTCGCGCCGCTCCACCACCGTGACCTTGGTGCCCAGCGCGGCGAACATCGAGGCGTACTCGATGCCGATGACCCCGGCGCCCACCACGACCAGGGTCTCCGGCACCCGGTCGAGCCGCAGGATGGCGTCGGAGTCGATGACCGTCCTGTCGTCGAACTCCACGGTGGCCGGTCGGGCCGGCGTGGTGCCGGTGGCGATCACGATCTTGTCCGCGCTGACCTTCTTCTCGCCCTTGTCGTCGTCGCCGGAGATGCCGATCGTGTGCGGGTCGAGGAAGCGGCCCGTGCCGATCAGGACGGTGACGTGGTTGCGGCCGAGCTGGCTGCGGATCACCTGGATCTCGCGGCCGATCACGTGCTGGGTGCGCATGCCGAGGTCGGCGACGGTGATCTCGTCCTTGACCCGGTAGCTCGCGCCGTACAGCTCGCGCTGGTTGAGACCGGTGAGGTAGAGGACCGCCTCACGCAGGGTCTTGGAGGGGATCGTGCCGGTGTTGATGCACACGCCGCCGATCATGTTCCGCTTCTCGACCACGGCGACCCGCTTGCCGAGTTTCGCCGCCGCGATCGCCGCCTTCTGCCCGCCCGGCCCGGTGCCGATGACGAGGAGATCGAAGTCCGTCACAGTGTTCAGTCTGCGCACCGGAGGTGATCGGGGAAAGACCTGCGGCGGTTACAGCATCGGCTGCCGGGTAGCCAGGGGCGGGTGAAGCTGGAGGACTGGTTCCTCACCGCGGAGGAACGGGACAACCCCGACACCCGGCTGGAAGCGTGGACGACCGGCAACCTGGTGCGGCCGCTCGTGCACGGCGCCTGCTACTTCGCCGAGCTCAAGGCGAGGGTGGACCGGCTGGGCAAGGACGACCTGCTGCTGTTCGCCGACTGGCGCGGAGACCCCGACGAACGGCTGACCGACGACGGCCCGGGCGTGGCCAGGGTGCTGGCGCTCGCCGCCGAGCGCGGCGCGCTGGTCAGGGGCCTGATCTGGCGCTCGCACCTGGACCGGCTGCGCTTCAGCGCGGCCGAGAACCGGCACCTGGGCGAGGACGTCGAGGCGGCCGGCGGCCAGGCCCTGCTCGACACCCGGGTGCGTCCGGGCGGCTCGCACCACCAGAAGTTCGTCGTGCTGCGCCACGACCGCGAACCCGACAGGGACGTGGCCTTCGTGGGCGGCATCGACCTGTGCCACAGCCGCCGCGACGACGCCGCGCACCACGGCGACCCGCAGGCCGCGCCCATGCCCCGGGTGTACGGCGCCCGCCCGCCCTGGCACGACGCCCAGGTGTCGATCAGCGGTCCGGCCGTGGCCGAGGTGGAGAAGATCTTCTGCGAACGCTGGGAGGACCCGGCGCCGGAGACCAGGCAGCCCATCAGGCGGCTGCGCGACCACCTGGAACGCATGGACGACATGCCGCCGCTGCCCCCGCCGGGACCGCCGCCCGCCCCGGTGGGCCCGCACGCCGTGCAGCTGCTGCGGACCTACCCGTACCGGCGCAGGCCCTATCCGTTCGCCAGGCGCGGGGAGCGCAGCGTGGCGCGGGCCTACCGCAAGGTGCTGCGCAACGCCAGGTCGCTGGTCTACCTGGAGGACCAGTACCTGTGGTCGACCGAGGTGGTCGAGCCGTTCGCCGAGGCGCTGGAGCGCGAGCCGGACCTGCGCATGATCATCGTGGTGCCGCGTCACCCCGACCAGGACGGCTGGCTGGCCGGGCCGGCGAGCCTCATCGGCCGCGCCGACGCGCTGGCCAGGCTGCGTCAGGCGGGCGGCGACCGGGTGGCGGTCTACGACCTGGAGAACCACGCGGGCACGCCGGTGTACGTGCACGCCAAGGTGTGCGTGGTCGACGACGTGTGGGCCTCGGTCGGCTCCGACAACGTCAACCTGCGGTCCTGGACGAACGACTCCGAGCTGAGCTGCGCCGTCATCGACGAGCGGCCCGATCCCCGGCCGCCGGGCGGGGCCCGCAGGTTCGCCAGGGAGTTGCGGCTGACCATGGCCGCCGAACACCTCGACCGCGCCGAGGGGGACCCCTGCGACGACGGCGCCTTCCCCGAGGGGCTCGATGAGTTGTGTGACCCGGTGGTGGCGTTCGAGGCGTTCGCCGCCTCCGCCGAGCGCCTGGAGTCGTGGCACCGGGGCGGACGCCGTGGCCCGCGACCGCCCGGACGGCTGCGCCCGCACCCGGCCCCGGAGATCGGCCGCCTGCGCAGGAGGCTGGCCATGCCGCTGTACCGGCTGGCCGTGGACCCCGACGGCCGCCCGCCCGATCTGCGACGTTCGGGAGAGTTCTGACAAGGTAGGGGGGTCCGGGGGTTATGACAGAGCTCGGGGGGTTCTGACAGACTCGCCGGCATGTCACGTGCCTTCCGTCAGGTCGATGTGTTCACGGCCACGCCGTACCACGGGAACCCGCTCGCCGTCGTGCACGACGCCGAGGGGCTGACCACCGAGGAGATGCGGCGCTTCGCCAACTGGACGAACCTGTCCGAGACCACCTTCCTGCTCCCGCCCACCACCCCCGGCGCCGACTACCGGGTCCGGATCTTCACCACCTCCGGCGAGCTGCCCTTCGCCGGACACCCGACCCTCGGCTCCTGCCACGCCTGGCTGGAGGCCGGGGGAGTGCCGCGTGACGCGGCGCGGATCGTCCAGGAGTGCGAGGTCGGCCTGGTGCGAGTGCGCAGGACCGGCGACGGGCTGGCCTTCGCCGCGCCGCCGCTGCGCCGCTCCGGCCCGCTGGACGAGCCCACCGCCGAACGCGTGGCCACCGCGCTGGGCATCGCGCGTTCCGACATCGTGGCCGCCGCGTGGGCCGACAACGGTCCCGGCTGGGTGGGCGTGCTGCTCAGGGACGCCGGCGCGGTGCTCGCACTGCGTCCCAGGGACGTCGACCTGCCGATCGGCGTGGCCGGGCCGCACCTCGAAGCCGGCGGGCCGGCCGACTTCGAGGTGCGGGTGTTCACGCCCGACGTCGAGGACCCGGTCACGGGCAGCTTCAACGCGTCGCTGGCCCAGTGGCTGCTGGGCGCGGGCCTGGCCACCGCGCCGTACACGGCCGCCCAGGGCACCGTGCTGGGCCGGTCCGGCCGCGTGCGCATCTCCACCGACGCCGAGGGCGACGTGTGGGTCGGCGGCTCGGTGGTCACCTGCGTCACCGGCCGCGTCGAGCTGTGAACCGGCCCTGACCTGACGGTCAGCGCACCTTCAGGTTTTCGTCAGCCTCGCCGATGATGATGATCGGCGAGGCCGGCGGACGAAGCGGGGGTGACGGCGTGGCCGAGACCGTCAGGCGGCCGGAGGCGCGGCTGCTCGTCATCGAGGATGAGCCGGACATCCGCGAGTTGCTCGCCGCCAGCCTGCGTTTCTCCGGCTTCGAGGTGACCGGCCTGGCCAAGGGCATGGGCGCGGCCGAGGCGGCGCTGCGGCACCGGCCCGACCTGATCATCCTGGACGTGATGCTGCCCGACCTCGACGGATTCGAGGTGATCAAGCGGCTGCGCTCGGGCGGCGACCGCACCCCGGTGGTGTTCCTGACCGCCCGCGACTCCGTCGACGACCGGATCAGGGGGCTGACCCTGGGCGGCGACGACTACGTGAGCAAGCCGTTCAGCCTCGACGAGGTCGTCGCCAGGATCAGGGCCGTGCTCAGAAGGCTGGGCGACGGCACCCCCACGCAGCCGACCCGGCTCACGTTCGCCGACATCGAGCTCGACGAGGAGAGCCACCAGACCTGGCGCGGCGGTGAGCCGGTCCAGCTCTCGCCGACCGAGTTCAACCTGCTGCGTTACTTCATGCTCAACGTCGGCAGGGTGTTGTCGAAGGCGCAGATACTCGAGCACGTCTGGCACTACGACTTCCGCGGGGACGACTCCATCGTGGAGAAGTACGTCTCGGCGCTGCGCAGAAAGGTCGACCACCGCGACCCCCGGCTGATCCACACCCTGCGCGGCGTCGGCTACGTGCTCAGGCCGCCCCAGTGACGGGGCGCAGGATCTCGCTCAGGGCCAAGCTCACCGTAACCGTGATGCTGCTGGTCACGGTGGCCGCCCTGGTGATCAGCGCGGCGAGCGTGCTGCTGCTGCGCGACCGCCTGCTCGACCGGGTCGACGACCAGATCAGACGGGTCACCGAGACCCTGCACAACGACATGCGCGACGATCGGCCGAGCCCGCAGGGCCAGTTGCTGGTGTACGTGCCGAGCGATGTCTCGGTGCTGCGCCTGGGCCCGGACGGCACGGTGGTGGCGCGCTCCAGGAACGCCGACCCCGCCTTCGAGGCCGCGCTGCCGGAGAACCTGCCGCCGGGCAGCTCGACCGTGGGCCGCTGGCGGGTGCTCGCCGACGGCGGGCTGCTGGTGGCCATGCCGCTCGCCCAGGTCGACGAGACCGTCGCCCAGATGGCCTGGATCGACGCGATCGTGGCGCTGGCCGTGGTGGCCATCGTGGCCGCGACCGGCGTGCTCGTCGTGCGGGGGAGCCTGCGGCCGCTGGCGGAGATCGAGCGCACGGCAGAGGTGATCGCCGCGGGCAACCTGTCGCACCGGGTGGAGGGCGAGGACCCGCGTACCGAGGTGGGGCGGCTGGCCCGGGCGCTGAACGGCATGCTGGCCCAGATCGAGTCCGCCTTCCGGGACAGGGCCGCCTCGGAGTCGTACATGCGGCGGTTCGTCGCCGACGCCGGCCACGAGCTGCGCACCCCGCTGACCGCGATCCGCGGCTTCGCCGACCTGTTCAGGCGCCAGAAGGGCGAGGACGAGCTGGTCGCCAGGATCGGCCGGGCGGCCGCCAGGATGAGCCTGCTGGTGGAGGACCTGCTGCTGCTGGCCGGCCTCGACCAGCGCAGGCCGCTGCGCAGGGACCGCGTCGACCTGCTGGCGGTCGCCGCCGAGGCCGTGCAGGAGTCGGCGCTGCTGGCGCGCGACAGGAAGATCGACCTCATCGTCGAGGGCGAGAACGCGCCGCTGGTGATCGGCGACGAGTCACGGCTGCGCCAGGTGATGGGCAACCTGCTGAGCAACGCCCTGCGGCACACGCCGCCGGGCACCGCCGTCGAGGTGCGGCTGCTGGAGGGACGGCTCGACGACGGCGCGCCCGCGGTCGTGCTCGAAGTCGCCGACCAGGGCCCTGGCCTGACCCCCGAGCAGGCCGAGCGGGTGTTCGAGCGGTTCTACCGCGCCGACAAGGCCCGCTCGCGCGACGAGGGCGGCAGCGGCCTGGGGCTGGCCATCGTCGCCGCGCTCGCCACCGCGCACGGCGGCGCCGCCGAGGCCGACCCGGGCCCCGGGGCCACCTTCCGGATTCGCCTGCCCGCCGCCGACTGAACGGTCAGCCTTCTTTCCGCCGGACAGGAAGGCCGCGGTCAGCTTCGGCCGGGAGGGTGGGCGCGGAGGTGATCGAGGATGAGACCACGAGGGTCCATCAGGTTGTTCTGCGCCGCTGCCCTCCTGTCGGTGTCGGCCTGTGCGGGTACTCCGGGACAGACGGGAACGGCCGCGGCGTCGTCCACGGGAGGCGCCGAGGAGAGCCTGGCCCGGTGGATGACCTGCATGCGCGAGAACGGCGTGCCGGTGCGGGATCCACGGGAGAGCGGCCGGTTGAGCGCCGCCGACACCGGCGTCGGCCAGGAGACGCTGGAGAAGGCCCAGCAGGCGTGCCGCCAGCACGTCCAGCCGGCCGCCGGTGACCGGCCCAACGCCGACGACGCGGGGGTGATGGACAAGTACCTGGCCTATGCGGCGTGCATGCGTGAGAACGGCGTCGACCTGCCCGACCCGAAGGCCGGCGCCGACGGCGAGATCGTGATGGAGCCGAAGACCGCCACCGACTCACCCCAGTACGTGGCGGCGAACAAGACCTGCGCGAGCAAACTGCCCGGCGGCGGTGGACCCGGCGGGGCGCGATGAGCGGACAGGGCGATGAGCGGGCAGGGCGCGCCGGGCGAGGGGGCGCGATGAGCAAGAGGGGCCTCATCGCGTCGGCGGCGGCCATGGCGCTGCTGCTCGGCGTGGGCGCCGCCGCCGTCCGGCTCACCTCCTCCGTCGGCGACGAGGCGAGCACCGCGGACGAGAGCGCCGCCGGGATGGGCGGCACGGCGGAACCGGCCGCCGCCACCGCGGCCGTGGAGCGGGGTGACCTGGTCGACACGCTGACCGTGAGCGGCGTGCTCGGCCACGGCGCCGCCAGGCCGGTGGTCAACTCCGCGTCCGGCACGCTCACCGCGCTGCCCGCCGAGGGCGCGGTGATACGGCGCGGCGGCGAGCTCTACGAGGTCGACCGCGACCCCGTGGTCCTGATGTACGGGCCCAAACCGATGCACCGCACGCTCGAACTCGGCGTGGCCGACGGCGCGGACGTCCGCCATCTGGAACGCAACCTGCGGGCACTCGGCCACCGGCTCACCGTGGACGACCACTTCGACCTGGCCACCAGGACCGCCGTACGCGCCTGGCAGGACGACGCCGGGCTCCCCGTGACCGGCGCGGCCGGCCGGGACCAGGTGGTGTTCCTGCCCGGTGAGGCACGCGTCCAGGAACTGCGAGTCCCCGTCGGTGCGCCGGTGCGAGCCGGTCAGAGCATGCTGGCCGTCACCGGGGTCGAGCCCGTCGTGACCGTCCGGCTCGACGCCGGCCGCCAGAACCTGGCCGTGCGGGACGCCCCGGTACGGCTGCGGCTGCCCGGCGAGCCATGGCTCACCGGCAGGATCGCCGAGGTCGGCACCGTGGCCAAGCCGACAGGCGAGGACGGCACGCCCACCGTCGAGGTGCGCATCACGCTTGACGACCCGGCCCGGGCCAGGTCGCTCGACCAGGCGCCGGTCAGCGTCGAGCTGCGCGGCGAGGTCCGCCGTGACGTGCTGTCCGTACCGGTGGAGGCACTGCTCGCGCTGCGCGAGGGCGGCTACGGCGTCGAGGTCGTCGAAGGCGCGGCCACGCGGGTCGTGCCGGTCGCGGCCGGGATCTTCGCCGGCGGCCGCGTCGAGGTCTCCGGCGCCGGCCTGCGCGCGGGCCGGCGCGTGGAGGTGCCCACCACATGAGCACCCCCGACGCCCCTCACATGAACCCCGGACCCGCCGACACGAACCCTCGACCCACCGACGCGGATCCCGGACCCGCCGGCGTGAACGCCGCCCGTGTGACGCCCATGGTCCGGCTGGAGAACGTGGTGAAGACCTACGAAGGCGGTGTGACCGCGCTGCGCGGCGTGGACCTGGACATCCTGCCCGGCGAGCTGGTGGCCGTCGTCGGCCCGTCGGGCTCGGGCAAGTCGACGCTGCTGCACCTGATGGGCGTGCTCGACCGGCCCACCTCGGGGCGCGTACTCATCGCCGGGCACGACGTCGCCCGACTGCCCGACCGCGACCTGTCGGGCCTGCGCGCCTCGCTGCTCGGCTTCGTCTTCCAGCGGTTCCACCTGGCCGCGGGCGTGTCGGCGCTCCACAACGTGGCCGACGGGATGCTGTATTCCGGCGTGCCCCTGGCCGAGCGCCGCCGGCGGGCCGCGCTCGCGCTGGAGCGGGTCGGGCTGGGCGGGCGCCTGTCGCACCGGCCGCACGAGCTGTCCGGCGGAGAGCAACAGCGCGTCGCCGTGGCCAGGGCCGTCGTCAGGGAACCGGCGATACTCTACGCCGACGAGCCCACCGGCAACCTCGACAGCGCCTCGGGCGCCGAGGTGCTCAACGCGCTCAGGACGCTCAACGACGACGGCACCACCATCGTGATCATCACGCACGAGCCGGAGGTGGCCGCCGCGGCGAGCCGGCAGGTCGGCGTGCGCGACGGCCGGATCGTCTCCGACGTGAGGAGCCCGGCGTGGTCGCGGTGACGCCGTCCCGGCTGGCCGCCCGCGACCTGCTCAGGGTCGGCCTGGCAGGGCTCCGGGTGCGGCGCGCCCGCGTGGCGCTGGCCTCGCTGGGCATCGCGATCGGCATCGCCACCATGGTCGCGGTCGTCGGCATCTCCTCCTCCAGCCAGGCCGACCTGCTGCGCAGGCTCGACGAGCTGGGCACCAACCTGCTCACGGTCAAGGCGGGCCAGACCCTGGCGGGCGCGGACGCCGAGCTGCCCGAGCCGTCGGTGTCCATGGTGAGCAGGATCGACGCCGTCCACACGGTGGCCGCGACCGGCGACCTGGAGCCGCACGTCTACCGCACCGACCGCGTCCCGGCCGACAGGACCGGCGGGATCTCCGTCCGGGCGGCCACGCTCGGGCTGCTGGAGACCGTGCAGGGCCGGGTGCGCGCCGGCTCCTGGTTCACCCCGGCCAGCGAGCGCTACCCCACCGTGGTGCTCGGCTCCCTGGCCGCGCGACGGCTGGGCGTCGGCGCCGCCGGCGCCCAGGTCTGGCTGGGCGGGCGCTGGTTCACCGTGCTCGGCGTGCTCGACCCGGTGCCGCTCGCCCCCGGCATCGACCGGGCGGCGCTGGTCGGTTGGACGGCCGCGCGCGACCTGCTGGCCTTCGACGGCCACCCGACCACGCTGTACGAGCGTTCCACGCCCGAGTCGGTCGAGTCGGTCAGGAGCGTCCTGCCGCGGACGGTGAACCCGGAGTACCCGGAAGAGGTGACCGTCAGCCGTCCGTCGGACGCGCTGGCCGCGCGGGCCGCCACCGCGGGCGCCTTCACCAACCTGCTGCTCGGCCTGGGCGCCGTCGCGCTGCTGGTCGGCGGCGTGGGTGTGGCCAACACCATGGTCGTCTCCGTGCTCGAACGGCGCAGGGAGATCGGGCTCCGCCGGGCGCTCGGCGCCACCAGGGGCCACATCCGCGCCCAGTTCCTCGCCGAGTCGCTGCTGTTGTCCGGGCTCGGCGGCGTGGCCGGGCTGGCCCTCGGCACGCTGGTGACCTTCGGGTACGCGCTCGCCAACGGCCTGCCCACCCTGGTGCCGCCCTGGGCGGTCGGCGGCGGTCTGGCCGCGGTCGTGGTCATCGGCTCGCTGGCCGGGCTCTACCCCGCCGTACGGGCGGCCGGGCTCTCGCCGACGGTCGCGCTCAGCGCCTCAGGCCCCTGACCGGAGGCGGAAGCGCACCCGGTCGCCCGGGCGGAGCTGGGCGGCGATCGGCAGGTCCGCCGCGCGCACGACCCCGATCACCGGGTAGCCGCCGGTGGGCGGATGGTCGGCCAGGAACACGATCGGCTGGCCGCTCGGCGGCACCTGGATCGCCCCGGTCACCATGCCCTCACTGGCCAGCTCGCCGCGCCTGGCCCTGGTCAGCTCGGGGCCGCGCAGGCGTACCCCGACGCGGTTGCTGTCCTGGCTCACCTCGTACGGCGCCGCGCACAGCGACTCCAGCGCGCCGGACGTGAACCAGTCGTCGCGCGGCCCGGGCAGCACCCGCAGCACGGCGGGCGGCGGCCCGGGCGGCGGCGCGAGGTCCACCGGGATGTCGGCGAGCCCGGCCACCGGGCCGACCGGCAGCAGCGTGCCCGCCCGCAGCGGCGGCGGGCCGAGACCCGACAGCGCGTCGGTGGACCTGCTGCCGAGCACCGGCTCGACCGCGACGCCGCCACGCACGGCGAGATAGGTGCGCAGCCCCCAACGGGGCACGCCGAAGCGCAGCTCCGCCCCTGCGGGCACCCAGCAGGGCACGCCCATCCCGGCGGCGACGCGCGCGCCGGTCAGCACGCCCAGCGGCGCCCCCGTCAGGGCGATCCAGGCCCCGGCCGGGAAACGCAGGCGCGCCCCGCCGAACGTCAGCTCGACGCCGGCCAGGTCCTCAGGGTTGCCCACCAGCCGGTTGGCCAGCCGCAGGCTCACCGGGTCGGCCGCGCCGGACCTCGGCACCCCCAGGTGGGCGTATCCGGGCCGGCCCAGGTCCTGCACGGTCGCGTACGGTCCTGGCGCGAGCACCTCGATCATGCGCGCTCGAACCGCACCCGGGTCCCCGGACGGAACGGCGACGGCGGATCGGCCGTCACGTCCCACACGCGCAGCGAGGTGCGCCCGATCAGCCGCCACCCGCCAGGCGACGCCGACGGGTAGACCGCCGAGTAGGGCCCGGCCACCGCCACGGAACCGGCCGGCACCGAGGTGCGTGGCGTGTCGAGCCTGGGCACGTGCAGGCGCGGGTCGAGCCCGGTCAGATAGGCGAACCCGGGCGCGAACCCGAGCCAGCCCACCACCAGCTCGCGCCCGGTGTGCAGGGAGATCACCTCGTCGGCGGCGAGCCCGGCGTGCGCCGCCACGGATTCGAGGTCGGCGCCGTCGTAGACGACCGGGATCGTCACGGCCGCCCCGACGCCCTCCTCCCGCGGACCGGCGCCGCCGGCGGCGGCCAGGCAGTCGGCGGCCAGTCTGGCGCGCAGCCGCGCCAGATCGGCGCCCGGCGCCACCACCAGCACCGTCTCAGGCCCTGGCACGATGTCGGTCACCCCGGACGGCCTGCGGGCCCGCAGCGCCGCGTGGAGGCGGTGCGAGAGCGCCAGCGAACCGGTCTCCACCAGCAGCGCGTGCTCGCCGGCCGCCCTGATCACCGGCTCGCCCGCGACGGACGTCACGTGAACGCCTGCAGGACCACCCCGGCCGCCAGCAGGTCGTTGCGCACGGCACGGGCCAGCCCGACCGCGTCAGGCGTGTCTCCGTGGACGCACAGGGACCGGGCGGACATAGGGACGGAACTCCCGTCAACGGCCGTCACGGAGCCTTCCACGGCCATCTGGAGCGCACGGGCGGACACCGCCACCGCGTCGTGCAGCACCGCCCCGGCCTGCCGGCGCGGGACGAGCGTGCCCTGCGGGGTGTAGGCGCGGTCGGCGAACGCCTCGTTCACGGTGGTCACGCCCTCGGCCGCGGCCACCGCGTGCACCGCGGAGCCGGGCAGCGTGAGCACCGGCAGGCTCCTGTCGTAGTCGGCCACCGCCTCGATCACCGCCGCCGCCTGGACCTCGTCGCGGCAGATCCGGTTGTACAGGGCGCCGTGCGGCTTGACGTACGACACCCGCCCGCCCATCGCCCTGGCGATGCCGTCGACGGCGGCGAGCTGGTAGAGCACCTCGGCGCACAGCTCCTCCGGCTCGACGTCCATCTCCCTGCGGCCGAAGTGCGCCAGGTCGCGGTAGGACACCTGGGCGCCGATCGCCACGCCCCGGTCGACCGCCGCCGCGCAGGTGCGCCTGATCGTCACCGGGTCGCCGGCGTGGAAGCCGCAGGCCACGTTCGCGCTCGTGACGATGTCGAGCAGCGCGAGGTCGTCACCGAGCCGCCAGATGCCGAAGCCCTCGCCGAGATCCGCGTTGAGGTCGATCACCATGACCCCATCATGGCGTCAGTGGCTACCTCGGCGCGACGAACAACGTCTGACTCGCGGTGCCCACCTGTCCCTTCTCGTCGAAGAGCGCCGAGGTGGTCAGCCCGCGCCCGGCGGGGCCGATGGCGGTGGCGGCGTCCAGGCAGATCCACTCGCTCACCGGGGCGCGGAACAGGGAGATGACCAGGTCCACGTTGACGAACAGGTGGGTCTGGAAGTCGAGGGCGAAACTGACCCCGTTGCCGCTGTCGGCGAACAATGCCAGGCGTTCCAGCGGGGTGATCTCCTCGCCGTCGACCAGCGGGACGGTGACCCTGCCCCAGACGGTGGCCGGGCCGAGCCCCATCGGCTCGCCCTTGACGAACCGCCAGTCGAGCGCGCGCCCGTAGCCGAACCCGGAGGCCAGCCACGAGTCGCCGGCGTCGGCGGGACGCGGCGGCACCGGCGCGGGCGGCTCTGGCGCGGCGGTCGACGGCGTCTGCGCGGTGCGGATGCGCCAGGCGGTCGCCCTGGCGAACTCCCGCCCGCCCGCGCGCACGCTCGCGGTCAGGCACTGCACGCGCTTGCCGTCGCGGATCACCTCGGCGCCGATCTCCAGCTCCCCGATGGGGACGGGCGCGAACACCTCCACCGCCAGCCGCGACAGCTCCAGCCCAGGACGCGGCTCCGCGCGGGCCAGCTCGTGCAGGATCAGCGCGGTGACCGGGCCCATGTGCTGGGTGCCCGGATCCCATGGACCCTGCGTGTGCTCCGATGCCAGGTAACGTCCCGCGGCCAGGCGGGTGTACATCGCCATAGAAGAAGATTCTAGATCTCGTCCGGGATGTCCGCGATGTCGTCGAGGGCCGCGGCCAGTTCGTCCGGGTCGCCGCCGATGCGCTCGGCGATCTCGATCAGCACGTGCAGCACGTCGTGGCGGTCGTGGCCCAGGTCGAGCAGGCGCTGGGCGGCCTCCCAGAGCTGCGGCGGGTCGCCGTCCCACAGCCGGGTGGCGATCTCCTCGTGCCAGGCCAGGTGCTCCTGGTCGATCAGGCCGCCGTGGTCGATCTCCAGCAGCGTGCGCCGGTCGGCCTGGTCGGCCGGGTCGAGCTTGTCGAGGTCGATGCCGTTGTGCACGCCCTGCAGGTACGGGAACGCGAACACCCGCCTGGCCAGCGCGGACAGGTCGCCGTCCGGCAGCAGCCGCTCCAGCAGCGGCCGGTCGAGACCGAACGACGTCGGGTCGCGGTAGGCCTCGGGGAACTTGCCGGTGGCCTCCCACACCGCGTCGAGCGTGGCCTTGAGCCCCTGCTCGGGCAGGCCGGTGCGGTGCGCGGCGAAACGCACCCACGCCGACAGCACGTGCGGCATGGCCTCCTGCTCGGCCTCGCTCAGCATGACCTTGCGCGGCAGCCAGTCGAGCAGGAACGTCTCGCACTTGGTCGGGCTGACCCGAAGCGGACGGCTGAAGTCCTGCTCGCAGCCGTAGCCGATGATGTGGTCGGCGCAGCGCGAGGCCGCCGACGGGTCGGACAGGTGCTCGGCCGCGTCGGAGGCCAGGAACTCGGCCGCGAGCATGGCCCGGCGCTCCCTGCTGTAGGGCGCCTCGATGCGCAGCGGCGCCGGACGCTTGCGGCCCGGCGGCAGCGCCTTCAGCCTGGCGCGGGCGAAGGCGTGGTAGGCGCTGTAGCTCTCGCTGACCGGCGGCGGGGTCTTGGGCTCCCTGGTGGCCTTCATGGCCGATTCGAGCAGCGCCCTGGCCTGCTGCGGCTCGATCTCCTCGAACAGCAGCATCGGGTTGCCCGCCGCCTCGGCGCGCGCCTGTTCGAGCAGCTTGTCGACCTGGGACGACACCCAGGCGTCACGCGCCATGCCGGACATATTGTAGTCGACCACCACGACCAGCGCGTGCCTGTCGGCGCCAGGCTCGCCGATCGCGGGGCCCGCGCCCTCGGCGTTCCTGTAGGCGAACGTGCAGATCACGGTGTCCTGGTCGCCGTAGGCGTCGCGGGAGACGTAGCAGCCGGTCGGCTTGACCGCGCCCACCCGGTCGGCCCAGCCCGGCCTGGCCACGCCGGACTCCATCATCGCCAGCGCCGCGCCCTCGGCCTTGGCGCCCTGGCGCGCGGTGCCGAGGTAGGCCAGGCAGATCAGCAGCGTGAGCGACGCCGGCGTGCCCGCCTTGGCGGCGTAGTCGACCAGCCCTTCGCCCAGCACCTGCTCGACGTCGCCGCCCCGGACCCGCCTGCCCCACCAGGCGCCGATCATGTCGGACACCATCAACTCCGCGTCGAGTGGGCTGCGCACGGCGAGCAGCTCGCGGGCCGCCTGCACCATCTCCTTGAACACGTCGTCGGGCGGGGTGCTCTCCCGGGGATCTCGTCGGTGTCGGCGCACGCCCTCACTCTCTCGTATTCCAGGCGGAAACGGTGCGTAGAACGCGGCCTGGTGACCCCGATGTTATCGGGGAGGTGGTGGCGGAGGCACGCTTCCCGCGCGCCGTCCTGTAGGGGTCGAGCGGGGACTCAGCGGGGACTTCGCGGCGGAGGCGCGGAGTTCACGATCGCGAGCAGGTGCTCACGGGCGATGCGTTCGACGATCTCGGGTGTCGCCTTGATGCCGAGATGCTGCGCGCACGCGCACGCATCGGCCACACAGCGGTCGATGGTGTCCACGGGCACGGTCAGGAACTCTTCGGTCAGCCGGAGACTGACCGGCTCCCTGAGGAAGCGTGTGGCCAGAGCGAGCATAGATGTGAAATTCCTCTGGACGCCCAGGGGCAAACCCCCAGGAAAGTATGCAGGGCGACTTGCGCTCCCCATTTCATCTTTTCTCGGGCGCGTGTCAACCCTCCGAAGAGCCTGTGTTCACTTCACGATTCGCTCTCCCGGAGGGCTTTCGTGCGAAGCTGTTCCCATGCGCATCCAGCTCGCCCAGCGGAGCGAGGCCGACGAGTTGCTCGGCCGCAGCCCGCTCGCCCTGCTCGTCGGCATGCTGCTCGATCAGCAGATCCCGATGGAGTGGGCGTTCACGGGCCCGCACACCATCTCGCAGCGCCTCGGTCACGACCTCACCGCCGAGGAGATCGCCTCCTACGACCCCGAGGCGTTCGCCGCACTGCTCGCCGAGAAGCCGGCCGTGCACCGCTATCCGAAGTCCATGGCGGCCCGCGTCCAGCAACTGGCTGCGTACCTGGTCGAACAGTACGACGGTAAGCCGGAGCTGATCTGGACCGAGGCCGCCGACGGCAAAGAGTTGCTGAAACGACTCATGGCCCTGCCGGGATACGGCAAGCAGAAGGCCCAGATCTTTTTGGCATTGCTGGGCAAGCAGCTGGGGGTCGAGCCGACAGGCTGGCGGGAGGCCGCGGGTCCCTACGGCGAGGAAGGGTCCTTCCGTTCGGTCGCCGACGTGGTCGACACCGACAGCCTGGGGCGCGTCAGGGCCGCCAAGCAGGAGGCCAAGAAGGCGGCCAAGGCCCGATAGCGGGCGCAGTAGCCTGATCTTGCTGCGCGACGTGGAGCGACTTTGACAGGATGCGTTCACCCCAATGATCAGCTCAGGCGACAAGGCGAGGACGACCGCGTTGACGACAGTGTTGACGACCACGTTGACGACAACGCTGACGACAGGGCGGCGGCAGGGGCTTCCTTCCGCACCTGCCCATCGCCGATGATGTACTGCAGAATCCGGTCGCCCGGAGCTGCGCTACGCCGATACACAGTTATGGAGATGTGCCGCGTGGGAGACCCTGGCACGCGACGGAGGTGCCGACCATGAGCGCCGAGACCTCCGTTCCCCGTCCCCGGGAGTCGGATGTGGACATCTCAGACTCCGCCCTCATCAAGGGCCTGCTGTCGGAGGCGGAGTTCGCCTTCGCGTTCTTTGACGCCGATGGCCGCATCCAGCGGGTCAACGACGTGTTCAGCGACGTCGTCAACGTGCCCGCCGACCGGCTGGTCGGGCGCACGCCGGTCGAGGCGCTCGCCGCCGACCTGGGCCAGATCATGACCCACGCGGCCCAGGCCGTCATGGAGAGCGACGCCCCGGTCACCGAGGGCCGCGTCCGCGTGCGCTCCGCCGAGGGCGACACGCGGCACTGGTCGCTGTCGTTCTCGCCGGTCCACGACGACGCCGGCGAGCTGCGCGCGATCGCGCTCGTCGGCCTCGACGTCACCGAGCGCAGCCAGACCGAGGAGGCGCTGCGGCGCAGCGAGGAGCGCTACCGCTCGCTGGTCGAGGCGCAGTCCCAGCTCGTCTGGATCACCTCGCCCACCGGCGCGGTGACCGAGGACGCCGCCCAGTGGCGCGCCATCACCGGCCAGGGCCTGGAGGAATACCTGGCCAACGGCTGGCTCGACGTCGTGCACCCCGAGGAGCGCCAGCACACCGAGGAGGCGTGGCGCGAGGCGCTGCGCGGCCGGACCATGTTCGAGTGGAACTACCGGGTCCGCACCCGGGCCAGCGGCTACCGGCACTTCGAGGTGCGCGCCGTGCCGATCATCAGGCACGGCAGGGTGGTCGAGTGGGTCGGCGCGAACACCGACGTCACGCCGCAGCGCGAGGCCGAGGAGATGCGCGGCAGGCTGACCGACCAGCTCGGCGCCGCCGCCCTGCGCACCGCCAGGCTGCAGGGCGCCACCGCGCTGCTGGCCGAGGCGCTCACGGTCGAGCAGGTGGTGCAGGTCATCATCGACGTGGGCCGCACCGCGCTGGCCGCCGACCGTTCGGCCGTCGCGCTGCTCGACACCGACCGCGCCGCGCTCAAGCTGGTCAACGGCGAAGGCATCCCCGAGGCGTCCGGCGCGTCGGGCGAGGAGATCCCGCTGCAGTCGTCCAGCGTGATGACGATCGCGGTCAACAGCCGCAGACCGGTCTTCGCCGAGTCGCCGGACAGCCTGAAGTCGCAGCTCCTGGAGGCGGGCGGCGACGAGGAGGTGCTGGCCAACTACCTGGCGGGCAGCGACGAGCGGGCCTGGGTGGGCCTGCCCCTGCTGGCGGCCGGGCGGGCGCTCGGCGCGCTGCGCTTCTCGTTCACCAGACCGCAGAAGATCTCCCAGGAGGACGGCGTCTTCCTGGAGGCGCTGGCCGGGCAGTGCGCGCTCGCCGTCGAGCGGGCCACGCTGTTCGAGCGCGAGCACCGCACCGCCGAGACCCTGCAGCGCAGCCTGCTGCCCGACCGCCTGCCCGTGGTCAAGGGCCTGGTGCTGGCCCAGCGCTTCCGCTCGGGCAGCCGCCACGTGCAGGTCGGCGGCGACTGGTACGACGCGTTCGTCCTGCAGGACGGGCGCGTGGCGGCCGTCGTGGGCGACGTCATGGGCAAGGGCGTCAAGGCGGCCGCCGGCATGGGCCGCATCCGCAACGCCATGCGGGCGCTGGCGCTGACCAACCCGCCGCCCGCGGCCGTGCTGACCGGGCTCGACCGGGTCTTCGAGGCCACCGAGGAGGAAGAGCAGGTCACGACGCTGGCGTACATGGTCGTCGAGCCCGTCACCGGCGAGGGCACGCTGGCGCTGGCCGGCCACCCGCCGCCCGTGCTGGTCTCTCCGCAGGGCACGGCGATCCTCTGCGACGCCGAGCCGGGCACTCCGCTGGGCTGGCCGACCAGCCGAAGGCAGTTCCGGTTCGTGGTGCCGCCCGGCCATACCGCCGTGCTCTACTCCGACGGACTCGTGGAGAACAGGAAGCGCGGACTGGATGCCGGACTCGCGGAGCTTTGCAGTGTTGTGACCGAAGCGCCACCTGAGGTGGTGAGTAGTCCGCACATGCTGCTGGACTTCCTGGTTGACCGGATGTTGTCGGGATATGAACAGGATGATGACGTTACCGCGCTCGCGATTCACGTTCCGCCGGCCACGAAGAGTGACTGAATGAAACAGTCATAAGGGTTGCTTTCGGGTATCAGTGCCGCCCTTACGTACGCACTACTGTCTGGGTCGGCCTAGGGTGGAGGTCAACCGCCGGGAGGTGGCCGTATGGAGTGCGAGGTCGTGCCACAATGCTGTGCAGGCCTGTCGCGGTCCGCACGGCCTCACCGATCTCCGAGAGAGGCATCAGCCCCCCAGCGGGCATCTGGGTCCATTGTCGCCACGCGTTCGTTCGAGAGGTGTTCGTGTCGCCTGCAAGTTCGACTCGCTCGAAGCCACAAGAGCTGAACGAGCCCGTCATTCAGCGACTGCTCGAGCGTGGGCGCTCGCAGGGTTTCCTCGAGTCTGAGGATGTCCGTCAGGCCTTCGAGGAGGCGGACATCCCCATGTCGCACGCCGCCGCGTTCTTGCGGAACCTCAGCAAAGAGGGCGTGACCGTGGTGGTGACCGCCGCGGATTCGGCTGCGCCGAAGAAGAAGCCTCGAGGTTCAGCAAAGCGCCAGACCGCCGCCCCCGTCAAGACCAAGACGGCGGCGGCCGCCAAAGAGCAGCAGCCCGAGACCGTGACCGCGGTCGTGGGCACCGCCGAAGCCGAGCCGGCCGCCAAGAAGGCGGCCCCAGCCAAGAAGGCCGCTCCCGCGGCGAAGAAGGCCGCGGCACCCGCCGCCGCCAAGAAGGCCAAGCCAGACAACGCTGGGCCTGCCGAGACCAAGCCCAAGGGCACCGAGGGCCCCAAGTCGTCCGACGACGATGACGACATCGAGCTCGACGGCGACGTGGAGCTGGAGGACCTCGAAGACCTCGAAGTCGACGACGACGAGATCGTGGCCGAGGGCGACACCGAAAGCGACGACTCCGAGTCCGACGACGACGAGCCCAAGGCCGCCGACATGGCCGCCGTGGAGAAGAGCGAGGACGAAGTCCTCATCCTCTCCGACGACGACGATGACGCCCCGGTCGCGCAGGTCGCCGCCGCCGGCGCCACCGCCGACCCGGTCAAGGACTATCTCAAGCAGATCGGCAAGGTCCCCCTGCTCAACGCCGAGCAGGAGGTCGAGCTGGCCAAGCGCATCGAGGCCGGCCTGTTCGCCGAGGAGCAGCTGGGCGGCGGCGAGGCCGACAGCCTGCCCGTCGACGTCCGCGCCGAACTCGAATGGATCGCCGAAGACGGCCGCCGGGCCAAGAACCACCTGCTGGAGGCCAACCTCCGCCTGGTGGTCTCGCTGGCCAAGCGCTACACCGGCCGCGGCATGCTCTTCCTGGACCTGATCCAGGAGGGCAACCTGGGCCTGATCCGCGCGGTGGAGAAGTTCGACTACACCAAGGGCTACAAGTTCTCCACCTACGCCACGTGGTGGATCCGGCAGGCGATCACGCGTGCCATGGCCGACCAGGCGCGGACCATCCGCATCCCGGTCCACATGGTCGAAGTGATCAACAAGCTGGCCCGCGTCCAGCGGCAGATGCTGCAGGACCTCGGCCGCGAGCCCACGCCGGAAGAGCTCGCCCGTGAGCTGGACATGACCCCCGAGAAGGTGGTCGAGGTCCAGAAGTACGGGCGCGAGCCCATCTCGCTGCACACCCCGCTGGGTGAGGAGGGCGACAGCGAGTTCGGCGACCTCATCGAGGACTCCGAGGCCATCGTCCCGGCCGACGCGGTCAGCTTCACGCTGCTGCAGGAGCAGCTGCACTCGGTCCTCGACACGCTGTCGGAGCGCGAGGCGGGCGTGGTGTCCATGCGCTTCGGCCTCACCGACGGCCAGCCGAAGACGCTCGACGAGATCGGCAAGGTCTACGGGGTGACGCGCGAGCGCATCCGGCAGATCGAGTCGAAGACCATGTCGAAGCTGCGGCACCCGTCGCGGTCGCAGGTACTGCGCGACTACCTCGACTGATCGCCTGTTCGGTCTGATCGGTTCGTACGTCCGGGACCCCGGCGTCGCCCTCACGGGCGGCCCGGGGTCCCGCCGTTTCACGGGCCCTGGGCCTGGGTTGCGTTTCGCCGCGCCCGGCCTCGAAGGCGCCGATGCGGGTCCGGGCTGCTGCACGCCGCAGGACACCCGCAGGCCGCAGGACGGGAAGCCGGGCGGACGCCTGGGGGAGTGGCCTGCCGCCGTCGTGGCACGCCCACCACGTGGGACCCGAGGCCCAGGCGGGCACGCACCCCGGCCCGGGAGAGGTCAGGGGAGGGCGATGTCCAGGGTCCAGGGGCGGCCGGCGCGGGCCGGGGGCGTGAGCGTCACGGCGTAGCCCAGGTCGGCGAGGAGTTTGGCCAGTTCCTCCGGCGACCCGGGCTCGGCGCCCGACCGCAGCAGCGCGCGGGCGATCTCGCCCCGGGTGGCCTTGGCCATGTGGCTGACCACCTTGCCGCCCTTGAACACCCGCACCCCCACCGACCGTTCGCCCGGCTGCCAGGCCCCCGCGTACGTGGCCGACCGCAGGTCCACCACCAACCCAGGCACCCCGTCGAGCTCCTTGGCGATCAACGGCCGCCAGAAGGCCGCCAGAGCGCCCAGCGGCGGCAGGTTGACCCCCATGGACAACCGGTAAGGCGGAACCCGGTCCGTGACCCTCAGGACGCCCCACAGGCCCGAGAAGATCAGGACGCTCTCCTCGGCCCGCCTCCTGGCGTCGTCCTCCAGGGTGTTCAGGCCGAGATTGTCGTACAGGACGCCGGTGTAGAGGTCGGCGGCGGGGAGCGTGGGTGCGGTCTTCAGCGCCGCGTTCTTGGCCAGTTCGCCCGCCAGGCCGGGCGTCAGGCCCAGGACGTCGAGGGCGTCGCGGCGCTTGGACGCCCGGACGAGCGCGCTCATGACACGCTTACGGTGCCTGTCCAGCTTGGGGAACGACAGAGACGAGACGGGAGGCCCGTCCCCTTCGGTGGCCTTCCCCTCGGACGGCGGCAACAGGATCAGCACGACCAGCAAGCCTATAAGTCCAGGCAGACGGCTGGTTCACCGCTGCCCGGTGGTGGCGATGCCGCGGACGAAGTGGCGCTGGCCGAGGAAGAAGACGACGATCAGCGGCACGGTGGTGATGACGCTCGCGGCGAGCACGATCTCCCACTTCGGGTCGCCGCCCTGGTAGAACCGGTCGACGATCGCCTTCAGGCCTCTGGGCAGCGTGTACAGCGCCGGGTCCTGCAGGTAGATGAGGGGTTTCATGAGGTCGAACCAGCTCGCCTTCAGCTCGAAGACGAACGCGATGATCAGCGCCGGTCTCGACAGCGGGAGCGCGATCCGCCAGAACAGGTCCAGGTAGGTGGCCCCGTCCACCCTGGCCGCCTCGAACACGTAGCGCGGGACGCTCAGCAGGAACTGGCGCAGCAGGAAGATGTAGAAGGCCGAGCCGAACAGGTTGGCCGCCCAGAGCGGCACCTGCGTGCCGGTGAGGCCGAGCGCGTTCCACACCAGGAACGTGGGCACCAGCGTGACCGCGCCCGGCAGCATCATCGTGCCCAGCACACTGGCGAAGAGCAGGTTGCGGCCGGGGAAGCGGAAGTAGGCGAAGCCGAAGGCCACGAACGCGCTCGACAGCGTCACGGCCGCCGCCGCGGCCAGCCCCACCACCAGGCTGTTGAACAGCCACACCAGCATCGGCGCGGCCTGCCAGACCGAGACGTAGTTCTCCGGCGCGAACGGCGAGGGCCACGGCGTGAACGGGTCGGAGAAGGTGTGGGCGCGCGGCTTCAGCGAGGCCACGACCAGCCACACGAACGGATACAGGAACACCGCCGAGGCCGCCGCGAGCATGACGGCGAAGAACGTCCGCCGGGCCGTCACGGCCGCTCCTCGTAGTGCACCAGGCGGTTGCCCACCCGCCACTGCACCACCGTGACCAGCGCGATCACCAGGAACAACCCCCACGCCAGCGCCGAGGCGTATCCCATCCGCAGGAACTGGAACGCCTGCTGGAACAGGTAGACGACGTAGAACAGCGCCGCGTCGCCCGAGGACTCCTGGGTGAGCTGGTTGCCGAAGAACATGGCGTAGACCTGGTCGAACAGCTGCAACGAGGTGATCGTGTTGATGATCACGACGAAGAACAGCGCCGGGCTGATCATCGGCAGCGTGATGTGCAGGAACAGCCGGAACCGGCCCGCGCCGTCGATCCTGGCCGCCTCGACCAGCTCTCGCGGCACGTCGCGCAGGGCGGCGAACAGGATGATCGTGGTCGAGCCCAGGTTCCACAGCGACATGAGCACGATGCCGGGCAGGATCCAGTCCGGGTCGCTGGTCCAGTGCGGGCCCTCGACCCCGAACAGGCCGAGGAACTGGTTCACCATCCCGGCCTGGCCGTTCAGCAGGAACAGGAACAGCACCCCGACGGCCACGTACGGCGTCATCGACGGCAGGTAGAAGACCGTGCGGAAGAAGCCGGCGCCGCGCCCGCCGAGCCGGTCGAGCATCAGCGCGAGCACCAGCGCCAGCCCGATGGCCAGCGGCACGTGCAGGGCCGTGTAGAAGGCGGTGTTGCCGACGGCCAGCGCCACCTTCGGGTCCTCCAGCATGCGCCGGTAGTTGTCCAGCCCGGCGAAGCCCGCCCCGCCGATCAGGTCGTAGTGGGTGAACGACAGCACCAGGCTGGCCAGCATCGGCCCGAGCTGGAAGAGCACCAGGCCGATGAGCCAGGGGAGCAGGAACACGTACCCCCAGCGCGTGGAGCCGGCGGTCACGAGGTGGCCTTGGCGATGGCCGCCCGCGACTCCGACTGGGCCTGCTCCAGCGCGGCCCGCAGCTCCTGGCGGCCGGTCAGCACCCGGCTCACCGCGTTCTCCCAGGCGCTCCTGAACTCCGCGGACGCCGCCGTCTGCGGCACCGAGAACCCGGCGCCCCACACCGACCTGATCGTCTTGACCGCGTCGTCGAACGGCTTGCGCCCGCTGGGCCGGACGATCTGGCCGAAGATGACCTCGTCGGCCCTGGCGTTTCCGGTGTAGGTGCCGATGTTCACCTTGTTCTCCTGGGTGCGCTTGGCCTGCCTGGCCTTGGCCGCGGCGATCCAGGTGTCGGCGGCGGTCATCGTCTTGATCCACCTGCACGCCATGGCGGGGTTCGCCGCGCCCTTGGGCACCACCCAGGCGTTGCCGCCGACGTAGTTGATCGGGTTGCCCGCGCGGTCCTTGACGGGGAGCACGGTGATGTCGGCGTCCGGGCTGCTGCCGGCCATCGCGCTGATCACGAACTGCTCGCTGAGCATCGCGCCGAGCTGGTCCTTGACGAACGGGTTGGCCTCGCCGAAGTAGTCGAACGTGTCGGTGAACGCCTTGAGCCGGCGCCAGCCGCCCTGCGACTCGACCAGGCCGGCGGCGTACGTCAGCGCCTCGACGACCTTGGGATCGGTGAGACGGGGCGTGCGGCCGTCGGCGGACAGCAGGTCGGCGCCGTTGGCCTTGGCCCACAGCGGCAGGAACTCCGGCAGTTTGGGGTGGAGGCCGAAGCGGCGGACCTTGCCGTCCTCGATCTTGGTCAGCTTCTTCGCCAGGCTCGCCAGGGCGTCCCAGTCGGAGGTGTCGATGCTCGCCGGGTCGACGCCCGCCTCCCTGGCGGCCTTGTTGTTCACGATCAGGACGACCGAGTTGTAGAACTCCGGCAGGGCGAACCACCTGCCGTCGTACCTGACCTGCTGCCTGGCGGCCGGATAGAAGTCGCCGGTGGGGATGGACTCCCTGGCCAGGCAGTCGTCCAGGGGCTGGATCGCGCCTCTGGCGGCGTAGCTGCCGATGCGGTCGCGGCCCAGGTACACCACGTCGGGCGGGTTGCCCGCGGCGATCGCCGACAGGAACGCCTGCTCGTCGAACGCGCCCTCGTTCATGCGGAGCGCGACGCCGGGGTTGGCCCGTTCGAAGGCGTCCACGCGTACCGTGGCGATCTCGTCGGGGAGGCCGAAGCCCATGGTGGACAGCGACTGGGCCGCGCTCGGGCCGCCGCCTCCGCCCACGCCGCCGCACGCGCTCAGCAGGAGGATTCCGGCCAGCGCCGGAGCTAATCGGGACATGGTGCCGCCTTTCCCTCGCGCCGTGCGACTTAACGGGGAAAGGTCGGCCAAACCTCCTGCGGTGCAGGTCAGCTAGGCTGCGGCGGGTGAATTTCGACCTTCTTGTGCACCAGGCTTGGCCCGCGTACGAGCAGCGGTCCCACGACGGCTGGGTCCTGCGTTACGCCGGGGGCGTCACCAAGCGGGCCAACAGCGTCCTGGCCCTGAGCGAACCCGCCGATCTCGACGCGGCCGTCGCCGCCGCCGAGCGTTTCTACGGCGAGCGCGGGCAGCGCACGGCGTTCTCGCTCGGCCCAGGCACGCCCGCCGGGCTGGACGAGGAGCTGGCGCGGCGCGGCTACGAGCTGGTCGACCCCACCGTCATCATGGCCGGCGCGCCCGCGGGCACCCCTGATCACTTGGTACGTGTGGAGGACCGGCCGTGGGAGTCGTGGCTGGAGACGTGGTGGGCGGTGGACGGCAGGTTCGGCGCCGGCATCGAGGAGGCGGAACGCATCTGCACCGGCGTGCCGGCCTGGTACGCGGCGGTCGAGGAGAACGGCGAGACCCTGGCCGTCGGCCGGGCCGTGGCGCAGGGGGACACGCTGGGGATCTACTGCATGGCCACCCGGCCTCAGGCGCGGCGGCGCGGCCTGGCCAGGAGCGTGCTGCGGGCGCTGGTACGGCACGCGGGGGCGCGCTCGGCGTACCTGGTGACGACGGCGCCCAACCTGGGGGCCCAGGCGTTGTACCGGGCCGAGGGCTTCGAGCTCGCCGGGCGATACCACTACCGGGTGAAATAATCGGATGATTACGGGAACGCGAACGGCGATCCCGGGCATGCCGGAATCGCCGTTCGCGTTGACGCTATGTGGTTATCTCATCACGCGAGCGCGTCAGCGCTCGTCGTTGGGGGCAACAGAAGGGGTTTCGCTGAGTCGAGCCGACTCGTCCAGGATGTCGGCGCCCTTTTCGCGCAACGCTGCGATGTGCTGACGCCCATGGTGAGCGCAGAACAACAGCTCCCCACCCACGGGCAGGGTCGCGCGAATGTAGGCCTGGGCGCCGCAGCGGTCGCAGCGGTCGAGGGCCGTCAGCGGCTTAACGGGGGCGAGAGCTCCAGTCACGTATCGCCTTTCGGGTCACCCTCGCCGGAGCGAGGATCTGGCGTCAGTCACTTGGAACAACATCTAACCGGACCTGGACGTTCCCAATCACCAGGTCTCTACGCCCAGAGCGGAATGTGTCCGAAAGTAATGACGATCAGCCGGTTGGTAACGGCAAACGTGACGCCATGGCAAGCTTGTACGCGTGCGTAGGGGAAGAAACGGTAGGCTACGCACACGTGTTCGATGACTAGACCAGGGGAGCTGGAGTGACGCTAGTGGAGGCGGGTTACACAGCTCGTCACCTGTCGGTGCTCGAGGGCCTTGAGGCCGTACGCAAGCGCCCGGGCATGTACATCGGGTCGACCGACAGTCGCGGGCTCATGCACTGCCTCTGGGAGATCGTCGACAACGGCGTCGACGAGGCGCTGGCGGGGCACTGCGACCGCATCGAGGTCGAGCTCTACGCCGACGGCTCCATCGAGGTGCGCGACAACGGCCGCGGCATCCCGGTCGACGTCGAGCCCAAGAGCGGCCTGGCCGGTGTCGAGCTCGTCTACACCAAGCTGCACGCCGGCGGAAAGTTCGGCGGCGGCTCCTACGGCGCCTCCGGCGGTCTGCACGGCGTCGGCGCCTCCGTGGTCAACGCCCTGTCCGCGCGCCTCGACATCGAGGTCGACCGCGACGGCCTCGTCCACGAGATCAGCTTCCGCCGCGGCGTGCCCGGCGTGTTCGACGGCGACGGGCCCACGGCCAAGTTCAAGAAGAAGTCCGGGCTGCGCCACGGCCGCAAGCTGCCCAAGCGCGTCACCGGCACCCGCGTGCGCTTCTGGGCCGACAAGCAGATCTTCCTGCCCGACGCCGAGGTCTCGCTCGACGAGATCCACGTGCGCCTGCGGCAGACCGCGTTCCTGGTGCCCGGCCTGACCCTGGTCGTCTACGACAGCAGGCACGAAGAGCGCATCGAGGACGAGTTCCACTTCGACGGCGGCATCTCCGAGTTCACCGAGTTCCTGGCCCGCGACGAGGCCGTCTGCGAGGTGCTGCGCCTGCAGGGCGTCGGCCACTTCCACGAGACCGTCCCCGTCCTCGACGACCAGGGCCACATGACGCCCACCGAGGTGCAGCGCGAGCTGACCGTCGACGTGGCGCTGCGCTGGGGCAAGGGCTACGAGTCCACCGTCCGCTCGTTCGTGAACGTGATCGCCACCCCCAAGGGCGGCACCCACCTCACCGGCTTCGAGCGCGGCCTGATCCGCACGATCAACGAGCAGCTGCGCGAGACCCGGCTGCTCAAGAACGGCGACGACCCGGTCACCAAAGACGACATCCTCGAAGGCCTCACCGGCGTGGTCACCGTGCGGGTGCCCGAGCCGCAGTTCGAGGGCCAGACCAAGGAGATCCTGGGCACGTCCGCGGCCACCCGCATCGTCTCCCACGTGGTCTCCCGCGAGCTCAAGGAGCTGTTCGCCAACCCGCCGCGCGGCTTCAAGCAGCAGCTGCGCGCGGTGCTGGAGAAGATCGTGGCCGCCGCCAAGGCGCGCATCGCGGCCCGTGAACACCGCGACAACCAGCGGCGCAAGAGCGCGCTGGAGAGCTCCGCGCTGCCCGCCAAGCTGGTCGACTGCCGCAGCGAGGGCGTCGACCGCAGCGAGCTGTTCATCGTCGAGGGTGACTCCGCCCTGGGCACCGCCAAGCTCGCCCGCGACTCGGAGTTCCAGGCGCTGCTGCCGATCCGGGGCAAGATCCTGAACGTGCAGAAGGCGTCCGTGAGCGACATGCTCAAGAACGCCGAGTGCGCCGCCATCATCCAGGTGGTCGGCGCCGGCTCCGGCCGGTCGTTCGACATCGAGGCGGCCCGCTACGGCAAGGTCATCCTGATGGCCGACGCCGACGTCGACGGCGCCCACATCCGCTGCCTGCTGCTCACCCTCTTCCACCGCTACATGCGTCCCATGGTCGAGGCCGGGCGGGTCTTCGCCGCGGTGCCGCCGCTGCACCGCATCGAGCTGACCAACCCCGGCAAGGGCAAGGACAAGTACATCTACTGCTACTCCGACGCCGAGCTGCAGAAGGTGCTGCGCGACCTGGAGCGCCGCGGCAAGCGCTGGAAGGACCCGGTGCAGCGCTACAAGGGTCTGGGCGAGATGGACGCCGACCAGCTCGCGGAGACCACCATGGACCCCAGGCACCGCATCCTGCGCCGGGTGCGCATCGAGGACGCCGAGGCGGCCGAGGGCATCTTCAGCCTGCTCATGGGCAGCGACGTGGCGCCGCGGCGCGAGTTCATCGTGAACAGCGCGGCCGAGGTCGACCGCGACCACATCGACGCCTGACCGCGCCACGCCGACGGCGGTCTGATCGCCTCGCCCCCGCAGAGGGGGACGGCCGGCACCTCACGTCGAGGCGCCGGCCCGCGGTTCAGGCGTGTTCAGGCTTGCCTGTGGTTCAGGCTTGGACGGGGAGCAGGCGGCCCGAGTGCACGTCGTAGATGGCGCCGGCGATCGGCATGTCCTCCGGCAGGAACGGGGTCGTGCGGATGCGGGTCAGGTCGTGCCGGAGCGCTTCGTTCTGGTCGGGAACCGTGTGGAACTCCAGGCTGCGGGTGTCGACGCCGCGCTCGCTCGTGAGGGCGTGCACGTCGGCGTCGCTGACCTTGGACATGCCGCAGTCGGTGTGCGGCATGACCAGGACGCGCTCCACGCCCAGCAGGTAGACGGCCAGCACCAGGGTACGCAGGACGTCGTCCGTCACCCTGGCGCCCGCGTTTCTGAGGATCTTGGCGTCGCCGGCTTTGAGCCCGAGCAGGCCGAGCGGGTCGATCCGGGAGTCCATACAGGTCACCACGGCCAGGCCGCGGGCGGCGCGGCCGGTCAGGCCGGAATCGCCGAACTTCTTGGCGTACTTCGCGTTGGCGGCATACAGGTCGTCGAACGCACTCATGTGTCAGATGATCCCGCATGCAGATTTCCTGATGGTTTCCGGGGTGGCGACAGGCGGGTCCTGGCCAACCTCCCACGATCGAAGCTCACCATGAGTGATGATGTCGTAGCCAGCTGTACGCGACTGAAGAGAGATGTCGTGAGTAGGTCTGCTTCGCTGGCCGCGTACTTCCGTGCCGCGGCCTGGCGCCGACTCGACCGGGTGGAGCCCAACGACGACGACCGGAACGCCCGCTCCGCCCTGGCGCTCCTCGACGCCGCCGCTTACGCGGCCGACCTGCCCGAGGATGATCCGCTGATCATCCGGCTCGACGAGGCCGGGTGTTTCGGGCTGCTGGGATGCGACGAGTTCGATCCGGGCGAGGCGGGCGAGCGGCTCGTCCGTGACTGGTCGGGCGGCGAGCCCCACGAACTGCTCCTGGCCATCCCGCAGGCGATGACCACCGGCGCTTAGCGGGTGAAACCCAGCGCGGGCGGGTGCTGCGGCTTGCGTTTGGGTGGCGTCGCGCGGGTAGGTTCGGCTGTTCTGAGGAGGAGCGTCGATGGACGGTATCGCGAAATTTCGGACAACGGTGGTGGACTGCCCCAACCCCCTGGAGCTCGCCGAGTTCTACTCGAAGCTCGTCGGCTGGCCCATCACCTCGGTCGAGGACGACTGGGTCGTCGTCACCCAGGACGGCCCGCCGGCCAGGCTGGCGTTCCAGCTCGCCGAGGACTACCAGCCGCCGGACTGGCCTAAGCCGGACCGTCCGCAGCAACTGCACATCGACGTGACCGTGGACGACCTCGACCGGGCCGAGCTTCAGGTTCTGGAGATCGGCGCCACCAAGCACGAGCACCAGCCCAGCGAGGACGACAGCTTCCGCGTCTTCCTCGACCCCGCGGGCCACACGTTCTGCCTCTGCAGAGAGCCCTGACCCCGGGGCGGACGGCCCGCCCCAGGGGCCGCCCCCAAAACCGCCCCCGGTCTGAGGGGTCGGCCCAAGGTCTAAGGAGCCGGCCTCGGTTTCGCTCTCGGCCCCGTTTCGGTCTCGGCGGGTCAGCGGGTCGACCGGGCCGGGGTACGCCGAGGGCGTCGGCGACGCCGGCCGCCGGGGCCGCACGTTGGAGCTGTCGGCCGCCGACCAGGCCGCCGTGGACCGGGTCTGCGCGGCGCTGAGATGCGTCGTGCCGGTCGTGGGCGGGCGTCCGCTGGTGCGTGGGCGACCTGTCGCGCATGGCGGCCCTGGTGGCGGCCTGGCTGCCGAACAGCGAGGGCGACGGGGTGGCCGATCCGCTGTTCGGGCGGGTGCCGTACACCGGGCGGCTGCCGTTCTCGTGGTTCCGGGACCTGGCGCAGTTGCCGCTGAACGCGGGCGACGCGGTCGACGACCCGCCGTTCCCCTGGCCGCGCTAAACGGCCGCGCTAAACGGCCGCCCGTCGGACTCGAAGTCGGTGACGGCGAACAGCTCGGCGGGACGGGCGGCGCGACGAGGAACGAGGCGACAAGGGCAGCGGCCGCCCACAACCGGGTCCGGAACATGGGCCCATCAGAGAGAGCGTTCTCTCAGAGGGATCGGCAGCCGGGCCGATTTCATACCACCTGAGGGTCAACCGGAGTGCTCACGGTCCGCATCCGCCCCGAGAGCGAGACCGCCGCGTCACCTCCCACGGAATGTGACGCGGCGGTCGCGCACAAGCAAGCGCTACGCCTCGGGCGGCGCTTCCGCCGGGCTCTCGGCCTCGGGGCCCGCGCCCAGCGCGCCGCCGACGGCGCCGATCGTGTGCGTGAGCCGCACGCCCGACCCGTCGCGCCGCCCGATCTCGTCGGGCAGCGGCACCGGCTTGCCCACCGCCGACACCGCCTTGGCCGGCGCGGGACCCGCCCAGGCCAGCAGCAGCTCGTCCTCACCCTTCAGGAACCGCTGCGCCCGCACGCCGCCCGTGGCGCGCCCCTTGGGCGGGAACTCGGCGTAGTCGGACACCTTGCCGCCGCCCACCTGCGTGCCGGGCAGCGCCGTGGACGAGCCCGCCACCGTGACCACCTGCGCGGGACGCTCGGGATCGACCACGCCGAACCAGATCACCCGGGCGCCGTCGTCGAGCCTGATGCCCGCCATGCCGCCGGCCGGACGGCCCTGCGGACGCACCAGCGAGGCCGGGTAACGCAGCAGTTGCGCGTCGGAGGAGATGAACACCAGATCGTGCGACTCGGACTCCAGCTCGGCCGCGCCCACCACGGTGTCGCCGTCCTTGAGCGTGATCACCTCGAAGTCGTCGCGGTTGGCCGGGTATTCGGGCACCACCCGCTTGACCACGCCCTGCGCCGTGCCCAGGGCCAGGCCGGGGCCGTCGGGGTCGAGCGAGCCGAGCCCGACCACCTTCTCGTCGGGCTGCAGCGAGACGTACTCGGAGACCGGATGACCGCCCGACAGCGTCGGCGGGTTGGCCGAAGGCGGCAGCGTGGGCAGGTCGACGACCTGGACCCTGATCAGCCGGCCCTGCGACGTGACCACGCCGACCTCGCCTCTGACCGTGGTGCGCACGGCCGAGACCAGCACGTCGTGCGCGGCCCGCTCGCCCTCGCCGGACAGCGGCTCGGCGTCGGCGGTGCGGGCCAGCAGCCCGGTCGACGACAGCAGCGCCAGGCACGGCGTGTCGGCCACCTGCAGCTCGACGGTCGGCGTGCGCGGCGCGCCAGACGCCTCCAGCAGCACCGTGCGGCGCGGGGTGCCGTATTTCTTGGCCACGTCGGCCAGTTCGCCCGAGACCACCTGGCGCAGCTTGGCGTCGGACGACAGGATCTCGGTCAGCGCCGCGATCTCGTCGCTCAGCGTCTGCTTCTCCCTGTCGAGTTCGAGCTTGTCGAACTTGGTGAGCCGGCGCAGCGGCGTGTCGAGGATGTAGGAGGCCTGGATCTCGCTCAGGTCGAAGATGTCCATCAGGCGCACGCGGGCGTGGCCGGAGTCTTCGGACGAGCGGATGATCTGGATGACCTCGTCGATGTTGAGCAGCGCGATGATCAGGCCGTCGACCAGGTGCAGGCGCTCCTCGCGCTTGCGCCGCCGGAACTCGGACCTGCGCCGCACGACCTCGAGCCGGTGGCCGACGTAGACCTGCAGCAGCTCGCGCAGGCCCAGCGTGCGCGGCTCGCCGTCGACCAGCGCCACGTTGTTGATGCCGAAGGTCTCCTCCATCGGCGTCAGCCGGTAGAGCTCCTCCAGCACGGCCTCGGGGATGAAGCCGTTCTTGATCTCGATGACCAGGCGCAGGCCCTTGTGCCGGTCGGTGAGGTCTTTCAGGTCGGCGATGCCCTGCAGCTTCTTGCTGGTCACCAGCTCTTTGATCTTGGTGACCACGCGCTCGGGGCCGACGTTGTAGGGCAGCTCGGTGACGATGATGCCCTTGCGGCGCGGGGTGATCTGCTCGACCGTGCACTTGGCGCGCATGCGGAAGGTGCCGCGCCCGCTCTCGTACGCGTCGCGCACGCCCTGCAGGCCGATGATCGTGCCGCCGGTCGGCAGGTCGGGGCCGGGGACGAACTTCATGAGGTCGTCGAGCGTGGCGTCGGGCTTCTTGATCAGGTGCCTGGCGGCCGCCACGACCTCGGTGAGGTTGTGCGGCGCCATGTTGGTGGCCATGCCGACCGCGATGCCGCTGGTGCCGTTGACCAGCAGGTTGGGGAACGCCGACGGCACGACGACCGGCTCGGTCTCCTGGCCGTCGTAGTTGGGCTTGAAGTCGACGGTGTCCTCGTCGAGCGACTCCACCATGAGCATGGCGGCCGGGGCCAGCCTGGCCTCGGTGTAACGCATGGCGGCCGGCAGGTCGTCGGGGGAGCCGAAGTTGCCGTGCCCGTCGACCAGCGGCAGCCGCATGGAGAACGGCTGCGCGAGCCGCACCAGCGCGTCGTAGATCGCGCTGTCGCCGTGCGGGTGCAGCTTGCCCATCACGTCGCCGACGACGCGGGAGCACTTGACGTGCCCGCGGTCGGGGCGCAGGCCCATCTCGCTCATCGAGTAGAGGATGCGCCGCTGCACCGGCTTCAGTCCGTCGCGAGCGTCGGGCAGTGCCCGCTGGTAGATCACCGAGTAGGCGTACTCCAGGAAGCTCGTGCGCATCTCCGAGGAGACGTCGATGTCGACGATCCGCTCCTCGAAATCCTCTGGCGGGGGTGCAGTCGTACGTCGGGCCATGTCGAACATTGTGCCGAAGAGACGAGAGTGCCCGCGACTTCAACGGCGTCTTGTCCGGCTAATCCCGGATCCGCGGGCGCGTCACCGGCGTCCGAAGCTCTTGACCAAGCAATTGCTTGGGCTTTACGTTGCTGGGGACGAGAACCCGTCCCCGGAGGCGTCATGATCGAGTTTCATCCCGTGACCAAGCACATCGGCGCCGAAGTCACCGGGGTCGATCTGCGCAAACCCCTCTCGCAGGAGGACGCCGCGACCCTGCGTCAAGGCTGGCTCAAGCACCTGGTGCTGTTCTTCCGCGACCAGCACATCGACGACGAGCAGCACCTGCAGTTCGCGCTGAACTTCGGCACGCTCAACCATCCGGCGTTCAAGAAGGACTCGGGCAGCCCCATCCATGTGCTCGACCAGACCGACCCCAAGGGCGAGGGCGGCGACGAGTGGCACAGCGACAACACCTTCGAGCCCACGCCGCCCATGGGATCGCTGCTGCGCTGCGTGCAACTGCCCGGCGTCGGCGGCGACACCTGCTGGGCCAACACGTACCTGGCCTACGAGACGCTCTCGCCGCCGATGCAGCGGCTGTGCGACGAGCTGACCGCGGTGCACGACATCACGATGTCGATGAAGAAGGCCATCTCGAAGGGTCACCCGTTCGACCTGGCCGAGATCCAGGCCAAGTGGCCGCCGATCGAGCGTCCGGTGGTGCGCGTGCACGCGGAGACGGGCAGGAAGGCGCTGTTCGTCAACCGCGCGTCGACCACCAGGTTCGTCGGGCTGTCCGACCGCGAGAACGAGGCGCTGCTGCCGTTGCTGATCGACCACATCAGGTCCCCCGAATACCAGCTCAGGCTCCGCTGGCGGCCGGGCACGCTGGCCTTCTGGGACAACCGCCCGACCCAGCACTACGCGGTGGCCGACTACACCGAGCGCCGGCGCATGCACCGGGTGACGATCAACGCCTTCCCCGAGCACGCCGACCGGTAGCGGTCGTCACGGCCGGACCGCCCACAGGACCAGGCAGACGAAGGACGCGATCAGCGCTTCGAGCCCGTACATGATGTTGCGCGCCGTCGGCCCGGCCAGCGTGTACGCCACGGCGGCCAGGAAACAGCCGACGGTCAGCGCCACGTCCACCACGCCCAGGACGATGGCCAGCAGCAGCCGCACCAGGAACCAGACGAACCCGAGCCCGAACCAGCTGTCCATGGTGGAGTCGTCGTAGGCCCAGCGCGACAGCGCCATGGGGGAGTAGAAGCAGGAGTCCCAGTACTCCTGCCACTTGTCCCCGAACGTGGCCGTGCGCTGCTGGGCCACCGGCTGCCCGCCGCCGGTGAACTCGACGGTCTGGACGTCTCCCCTGGTGACGTCGATGAGGATCTGACGGTCGACGACCTCGATCACGGCCGTGCCGTTCACCACGGCCCTGAACCGTCCCTCGCCGGTCTTGACCCGGTAGATGTGGTCGTAGCCGGTGATGTTCGGATTGCCGGGGTCTCGGCGGGCGTCGCGGAGTATGACGTGGAGGACGTCGTCCCCCGGCTCCGTCAACGTGTAATGCGCCCCGATCGAGAACACCCCGAGCGGTGTGACCAGCGTGCTCTCGCCGGTCACCTTCCAGCCCGCCGGCCCCCATTCCAGCTTGACCGGCAGGAAGGCGGGGCGGTAGGACGCCTGCACGTCCGACCCCTGGCAGCCGGTCGTCACCATGATCATGGCGGCGAGAAGGACGCGGGCGATGGTGCGTAGACGGTGGGGCGCCGCGCGGCCACGCGCGGCACCTGGAACGACGGGCGCGAGTAAGACCTGCGTCATCGACACTCCCCTGTGCGGTCCTGCATGGACAACGGCCGGCCCGCCCGCGGGGTTCCGCTCAGGGTGAGCAAGACGCGACCGGAGCGGAGACGCGTGCGAAACCGTCGGTGAAACCTGGTAACAAGGAGCACATGATTGAAGCCCCGGATGCCGCGATGCTGCGCGAAGAGGCCGAAGAGCGGCTGCGGGCGCTGGCGGGCGACCACGCCAGGCTCCGCGAAGACCAGTGGTCCGCCATCGAGGCGCTGGTGATCGACCGGCGCAGGGTGCTGGTCGTGCAGCGCACCGGCTGGGGCAAGTCCGCGGTCTACTTCGTGGCCACCGCGCTGCTGCGCGAGCTCGGCGAAGGGCCGACGGTCATCGTCTCGCCGCTGCTCGCGCTGATGCGCAACCAGATCGCCGCCGCCGAGCGGGCCGGGATCAGGGCCGTCACGATCAACTCCGCCAACCCCGAGGCGTGGGAGGAGATCTACGGCCAGGTCGCCGACGGGCTGGTCGACGTCCTGCTGGTCAGCCCCGAGCGGTTGAACAACCCCGACTTCCGCGACAACGTGCTGCCCGAGCTGGCCGAGAGCGCCGGCCTGGTGGTCGTCGACGAGGCACACTGCATCTCCGACTGGGGCCACGACTTCAGGCCCGACTACCGGCGGCTGGCCACGCTGTTCGAGGAACTGCCGCCCGGCATCCCGGTCCTGGCCACCACCGCCACCGCCAACGCCCGCGTCACCCGCGACGTGGCCGAGCAGCTGGCCGGCGACGCCCTCGTCCTGCGCGGCGCGCTGGAGCGCGAGAGCCTGCACCTGAGCGTGGTCCGCCTGCCCAGTGCCGAGCAGCGGCTGGCCTGGCTCGCCCAGACGCTGCGCGAGCTGCCCGGCTCCGGCATCGTCTACACGCTGACCGTCGCCGCCGCCCACGAGATCGCCGGCTACCTGCGCGAGCAGGGGCTGGAGGTGGCCGCCTACTCCGGCCAGACCGACCCGGCCGAACGGCTCGCGGCCGAAGAGGCGCTGCTCAACAACAAGATCAAGGCGCTGGTCGCCACCAGCGCGCTCGGCATGGGCTTCGACAAGCCCGACCTCGGCTTCGTCGTGCACGTGGGCGCCCCGCAGTCGCCGGTGGCCTACTACCAGCAGGTCGGCCGGGCCGGGCGCGGCGTCGAACGGGCCGAGGTGATCCTGCTGCCCGGCACCGAAGACCGCGACATCTGGGCGTACTTCGCCTCGCTGGCCTTCCCGCCCGAGCCCGTCGTCCGCGCCACGCTCGACACGCTGGCCGAGCGCGGCGTCATGTCCACCCCGGCGCTCGAAACGGCCGTCGACCTCAGCCGCAGCCGCCTGGAGATGATGCTCAAGGTGCTCGACGTCGACGGCGCCGTGCGTCGCGTCAAGGGCGGCTGGGAGGCCACCGGCGAGCCCTGGGAGTACGACACCGAGCGCTACACCCGCATCGCCGCCGAGCGCAAGGCCGAGCAAGACGCCATGCTCGCCTACCTCACCACCACCGAGTGCCGCGAGCAGTACCTGCGCAGGCACCTCGACGACGACGCGGCCACCCCCTGCGGCCGCTGCGACAACTGCACCGGCAGGCACCGCTCGCCGGAGATCGCCGCCCAGGCCGTCGAGACCGCGCGCGAGCGGCTGAGCAGGCCGGGCGTCGAGGTCGACGCGCGCAAGCAGTGGCCGACCGGCCTGTCCGACCTGTCCGGCCGCATCAAACCCGAGCTGGGCGCCGAGCCGGGGCGCGCGCTCGGCCGGCTGACCGACATCGGCTGGGGCAACCGGCTGCGCGAGCTGTTCAACGCCCCAGACGCGCCGATGCCCGACGACATGTTCAAGGCCGTCGTCCAGGTGCTGGCCTCGTGGGAGTGGCGCGAGCGGCCGGTGGCCGTGGTGAACGTGCCGTCCGCCACCCGGCCTCTGCTGGTGCGCGGGTTCGCCGAGCGGCTGGCCCAGGTGGGCCGGCTGACCTACCTGGGCGAGCTGGGCTACCGCGTGGGCTCGCCGGGGCAGCAGTTCAACAGCGCCAAGCGGGTGCAGGCGATCAGGGGAACGCTGGCGATGCCCAGGGAGCTCGGCGCGGCGATCGCCGCGTGCGGCGGTCCCGTGCTGCTGGTCGACGACCGCGTCGACACGGGCTGGACGATGACGCTGGCCACCGCCCTGGTCAGGCACGCCGGCGCACCGGCCGTGCTGCCCCTGGCCCTGGCCACCACCACCTGACCACAGCCACGCGTAACTCCACCGGGCCCCGAGGCCCGGGCCACATGGTGCCCCTTCTCTCCCCCCAGGAAGTGTCGTGCTCCGTCGTCATCGTGCGGGCGTGCCCGCGCTGGTCGTCACCGTCCTCTACCTCGTCGCGCTGGCCGTCGCGGCCGGCCTCGCCCTGAGCGGCGGCGGGCTCGATCTGCTGTGGCGGCTGACGGTGTTCGGCGAGATGGCCGAAGGCGCCACGCCGTCCTGGCCGCACGTGCTCGCCCTGGGGGCGGCCGGCCTGGTGTGGGCCTGGATCCTGTGGCAGAGCCTGCGCGGGCCGCTGGCCGGGCCCGCGCCCGAGCTCGACCGGCCGGAGCGGCGGCTGCGCCTGGCGCTCTACGCGGCGGCCGGGGCCTGGGCGCTGTTCGCGCTCTTGCCGTTCTGGCCCTGGTGGGCGGCGGTCGACAGCCTGACGATGTGGGTGGTCGTCCTGCTGTTCCAGCCGGTGCTGAGCCGCCGCATGAAGCACGCCGGCGGCCTGCAGCTCCTGGGCGCGGTGGGATTCGGCGGCATGACGATCAACAGGGTGCTCGACGCCCCTGGCGGCTTCGGCATCCTGCCCGGCGGCTTCCTGCTGGTCGTCGGTCTGGCGGCCCTGGCCTGGATGGTGCTCATCCTGCGGGTGCAGTGGCGCGACGACCGCTGGCGCCGGGCCACCGTCGGGTACGGCATCGCGTCGTTCGTGCTGCCGGTGGTTCTCGGGGTGGCCTTCCGGGGCCTGGGAGACGTCTACGGCGAGGCCGTGCTGGCCGCGGAAGGGCTGACGGTGGTCTGGCTGGCCAGGTCGGCCCACGACCTCGCCGAAGCGCGCCCGCAGCCGGCCGTCCCCGAGCAACCGCTTCCCGCGTAACCCGGGGCGGCGGGATCGGCCGTCAGAACGGCGGGCGGGCGCCCAGGTGCATGATCGCCTTGGCCGCCAGCCGGCAGCCGGAGGCCAGCGACTCGGCCGGCGGCTTGCCTTCGAGCCACGAGGGCAGGAAGCCGGCGCAGAACGCGTCGCCCGCGCCCGTGCCGTCGACGATCTTGTCGACCGGCTCGGCGGCGGCCCGCACCGGCTCGGGACGGCCGTTGCTGTACCAGAGCGCGCCTTCGGCGTTCATCTTGATGACGACCTGCGGGAACCAGGCGGTGAGCACCTTGGCCGCGGCCTCGGCGTCGTCGCGCCCGGTCAGCACCTTCGCCTGGTCGGCGTTGGCGAACAGCAGCTTGACGCCGTTGGTCCACTCCAGGAACGGCTCGGCCCCGGTGCGCTCCAGCGGCGCGGACGAGGCGCAGTCGACCGAGATCGACATGCCGTTGCGCCTGGCCATCTCGAGCGCGGCCAGGCCCGCTTCGCGCGAGCCCTCGTTGATCAGCGTGTAGCCCGACAGGTGCAGGTGCGTGCCCGAGGTGAACAGGTCGCGCGGCAGGTCTTCAGGAGACAGCGCGGCGTTCGCCCCCGGGTCGGACAGCATGGTCCGCTCGCCCTTGTGCGTGACCAGCACCACGCAGGTGCCGGTGGGCCGCTCGGGATCCATGACGAGCCGGGCGTCGACGCCGTAGCCCATCAGCTCCATGTCTCGGTTGCGGCCGGTGATGTCGGCGCCCCTGCGCCCGATGAAGGCCACCTCGGCGCCTTCCACGGCCAGCCAGGACGCGATGTTCGCACCGGACCCGCCACCATGCATGGTGACGATCGCGGGCGTGTCGCTCGCCCTGGCGAGCGCATAACGGGCGCGCGCGACCGCGTCGGTCATGAGATCGCCCACCACGACGACCCGCGTCATGATGCCACCACCTTGCATCCTTCAGAACGAGCAGCTCTAAGAGCCGGGCCAGGGCAAAACTAACAGCTTCGGGGCTGTTCGTGGGGCTGACCCAGGACACCGGGCCGCAGTCGATGCACAAGCGTTGTCCAACGACCCCCACAGGTCTTGTCATGTGAGATGCGGGTTTACGCTCGGGACTGTGGAGGCTCAGTATCCGGCTCACTGGGAGGCCGACGTCGTCCTGGCCGACGGCGGCACGGCGCACGTACGTCCGATCAGGCCCGCGGACGCCGATCGCCTCCGATCCTTCTACTCCCGCCTGTCCGACGAATCCATCTACTTCCGCTTCTTCGGCCCGCGTCCCCGGCTGTCCGACAAGGAAGTGGAACGCTTCACCAACGTCGACTACGTCAACCGGGTCGCGCTGATCGCCACCCTCGGCGCCGAGATGGTCGCGGTGATCCGCTACGACCGGGTCGAGCCGGGCGAGGCCGAGGTCGCCTTCCTGGTCGAGGACGCGCACCAGGGCCGGGGCGTGGCCTCCATCCTGCTCGAACACCTGGCCGCCACCGCCCGCGAGCGCGGCATCGAGCGGTTCGTCGCCGACGTCCTGCCGGCCAACATGCGCATGATGGGCCTGCTGCGCCAGGCCGGCTACACCGCGCAGAGCAGCTTCGAGGACGGCGTCGTCCGCATGACGCTCGACCTCACGCCCACCGAGACCTCCGCCGAGGTGACGACGTCCCGCGAGCACCGGGCGGAGGCCAGGTCGATCGCCAGGCTGCTGGCGCCGGGCTCGGTGGCCGTCATCGGCGCGTCGCGCGAGCCGGGCGGCGTCGGCCAGACCGTGCTCCGCAACCTGCTGGCCGCCGACTTCACCGGACCGGTCTACCCGGTGCACCGCGAGGTGCGCGCGGTGGCCGGCGTACGCGCCTATCCGAGCGTGACCGCGATCGACGGCGAGGTCGACCTGGCCGTGGTCGCCGTCCCGGCCGAGAGCGTGCGCGGGGTGGTCGAGGAGTGCGCGGAGAAAGGCGTGCACGGCCTGGTCGTGGTCTCCTCCGGCTTCGGCGAGACCGGTGCGGAGGGCCGGGCCAGGCAAGACGAGCTGGCCCGCATCGCCCGCGCGCACGGCCTGCGCGTGGTCGGCCCCAACTGCCTGGGCATCGCCAACACCGACCCGGCGATCAAGCTGAACGCCACGCTCGCCGCCACCGTGCCCGGTCGCGGCCGGGTCGGCTTCTTCAGCCAGTCGGGCGCGCTCGGCACCGCCCTGCTGCAGCGGGTGGCCCAGCGCGGCATGGGCATCTCCGCGTTCGTCTCGGCGGGCAACCGGGCCGACGTCTCGGGCAACGACCTGCTCCAGTACTGGGAGGAGGACGACCCGACCGAGGTGATCCTGCTCTACCTGGAGTCCCTGGGTAATCCGCGCAAGTTCACCCGGCTGGCCAGGCGCATCGCGCGCAGCAAGCCGATCGTGGTGGTCAAGAGCGGCGGCACGCCGTCCGGGCACTCGGCCGAGGAGCTGGGGCTGCCCGACACGGCGATCAGCTCGCTGTTCGCCCAGGCGGGGCTGATCCGGGTGCACGACCTCATCCAGCTCTTCGACGTCGGCCAGCTGCTGGCCTACCAGCCGCTGCCGGCCGGGCCGCGGGTGGCGCTGGTGACCAACTCCGACGCGCTCGGGCTGCTGGCCGCCGACGCGTGCGTGGCCGCCGGGCTCGAACCCCGCGCCCCGGTGAACCTGGGCCCGGCGGCGGGCGCGGCCGAGTTCGGCGCGGCGCTGGCCGGGGAACTGGCCGCGGCCGAGGTCGACGCGGCGGTGGTGATCTACATGCCGCCGATCCCGGGCGGGGCCGAGGAGGTGGCCGCCGAGCTGCTGCGCGTCTCGGGCGCGCAGGACCAGGGGCGGTCGGCCAAGCCGGTGCTCGCCACGTTCGAAGGCCATCTGGGCATGCATCGGCACCTGCGGGTCGCGGACGGCACGGGCGGGCCCGCGCGCGGCTCGATCCCCTCCTACGCCGCGCCCGAGGAGGCGGTCAGGGCGCTGGCCCACGTCGTAAGGTACGCCACCTGGCGCGCCCGGCCCGCGGCCGCGCCACCGGAGCTGGCGGGCATCGACACCCAGCGGGCCAGGACGCTCGTGCTCGACACCCTGGCCGCGGCGGCCCCGGCGGAGCCGGGCAAGGCCCCGGCCGAGCCGGGCGGGGCCGCGTTCGCCGAGCAGGGGCCGCCGGTCCGGCTCGACGCCGCGGAACTGCTGTCCTGCTACGGGCTCACGGTCTGGCCTGCCGAGGTCGTGCGCTCGCCCGACGAGGCGGTGCGCGCCGCCGACCGGCTCGGCTGGCCGGTGGTGCTCAAGGTGGCCGACCCCGCCGCCTCCCGCCGAGCAGGCACCGTACGCCTGGGGCTCACCGGCCCGGAGATGGTGCGCCACGCCTACGCCGAGCTCGCCGGGCAACCGGGCGAGCAGGTGGAGTTGGCCGTGCAGCGGATGGCGCCGCAACCTGCGGTGCCCACGGTGGTCGGCGTGGTGGAGGATCCGGCGTTCGGCCCCGTCGTGTCGTTCGGGCTCGGCGAGGTCACCGCGCGGCTGCTGCTCGACCAAGGTTTCCGGCTGGCCCCGCTGACCGGTGAAGACGCCGCCGCGCTGGTGCGCTCGGTGCGCGCGGCCCCGCTGCTGTTCGGCGAGTACGGCTACCCGCCGGTCGCCGTCGGCGCGCTGGAGGACCTGCTGGTGCGCGTGGGACGGCTGGCCAACGACCTGCCCGAGGTGGCCAGGCTCGACCTGGACCAGGTGCTGGTGGGGGAGTCCGACGTGATGATCCTCGGCGCCCGCGCCACCCTGCGCACCCCGGCCGGCCCACGCCTGGACGGCGGCCCGCGCAGACTCGGCTGACGCCCCGTCCTGTGGGTATTGCCTGGGCCAGGGACAACGTAAGTGAACCGTGATGTCCGGATAAAAGTCGTTATATCCATCGGGTGAGGGCACTGCGCGGCCCTGGCAGGATGGAAGGCATGAGGGAAACCCGAGTCTCAGCCGCGGGCCTGCGTGAAGCGATAGAGCGCAGCGGCTACTACCCCGACCTCGTCACCGATGCGGTCGAATCCGCGCTGGGCAAGGAGGCCGTGACCGCGTTCGTGGTCCACCACGAGGCCACCTTCGATCCCGCCATGGAAGTACGCAGGCACGTCACGGTCCTGGTGCTGACGGCGGCGAGGCTGCTGGTCTGCCACACCGACGAGCACCCGGCCGTCGAAGGGGTCTCGGCCTCGCACGCCTCCACCACCACCGAGGCCGTCCGGCTCAGCCGGGTGCAGTCGGTGGCGGTCACCCGAGTCGTGCCCGACCCGGCCGCGTACGTGCCGGGCGTGCCGCCCACCGAGGTCACGCTCACCATCGGCTGGGGCGCCATCTCCCACGTCGACCTGGAGCCCGCCACCTGCGGCGACGAGAACTGCGAAGCCGACCACGGCTACACCGGCGCGATCACGGCCGACGACCTCTCTCTCAGGGTCAGCGAGGCCGCCGACGGTCCCGAGGCGGTCCGCCACGTGCTCGACTTCGCCAAGTCCCTGTCGGCCGCCACCGCCGCCTGAGCCCCGTTCACCCGCTGCGCTCCTCCCGACACCGGCGTTAGGATCAGAGGATGGAGCGGCCGTTGGTGCCTGGGTATGGCGGCGCGTCGTTGGCGGATCTCCCCGGGTCGCTGCTGGCCGCGCTGGGGGTCGGCGAGTCCAACGCGCTGGGTCTCGACCCGCTGGAGCGGGCCTGTGTGTTCCTCGTCGACGGGCTCGGGGCCGAGCTGCTGCGCGCCCATCCCGACCGGGCGCCCTTCCTGGCCGAGCTGACCGACCGCACGCTGACGTCCGGGTTCCCCGCCACCACCGTCACCAGCCTGTGCTCACTCGGCACTGGCGTGCCCCCGGGCGAGCACGGCATGCTCGGGCTGATGCTGGCCGTGCCCGGCACCGGCCACCTGTTCAACTGCCTGCGCTGGACCCTGCCCGACAAGATGGTCATGGACCCGGTCGACTGGCAGCCCACCGAGACCGTCTTCCAGCGGGCCGCGCGGGGCGGGCTCGACCCCATCTACGTGGGCCCGGCCGAATACGAAGGCACCGGGCTGACCCAGGCCGTCTACCGGGGCGTGCGCTACCGGGCCGCGGAGAGCGCCGACGAGCGCGTCACCCGGGCACTCGAGGCGCTGCGCGAGCCCAGGGCGTTCGTCACCGTCTACTACAGCGACCTCGACAGCGTCGGCCACATGGTGGGCTGGGGCAGCCCGCAATGGCTCGACCAGCTGGCCATCGTCGACGACATGGCCAGGCGGCTGGCCGAGGGCCTGCCTCCGGGCGCCGCACTCTACGTCACCGCCGATCACGGTATGGTGAACGCCGGCGAGAAGATCGACGCCGAGCAGATGCCCGAGCTGTGCGAAGGAGTGGCCATGCTGGGCGGCGAGGCCAGGGCACGCCACGTCTACGCCGCGCCCGGCGCGGCCGAGCACGTGCTCGATGCCTGGCGCGAGACCCTGCGCGGCAAGGCGTGGGTGGTCTCCAGGCAGGAGGCCGTCGACTTCGGCTGGTTCGGCCCGCGCGTGCAGCACCGCTGGCTGGCCCGCATCGGCGACGTGATCGCCGTCCCGAGCGACGACCTGGCCATCACCGCGCCGAAACGGCACAAGATCGAGGCGCTGTTCACCGGCTACCACGGCTCGATGACGCCCGCCGAGCAGTACGTCCCGCTTCTGGAGGTCTCCAACCGATGAGCCCGCTGATCACCGCGGCCGAACTCGCCGCGTTCGACGGCGTGACCCTGCTCGACGTGCGCTCGCGGCTCGGCGGCCCGCCCGGGATCGAGCTGTACCGCGCCGGCCACCTGCCCGGCGCGGCCTACTGCGACCTCGACGCCGACCTGGCCGCGGCCCCGGGCAAGGAGGGCCGGCATCCGCTGCCGGAGACCGAGCCGTTCCAGCGGGCGATGCGCCGCCTGGGCGTGCGCGACGGCCACCCGGTCGTGGTCTACGACGACACCGGCTCCACGATCGCCGCCCGGGCCTGGTGGAACCTGCGTTACTTCGGCCACACCGACGTCCGGGTGCTCGACGGCGGGCTCGACGCCTGGGCCGCCGCCGGGCTGCCGACCACCACGGAAGAGCCGGTGGTCGAGCCTGGAGACTTCACCGCCACGCCGGGCGGGATGCCGACGCTGAGCGCCGACGAGGCCGCCGCGCTGGCCCGTACCGGTGTGCTGCTCGATGCCAGGGCCGGCGCCCGCTACCGGGGCGAGACCGAGCCCATCGACCCCGTCGCAGGGCACGTCCCCGGCGCGGTCAGCGCGCCGACCACCGAGAACGTCGGCCCCGACGGCAGGTTCCTCGACCCGGCCGCGCTGCGGGCCCGCTTCGCCGCGCTGGGCGTCGGCGCGGGCACCAGGGCCGGGGCGTACTGCGGTTCCGGCGTGACGGCCGCGCACCAGGTGCTCGCGCTGGAGCTGGCCGGCGTGCCCGCCGCGCTCTACGTCGGCTCGTGGTCCAACTGGGTCGCCGACCCGTCCAGGCCCGTCGCCACCACCGGCTGATCCGCCGGAGCACGGCCCACCACGGGCTGATCGGCCGGAGCAAGGTCCACGACCGGCTGATTTGCCGGAGTACGGCCCACCACGGGCTGATCCGCGGGAGCGCGGCCCACGACCGGCTGATCCGCCTCGGAACGGCCCACCACCGGCCGGTCGCCCGCGCCGAAGCACACGAACCCCGGCACCCCGGTCTTGGCCGAGGCCGTGGCCAGCGCCGCGTCGGGCGCCTGCCCGGCCGCCACCAGCTCGTGGAAGGCCGTCATCACGCTCAGCGCGGCCTCGTCGCGCACCGGCACCAGCCCGGCAACCACACAGGCCGTGCCATGGGCGAGGAACGTCCCGGCCAGGCCCAGCGGCGCGCCCTCCGACGGCGCGCGGGCCAGGCCGGAGTCGCACGCCGACAACGCCACCAGCCGGGGCGAGCGCGCCAGGTTCAGCAGGTCATAGGCCATGAGCTGGCCGTCGTCGAGTGTGATGCCGGACAGCAGCGGGCTGCGCGCGTTGAACACGCCATGCGCCGCCAGATGCAGCACGTCGCACTGGCCGAGCGCGGCCAGCACCGCGCCGGTGCGGCCGGGCAGCCGCCGGGCCCCGGGGTGGCAGGCCAGCACCCGCTCCACCTCCTCGCCCGCGTGCGCGAGCGCCGGACCCGCCGCCGCCATCACCACCGGCGCGGGCGTCGCGAACGCGTACACCCTGGCCTTCAACCAGGCGGACGCGCTCGCCGCCACACTCACCGGACGATCACGCAACCCGGGCAGCGCGTTCCACGGCAGCGTGTGCAGCAGCCCCACCGGCACGATCACCAGCGGCCGGTCGCCGAGCTCGGCCGCCAGCGGGCGCAGCAGCAGCCGATCGAGTTCCTCGGCGGCCGGCCTGAGCTCGCCGTCGCCGTCGCCCAGGCTCAGCCGGCGCAGCGCGTAACGCAGCCGGGCGACGGCCTCGTTGATCGGCCCCAGCGCGCCCAGCCTGCGCAGCAGCACCCGCGTGCCGGAGATGACCACGGCCAGCAGTGAGTCGTCGTCGGTGACGAACTCCACCAGCGCGGAGCCGCCCAGCGCGGCCCGCGCCTGCTCGGCCTCGATCGGTTCCCCGGCGTGCGCGGGGGCGGTGACGGCCCGCCACCGCTCCGCCCACTCGAACACCTCGCCCGCGCACCCGTCGCGCACGGCCAGCCCCAGTCCGAAGGCGGCCAGCCGCTCGCCCGCCCTGGCCGCGTGCGCGCGCAGCGACGGGTCGTCGAACGTCTCCACCTGCTCGCCCACCCGGGCCAGCCCCTCGTTGACCGCCCGGAAGGCGGCGGTGATGTCCTCCTGCAGCGCCGCTTCGAGCGCGAGCGCGTGCTGGCGTACCACCGACGGGATCTGCGAGGCCTGCGCGAGCTGCCTGGCCTGCAGTTCCGAGGCCAGCGAGGTGAGCCGGGCGCCGGCCGGCACCCACCGCTCGCGCTCGCGCTTGGCATGTACGGTGAGGTGGGCGAGCTGGGCCGAGGCCGTCGGATGATCGTCGAGCGCCAGCGCCGCCTCGGCCGCGGCCAGCCGCAGCGCCGCCGCTCCGTCCAGGCACGACGCGGCGTCCTCCAGCTCGTCGGCGCACCCGATCAGCTCACCGAGCAGGGCCGGGGTGGTGGGTTCGAGCTCCAGCCTGGCGCGCAGGATGACCTCGGTGGCCAGCGGCAGCCACGACTTGCGGTCCTGTTCGGTCAGCTCGCGCGCGGCCTGCTCGGCGACCTGCCGTGCCTGGCGCGCGTCGCCGGTCAGCAGCTCGACCTGGGCCAGCTTGAGCCGCGCCTCGGCCAGCGCCGCGTGCGAGCCGGACGCCTCCAGATCGGGCACTGCCAGGCTCAGCATCGCTCTGGCCTCACCGGGCAGATGGGCGGCCAGCAGCGCGCCGGCCAGGTCGGCGCGCATCGCGGCCAGCCGCTCGGGAAAGCCGCGCAGGGTCTCCTCGGCGGCGCGGTAGTGGCCGAAGGCGGCGGCGACGTCGCCGCGCCGCACCGCGAGGAACGGCAGGTTCGCCGCGGCCAGCCTGGCCAGATGGTCGAGCCCGGCCTCCTGCGCGATGCGCAGGCACTCCTCGATGTCGCGCATCGCCGAATCCCAGTCGGCCCGGTAGGCGTTGACCACGCCCCGGTTGAGCAGCCCGCCGGCCAGGAACCTGCGGTCGTCGAGCGAGCCGGGGGCCGACATCAGGGCGGCCAGCGAACGGTCGCACGAGGCGATGGCCTCCTGGTAGCGGCCCAGATGGGCGAGCGCGACCGCGCGCTGGGTGTCGAGCTTGGCCCGATCGAGCGGAGACAGGTAGGCCCAGGCCAGGGCCGCGACGCGCAGGGCCTGCAAGGGGTGCCCGCGCTCGGTGCGTACGGTGACCAGCGACAGCCTGGCCTGCGCCAGCCGCTCCTGCGGCGCGCCGGTGGTGCCGATGGCCTGTCTGAGATAGTGCTCGGCCGCCTGCAGGTCGCCCAGCTCACGCGCGGCCAGGGCCATCGCGCGCAAGGCCACCACGACGGCCTCCGCGGCGCCGGCCCGGCGGGCGGCGGTGAGCACGGTACGGCCGACGCTGAGGGCCTGGCCGGGGTCGATCAGCGACCTCATCACGGCCGCCTCGGCCGCTCTGACCAACAGATCGAGATGCCGGGACAGTCGCCCTGCCTGCGCGGTGGCGCTCATGGCGTCCCCTGGTCGTTGCGGTGGGGAGCCAGGAGAGAGCGCGGCTCTCCCGGCTCCGTACGCTCGGTCACGGACGGATGCGCACCCATTTCGACTGCACGGGTGCGCGGCCAGGTCGATAGCACACCACACTGAGCCAGCCCGGAGGCAGCCCGGTGACAGCGAACTGGCCGGTCTCTTGTAGACGCCTTGAGAGCGTCAGATGGGGTGTCCTTACATCGACGTGGGTGCCCTCTTCAGGCAGGGGGGAAACGTGCCCCGCGACATCGATGAGGCCGTCGCCTACCGTCACCTCCAGATCGAAGAGAAAACCTGACAGCTGGAATCGGACCAGGTGGGAGCCGTGCGGCCCGCGAACGCCGCTGGTGGCGGCGGCTTCGGCGGGAGTGGCGGTCCGCGCCTGGGGGATCCGCAACCCGTAGACATCGCGACCTGACAGGGACACGTGGTCGGGGATCGGATCATGCCCGGCGGCCAGACGAAGCGCCGCCAGAAAATACTCGTCGTCACTCATTGCGCCGTCTCCTGTTTTGAGAGCAGAATGCGCAGTTTCTCGAGACATCGGGCCCTCGTCGGCCCGACGCTGCCCAGGGGAATGCCCAACCGCAGCGCCATCTGCTGGTTGCCGAGATCTGTGGCGACCAGCTGGAGAAGCGTGCGGCAAGGCTCTTTCAAACCGGAGACCCACTGCCAGAGCGAACGGCCGCCGTCGGCCTCCAGGACGGCGGACGCCGGATCAGGGTCGAACGCGACCTCGAAGGAGGCGGGCCCGATGGGCTCCCTCCTGATCAGCGACAGCGCCTCACGACGCGCGGTGGTCGCCAGCCACGCGCCGACGCTCGCCGGATCCCTGATCGTGTGCATGTTCTCGAGCAGCCGCAGCCAGGAACCCTGGACCACGTCCGCCGCATCGGCTTCGTTCAGGCCACACGCGCGGGCGACCGCCCACATGCGCGGCCCGAACCTGGACTCAAGCTCGTCCCAGGCCAGCCGGTCACCGTCGGCCGCCGCTTTGAGCAGCTCCGCGGGTGAACGGGTGTCGTGCACGCGCCCTCCTTCCACCCGGCACAAAGGACTCATCCTGGCTCCTCGTGATCGCCTGAGGACTGAGCGTAAACTCTACAGACTCGTGGGAACGAGAACCCCCAGATCCGGAATTTGCCGGGAGCCCTCGGGGTCGAGCATCCGCGCGGCCGCTTCCTTGGCCGGTTCGTGCCTGGCCGCGTCGGCGATCGCGCCGGCCACCAGGGCGCTCGCGAACGACGTGCCGCTCCAGGCCGCGTAGCCGCGGAACTCGCCGAGGTCCAGGTAGCTGCTGTCGAGCCAGTCGCCGCTGGCGCACGCGTCGACCCAGGTGCCGAAGCCGGAGAAGGGCGCGCGGTGCCGCTCGGTGCCGTCGACCGCGGCCACGCCGACCGCGCAGGGCAGCGCGGCGGGCCAGAACGGCCGGTCGGAGGCGGTGTTGCCGGCGCAGGCCACGGTGACCGTGTCGCTCAGCGCGGCGACCGCGTCGGCCAGCAGGGGCGGCGGCCGGTCGTCGAAGCTGTGACATCCGAAGGACAGGTTGAGCACCTGCGGCGGATCGTCGCGCAGGCGGTTCAGCGCCCGCACCACGCCCGCCTCGTCGCCGATCCCGTCGCCGCCGAGCACCCGGCGCACCCGCAGCGCCGCGCCGGGCGCCTGACGCACCAGCAACCCCGCGATGAACGTGCCGTGCCCGGCCTGCTCGCCCTCGGTCGCGTCGGCCTCGTCCGGGCCGAGCCTGGCGTACCAGTCGGTGCCCGACCACCAGGGGTGCTTGGCCACGCCGGTGTCGAGCAGGCCCACGACCACGTCGGAACGGTCCCTGCCGGATCGGCCCGGCCCCGGCTTGAACGAGATGGGCGGCGTGGGGAAGGGCCTGGAGGCCGGACCACCGAAGAACAGGGGCTGGCCGGAGAGCACGTGGTTGGGTGAGGCACGGAAGCCCTGTTCCCGCAACTCGTTCGTGATCTCGCAGGGGTCGGCGCCGTCCGACAGGTGCACCACGCACACGCCGTCGGCCTCGGCGACCGCCTGGGTCCAGCGGGATGCGGCGGACAGTGCGGACCGGTCGGTCAGTATCTGACCTGGCCTGATGTACGCCTCGCCGACTGATTGGATGTCCATGGCGGGGTATGTTTCCCCACGTCGGCGAGTGTCACATGTCACTCCCTCACCAAGTTGGTATGGCCCCCCTCTGGTGTCGGATAGCGACCGACGGTAGTCTCTCCCTAGTCACTTGTGATCATCCCGGGGCGAGGCCGTTGGGGAAGGCGCACCTCGTACCGAAACGGGAGGTCCGGTGTCTGCTCGTGGCGTCCTTTACGTCCACTCGGCTCAGCCCGCGCTGTGCCCTCACATCGAATGGGCAGTCGCGGGTGTCCTTGGCGTGCCCGTAGATCTGACGTGGACGCCGCAGCCCGCCGCGCCCAACGTCGTGCGGGCGCAGGCCGAATGGGAAGGCAGGCCGGGAATCGCCGCGGCCATCGCCTCCTCGCTCATGGGCTGGCAGCGCCTCAGATTCGAGATCACCGAGGACGCCTCGCCGGGCGTCGACGGCACCCGACATGCCTACACGCCGACGCTGGGCGCGTTCACCGCGGTCATCGGCGCGGCAGGCGACATCATGATCCCCGAAGACCGGCTGCGCGCGGTGATGATGATGGCCGGGCAGGGCCGGTGCGTGCTGGAGGAGGAGCTCGACAAGCTGCTCGGCCGGCCGTGGGACGAGGAGCTGGAGCCGTTCAGATACGCGGGCGACGGCGCCCCGGTGCGCTGGCTGCACGCCGCCGTCTGACCCCGGGCGCCACCCGGACGATCCGGTCCCTGGCGCCATCCCGGACGCCCCGCTTGCCCTGGCGCCATCCCGGACGACCCGCCTATCCCGGCGCCGTCCCGGACCACCCGGCCGGACACGCGCGAAGGCCCCGCACCGTGGCACGGTGCGGGGCCTTCGCGAAGGTTCTACAAGGGGATGTTGCCGTGCGCGCCCCTGGCCGGGGTGGCCCGGGCGAGTAGCCTGGCGATGGCGCCCCTGGTCTCCTCGGGCTTGATCACCTCGTCGATGACGCCCAGGTCTCTGGCCCGGTCGAGGCCGCCGGCCAGCTTCTCGTGCTCGGCGGCCAGGCGCTGCTCCAGCTCGGCCCGCTCCTCCTCGGGAGCGGCGGCCAGCTCGCGCCGCTTGAGCACGCGCACCGCCGCCACCGGGCCCATGACCGCGACCTCGGCGGTCGGCCAGGCGAACACCTTCGTGGCGCCCAGCGAGCGGGAGTTCATCGCGATGTACGCCCCGCCGTACGCCTTGCGCGTGACCAGCGTGACCCGCGGCACGGACGCCTCGGCGAAGGCGTGCAGCAGCTTGGCGCCGCGGCGCACCACGCCGTCGTGCTCCTGGCCGACGCCGGGCAGGTAACCCGGCACGTCCACGAGGACAACCAGCGGGACGCCGAAGGCGTCACACATACGAACGAATCGGGCGGCCTTCTCGGCGGACGTGGCGTCGAGACAGCCCCCGAGCCGCATCGGGTTGTTGGCGACCACGCCCACGGTCCGGCCGCCGAGCCGGCCGAGCGTGGTGACGACGTTCGGCGCCCACTTGGGGTGCAGCTCGATGCCGGCCTCGTCGAGCAGGCCGTTCACCAGCGGCTTGACGTCGTAGGCGCGGCGCGGGGACTCGGGCAGCAGCGTGGAGAAGTCGACGTCCTCGACCTCGCCGGCGCGGACCCGGCCCTGGTGGCCGAGCAGCGAGGCGAGCCTGCGCGCCTGCACGTAGGCCTCGGTCTCGGTCTTGGTGACGACGTGGACGACGCCGCTGCGCCTGCTGTGCGGCTCGGCGCCGCCCAGGGCGGCCGAGTCGACGTCCTCGCCGGTGACGCTGCGCACCACGTCGGGGCCGGTGACGAAGATGCGGCCGGTGTCGGCCAGGATCACCAGGTCGGTCAGCGCCGGGCCGTAGGCGGCGCCGCCGGCCGCCGCGCCGACGACCACGGACAGCTGCGGGACCACGCCCGAGGCCTTGGTCATGGCGGCGAACACCCGGCCGACGGCGTGCAGCGACTCGACGCCTTCGGCGAGTCGCGCACCGCCGGAGTGCCAGATTCCGATGACCGGCACCCGTTCACGGACGGCCACGTCGTAGGCGTGCACGATGTGCTCGCAACCTTCGCTGCCCATCGCGCCGCCCTGGAAACGGGCGTCGCTGCAGAAGGCGACGACCGGCACCCCCTCGATCCGGCCCATGGCGGCCTGGACGCCGCTCTTGTCCTCGGGAGTGATCAGTCGCAGTGTGCCTTCGTCGAGCAACGCGGTGAGGCGGATGACGGGATCGCGAGGATCCGCGGGCTCCTGGTCGGAACCCGCCGCCACCACCCGGTTGTCGAGCACGGTCATTAAGCCCCCTTGAATACGACGGTCACGTTGTGACCGCCGAAACCGAACGAGTTGTTGACCGCGGCGATGTCGCCCTGAGGCAGCGCGCGGTTCTCGCCGTGGACCAGGTCCACGTCGATGCCGTCGTCGAGGTTGTCGAGGTTGATCGTGGCGGGGACGATCCGCTCCTGCAGCGCCTTGATGGCGAACACGGACTCGATGCCGCCGGCGCCGCCGAGCAGGTGCCCGGTCATGGACTTGGTCGAGGTCACCAGCGGGTGGCTGCCGATGGCCTTGGCCACGGCCTGCACCTCGGTGACGTCGCCCGCCGGGGTGGAGGTGGCGTGCGCGTTGACGTGCTTGACGTCGTTGCCGGTGATGCCGGCGTCGTTGAGCGCCTGGGTCATCGCCATGATGATGCCCCGGCCCTCGGGCTCGGGCTGCGTGATGTGGTGCGAGTCGGCGGAGTAGCCGACGCCGGCGGCGTAGGCGTAGATCCGCGCGCCCCTGGCCTTGGCGTGCTCCTCGGACTCCAGCACGATGATGCCGGCGCCCTCGCCGAGCACGAACCCGTCGCGGTCGCGGTCCCAGGGACGCGAGGCGCCCTCAGGGTCGTCGTTACGGGTGGACATCGCGCGGGCGGCGGCGAAGGCCGCCATGTTGAGCCCGTGGATCGCGGCCTCGGTGCCGCCGGCGATCACCACGTCGGCGCGGCCGGCCCTGATCATGTCCATCGCGTAGCCGATGGCCTCGGCGCCCGAGGCGCAGGCCGACACGGTGGCGTGCACGCCGGCCTGGGCGCCGCGGTCGAGCCCGATCCAGGCGGCGGGGCCGTTCGGCATGAGCATCGGCACCGTGAAGGGCGACAGCCGGTTCCAGCCGCGCTCCCGGTAGGTGTCGTAGGCGGTCAGCGTGGTGGTGATGCCGCCGATGCCGCTGGAGACCACGACGCCCAGCCGCTCGGGCGCCACCTCGGGGGCCCCGGCGTCCTGCCAGGCCTCCCGGGCGGCGACCATGGCGAACTGCTCGCTGCGGTCGAGCCGGCGCGACTCGGGCCGCGGCAGCACCTCGGTCGGGTCGACCGCGGCCGTCCCCGCGAACTTCACGGGGACGGTGTCGATCCAGTCCGCGGTGAGAGCCTTGACGCCCGACTGACCGGCGAGGAGCGCCGACCAGGTCGAGGTGACGTCTCCACCGACGGGCGTCGTCGCGCCAAGCCCGGTGACGACGACTCGTACCCGGTTCACACTCACGTTTCTCGCTCCTTCAAAGGTCAGGCGGGTGGGTCAGAGAGGCTTTCAGCCCTGGATGAAGTTGAGGACGTCCTTGACCGTCTTCAGGTTCTTGAGCTGGTCGTCGGGGATCTCGACGCCGAACTCGTCCTGGGCGGCCACGGCGATCTCGACCATGGACAGGGAGTCGATGTCGAGGTCGTCCACGAAGGACTTCTCGGGGGTCACCTCGGCGGCCGGGATGCCGGTGATCTCGTTGATGATCTTGCCGAGGCCCGCGAGGATCTCCTGCTCGGTGGCAGCCATGTCGTTGGTTCTCCTTTTGATTTCTTCTGGGTTCTGCACGGCTCTCGCCGTACAAGCTCTGTCAGGCACGACGAAAGTGTCGTACCGGATCCTACGGAATCTCGATCACTTGGCCCGCGTAGGTCAGGCCGGCGCCGAAGCCGAGCAGCAGCGCCAGGTCGCCCGAGCGGACCTCGCCGCGCTCCACCATGCGCGAGAGCGCCAGCGGGATCGAGGCGGCCGAGGTGTTGCCCGCCAGGACGATGTCCTTGGCGACGACCGCCTTGTCGGCGCCCAGCTTGCGGGCGATCGCCTCGATGATGCGCAGGTTGGCCTGGTGGGGCACGAACGCCGCCAGCTCGGACGGGTCGACCCCGGCGCGCTCGCAGGCCTCCTTGGCGACCGGGTGGAGCGCGGTGGTGGCCCAGCGGAAGACCGTCTGGCCCTCCTGGCGCAGGAAGTGGTCGCGGTCCTTGATCGCGATGGCCTCCGACTTGTCGCCGGAGCTGCCCCACACGACCGGGCCGATGCCCGGGATGTCCGACGGGCCCACCACGGCGGCTCCGGCGCCGTCGGCGAAGATCACCGCGGTGGACCTGTCGGTCCAGTCGATCCACTGCGACAGCTTCTCCGCGCCGATCACCAGCACGTTCCTGGCGGCGCCGCCGCGCACGGCGGCGCTGGCGGTGGCCAGCGCGTAGCAGAACCCGGAGCAGGCGGCGTTGACGTCGAACGCGCCGGGCGACTCGATGCCCAGCCGGTGCGCCACGACCGCGGCGGCGTTGGGGATCTGCGTCTCGAGCGTGCAGGTGGCCACGATGACCAGGTCGATGTCGGCGGCGGACAGGCCGCTGGCGGCCAGCGCCTTGCCGCCAGCCTGGACGGCCATGTCCTCGAGGGACTCCTCGACGCCGGCGACCCGGCGTTCCTTGATGCCGACGCGGGTCTGGATCCACTCGTCGTCGGTGTCGATGGTCCTGGCCAGATCGTCGTTGGTGACGATGTTGGCCGGCTGGTAGTGGCCCAGAGCCAGCACCTTGGCGCCGGGGGAGACGTCGGGGATCCTCACTTGATCAGCTCCCTGGCCTTGTCGAGATCGTCGGGGGTCTTGAGCGCCACGGTCTGCACGCCGCGCAGGCCGCGCTTGGCCAGGCCGGTCAGCGTGCCGCCGGGCAGCAGCTCGATCATCTTGGTGACGCCGAGCTCGGCCATGGCCGCCACGCAGGAGTCCCACCTGACGGGGGCGCTGACCTGGGCGACCAGGCGCTCCATGAGGTCGGCGCCGGTGGAGACGACCTGGCCGTCGGCGTTCTGCAGCAGCCTGACGGACGGGTCGGCGGGCGTCACCGAGGCGGCGGCCGCGCGCAGCCGTTCGACGGCCGGGGCCATGTGGTGGGTGTGGAACGCGCCGGCCACCGACAGCGGGATCAGCCGCGCCCGGGCGGGTGCGTCTTCCTTGAACGCGGCCAACTGCTCCAGTGTTCCGCCGGCCACGATCTGGCCCGCGCCGTTGATGTTGGCCGGGGTCAGCCCCTGCTTGTCGATGGCGGCCAGCACCTCGGCCTCGTCGCCGCCGAGCACCGCGGTCATGCCGGTCTGGGTGACGGCGGCGGCCTCGGCCATCGCCTGGGCCCGCTCGCGGACCAGGGCCAGCGCCTGCTCGGGGGTCAGCGACCCGGACAGGGCGGCCGTGGCGAACTCGCCGACGCTGTGCCCGGCGACCAGGTCGGGCGTGACGCCCAGCGCCTCGGCCGAGGCCAGCGCGGCGGCCACGAGCAGCGGCTGGGCGACGGCGGTGTCACGGATCTCGTCGGCGTCACCCTCCGTGCCGTACTTGATCAGGTCGAGCCCGACCACGTCGGACCACCCGGCGAGCCGGTCGGCGAGGCCGGGCAGCTCGAGCCAGGGGGTCAGGAAGCCTGGGGTTTGGGCGCCTTGGCCCGGAGCGACGAGTACAAGCACGAAATCCACCATGCCCTGTAGAACTTCGACACGTTGATGGAGATCCGTACGAACTTTGTCCTGGGTGATTTGTAGGAACCCTACAGTGGGGATTTCGGCCTGGTTACGTTAGGGCCCGCCACATTTCGGCGCTTTCCGAGAGCCTGCCGAGGATGAGCCCGACCTGGAGGGTGAAGGCCGAGCGGCCCTCGGTCGGCTGGTAGCCGGTCAGCTCGGTGATCTTCTTCAGCCGGTAGCGCACCGTGTTCGGATGCACGAAGAGCAACCGGGCGGTGGCCTCCAGTGAGGTGCCCTGCTCCAGATACGTGGCCAGCGTATCGAGCAGCGGCGTTCCGGCCAACGGGAGATAGACGTTCTCGATCAGTTGCTCGCGCGCGTCGGTGTCGCCGTCGAGCGCCCGTTCGGCCAGCAGGTCCTCGGCGTGGACCGGGCGCGGCGCGTCGGGCCAGCCAGGCGACGCCTTCAGCCCGGCCAGCGCGGCCCTGGCCGACCTGGCGGCCGCGTGCAGGTCGGGCACCTCGGGGCCGATCACGATCGGGCCGGCGCCGAAGCGGGCCACGACCTGGCGGGTGGCGTCCTCGACGCTCTGCGCGCCGCCCACGATGATGATGAGCCGGTCGGCCTGGACGCCGGCCAGCAGGTCCATGCCGATGCGCCGGCCCTTCTCGCGCAGGCCGTCGATGACCGCGCGTGGGTCGCCGTCGGGGGCGTGCCCGGCGATGACCACGACCGGGGAGGAGGTCCAGCCGAGCGCCGCGGCCCAGGAGTGCAGGCCGTCGTCCACCTCGCCGCGCACCAGCGCGTCGACGATCAGGGCTTCGAGCCTGGCGTCCCACGAGCCCCTGGCCTCGGCCTCGCGGGCGTAGACGTGCGCGGCGGCGAAGGCCACGTCGCGGGTGTAGCGCAACATGGCCTGCTGGAGCTGGTCCTCGCCGCCGGGCGCGGCCAGCTCGTGCGTCTGCGCCTCGACGACCTCGACCACGACCCTGACGATGTCGACCGTCTGCTGCAGCGAGATGGACCGCTTGAGCTCGCGCGGCGCGGTGCCGAAGAACTCGATGCTGGGAGTGGGCCGGTTCTCGCCCGCGTGCTGGAACCACTCCACGAACGCGGCGATGCCCGCCTGGGCCACCAGCCCCACCCACGACCTGTCCTCCGCGCTGAGCGCGCGGAACCACGGCAGCTGGTCGTCCATGCGCGCCATCGCCGCCGTGCCGAGCGCGCCCATGGCCCGCTCGAGCCTGCGTGTGGTGTCCTCCCGAGTCCGGTCTGTCACGCCTCCTAGAGTGCCAGGTCGTTTCCGATGACCGCGACGCCCAGGTGGCCGCGCGGGCTCAGACGCGGCCTCAGATGACCGCGACGGCGGTGATGAGGCCGATCGCCACGTGGGTGACCGCGAGCATGCGCGCGCCGGGCTGCAGCTCGGACTCCTTGACCAGGTCGCGGACGGAGATGCCGACCACCCGGTCGAAGGCCAGCATGGCCAGCGTCTGCATGACGATGCCGACCAGGCCGAACACGGCCGTCGCGGCCAGGCCCTCGACCAGCTTGCCGCCGGAGCTCCAGATGGACGCGGCCACGATCAGCCCGATCGCGCCCATCGCCGAGGTGGCGAGCAGGGCCGCGTTCGGGTTGCGCTCGGTGCGGATGACCTCGCTGAGCTTGCCCGGGGTGGCCCAGTCGATCACGTAGAAGCCGATGATCAACAGGATCACGCCCACGGCGGCGTAGGCGGCGATGGCCCCGGCGCCGCGCAGGAGGAACTCCAGGAGGGTGCTGTTCATGATTGCTCGATTCGGTGCGGGACGAAGGAGGAGGTGTTGTCGGTGATGTAGCCGGTGGTCTCTCTGATGCCGAGCCCGGCCGCCGCGTCGGCGACCACCCAGGCGCCGAGCACGGGCCGCTGGCCCTCGAAGGCGGGCAACGCCTCGAAAGCCTGGTGGACGTAGCCTTCACGGCCGTAGACGCCGGATGTCTCCTGGGTGCCCTCAGGGGTGACGATGCGCATCGAGGCGCCCTCGCGGCCCAGCAGCGGCTTGGCGATGTACGACGTGAGCTCGCGCGGCCCGTCGAGGTAGGCGGGCAGCAGGTTGGGGTGGCCGGGATACAGCTCCCACAACACGGCGAGCAGCGCCTTGTTCGACAGCAGCGCCTTCCACAGCGGCTCGATCCAGGTGGCGTGCCGCACCGCGTGGCGGCCGAAATCCTCGGCCAGCATCCACTCCCACGGGTACAGCTTGAACACCGAGCGGATCATCTCGTCCTGCATGCCGGCGAAGCGCCGGTTGAGTGCGTCCCAGCCGATGTCCTCCATGGCGATGGAGATCGTCTGGAGCCCGGCCTGCTCGGCGGTCTCCTGCAGGTAGGCGACCGTCATCGCCTCTTCGCCGGTTTCGTCGCGGCTGGTGAAGGCGAAGTGGGTGGGGCCCGGCGGCAGCCGCAGCTCGCCCCAGCGCTCGATCAGCCGCTCGTGGATGGAGTTCCACTGGTCGTCGCCCGGATGGGCGTCCTGCAGCCAGAACCACTGCACCACCGCCGATTCGACCAGCGACGTGGGCGTGTCGGCGTTGTACTCCAGCAGCTTGGCCGGGCCGGTGCCGTCGTAGCGCAGGTCGAAGCGGCCGTACAGGTGGCCGTCGCGGCGCTCCCAGGAGCGGGCGACCTCGTCCACCGCCCACTCGGGGATGGCGAAGTCCGCGAAGCGGCCGGTGGAGACCACGTGCTCGACGGCACGCAGGCACATCCCGTGCAGCTCCTCGACCTGCTCCTCCAGCGACTCCACCTCAGCCAGCGAGAAGACGTAGTGCACCGACTCGTCCCAGTACGGCCGGACCAGCCCGTCGGGGTGCGCGGCCCGGTGGTAGGCCAGGCCCTGGCTCTCGATCGTCTTCTCCCAGCCTTCGCGGGGAAGACCGTGTTCGCGGCGCACGGCTCAGCTCCCGCTGCTGTCGCTGTAGCTGCTGCCGAAGCCGCCACGCTGGATCGAGCGGCCGTTGCGGCTGCTGATGTCGACGTCGGACGGGCGCAGCATGGTGCCGCTGCCCACCCGGTTGCCCACCCTGGTGCCGCCGTAGTACCAGCGGTAGGCGCCGCTGTAGCCCCGGTAGACGTAGGTGGTGCTGGTGCCGTCGTCATCGTCGTCGCAGTATTCCTCGTCGACGATGGGGTAGGTGCCGTCGGGAAGTTGCTGGGTCATGTCGACGCAGTCGGCGGTGACCTCGTCCCGGCTCGCCTGGACCGCGCAATAGCCGACGAACATGACGCTTAACGCGCCGAGGATGGTGAGCGGAATGACTTTCGACGCCTTCCGCTCCTGCGGCGGCGGCGACTTCGGCGGCTGTTGTGCCATCTAGCTCCTGCTTTCAGTGGCCGCACAGCCTATCGGTGGCTGTTGTCGTCCATCAATCCGTAACCCCTGCGGCTTGCGATTCACTTGGGTATCAATCAACGTATGGAACCCGTCAAGGCCCTGCGTGACATCGCCTTCCTGCTGGAACGTGCGGGCGAGCCCACCTACCGGGTACGCGCCTTCCGCAACGCGGCGGCCGTCATCGCCGATCTGCCGCGCGACCGGCTCGTCCAGCTGGCGCGCAGCGGCGGGCTGGGTGATCTGCCGGGGATCGGGAAGGTCACCACACTTGTGATCAACGAGGCACTCGATGGCCAGGTTCCCACCTATCTGCGGAGATTGCAGGCGACCAAAGGCGTGGAGCTCGACGCCGAGACCGCCGCGCTGCGCGCCGCGCTCAAGGGCGACCTGCACAGCCACTCCGACTGGTCGGACGGCGGCTCGCCGATCGAGGAGATGGCCGAGTCGGCGATCGCGCTCGGGCACGAGTACTGGGCGCTGACCGACCACTCGCCCAGGCTCACCGTCGCCAAGGGCCTGTCGGCAGAGCGGCTGACCAAGCAGCTCGACGTGGTGGCCGAGCTCAACGAGCGGCTGGCGCCGTTCAGGATACTCACCGGCATCGAGGTGGACGTCAACCTCGACGGCAGCCTCGACCAGGAGCCCGAGCTGCTGGAACGGCTCGACGTGGTGGTGGCCAGCGTGCACTCCAAGCTGCGCATGGGCGAGGCGGACATGACCAGGCGGATGGTCCAGGCCATCGCCAACCCGCACGTGGACGTCCTGGGCCACTGCACCGGGCGGGTCGTCCAGGCCGGGGGCAAGCGCGGGGTGAAGCGTCCCGAGTCGGAGTTCGAGTCCGACATCGTCTTCGAGGCCTGCCGGCGGTTCGGGGTGGCCATCGAGATCAACTCGCGGCCCGACAGGCTCGACCCGCCCAAGCGGCTGATGCGGCAGGCGTACGAGGCCGGGTGCCTGTTCGCCATCGACTCCGACGCGCACGCGCCGGGCCAGCTCGACTGGCAGCGGTTCGGGTGCGAGCGGGCCGCGCGGTGCGGGATCGAGGCCGAGCGGGTGGTGAACACCTGGGAGCTGACCCGGCTGCTGGACTGGACGCGCGAGAGGTGAGCGGGCCGGTGGCCGCTGGGGCTGTGGCCCTGGCGTGAGACTGCTGTTGCCGGTCGGTGAGGCGGGCCTGCGGAGACCGGCGGGCGGCCCGCGATTGTCGGTGGCCCGGCGTAACGTCTCGATTGTGAACCGTACCGATCGGCTCTACGCGCTCGTCGAAGACCTGCGCGCCATCGCTCCTCGCTGTCGTTCCGCGCGCGAGCTGGCCAGGCGTTTCGAGGTCAGCGTGCGCACGATCGAGCGCGACATCACCGCGCTGCAGGAGTCGGGAGTGCCGATCTACGCCGAGCCCGGGCGCAAGGGAGGTTATGCGATAGACAAGAAGATGTCGTTGCCGCCGCTCAACTTCACCCCGGCCGAGGCCGTGGCCATCTCGATCGCGCTGAGCCAGGCCGGTGACCAGCCGTTCGGCAGGCACGCGCGCAGCGCGCTGCGCAAGGTGGTGGCCGCCATGCCGGGCACGGAGGGCGATCTGGCCAGGGAGCTGGCCAGGCGGGTGCAGGTCGTCTCACATCCGGCCGACTCCGACACGCAGATCCAGCCGCTCGGCGCCGAGGGCATCTCGCGGGCCATCGAGGAGGCGCTGCTGCGCCGCCGCGTGCTCAGGCTCGACTACGCCGACGCCAAGGGCGCGCTCAGCTCGCGCGACGTCGAGCCCGGGGTGTTCCTGGGCGGGCGCGGCGGCTTCTGGTACCTGGTGGCGTGGTGCCGGCTGCGCGACGACGTGCGGGTGTTCAGGCTCGACCGCATCGCCACCGCCACGGTCACCGCCGAACGGTGCCCGGACCGGCCGCTCGAAGGCTTCGCCACCGACGTGCCCGAGATGATCGTCCACGGCACGGTGCTCGATTGATTTTTCGATAAGTCAAGAGGAAACACCGACATAGGGTTGTCGCTCACCCGTTAGATCGTTGTCTTGTTCGAGAAAACGAGGAGATGACGATGGATAACACGGTGACCTGGTTCGAGGTCGCGAGCGCCGACCCGGAAGGCGCCGAACGCTTCTACGGCGGCCTGTTCGGCTGGTCGTTCTCCCGCGAGGACGGCCCGATCGACTACCGGATGATCGGCTACCCGGGCGGCGGGCAGCCGGCCGGCGGGCAGCCGGCCGGCGGGCTGTTCAACACCAAGGGCGACTTCCCCGACCACGCGGTCTTCCACGTGCAGGTCGCGGACGTGGAGGCGGCATGCAGGCGCACCGAGTCGCTGGGCGGCAAGGTGGTCAAGATGGTGATCGACGATGGCGCCGGCACCGACTTCGCGTATCTGCAGGACACCTCGGGCAGCCTCTTCGGGATCTTCCACCGCAGGTGATGACCCCCTTCGCGGGCCGGTGAAGCACCTTCCCCGCCTATCCGGCACCGCACGTGGGCGGTTCACCGCCCTGGACACGCCGCCGACCGCCGAGTGGCGGCGCGTCCAGGGCCATCCCTTGAGGGGGCAGAGGCCGATGCCCCTTCGGGGGTTCAGAGGTTGACGGCCGCGAGCCAGCGGTCGAGCAGGTCGCGGTCCCCGAACACGGTCAGCGCGCCCGGTGAGCGCCGGCCGTACAGCATGAGCAGCAGGTCCGCGGCCGAGCCGCGGACGGCCGTGTCGCCCTTGGCGTGGCCGCGCGACCAGGTGATCGTCCCCGACGGTCCCTGGGTGAGCGTCCACTCGCCGTCGTGGGTGTCGGTGGCGTGGAGGTGGATCGTGGCCCCCTCCACGCCGAGCTCGGCCAGCGGCCCGGTCACCCAGGCGGCGTGCGAGAGGTTCTCCAGGAACTCCGCCACGCCGTCGACGGCCGTCGCGATGTCGATCTCGGGGGTGATCCCGAGCGCGAGCTCCACGTCCACGCGGTGGATGACCAGCTCGAACAGCATGCGCGGCGGCCACCAGGCGGCCCTCTTGCCCGGGCCCCAGGTCCACAGGGGCGTGTCGGGGTCGGTGGCGCGCATCGCGGCCAGCATCCCCGCCAGCCCGGCCGCCAGCCACTCCGCGTCGCCGCGCTGACCTTCGGCCAGGCCGTTGGGCACCTGTCGCGACCAGATGCGCTCCTGCACCCGGTTGGTCAGGATGTGCGTCACCCAGTGGTGCATGGTGCCGATGTGCACGACCACGTCGTCCAGCCGCCAGCCGGGGCAGGTGGGCACCGGGGTGTCGGGGTCGGCGCCGCGGATCAGCCCGGCGACGCGGGCCGTCTCGCTCTCGATGTGCGAAAGATAGTCCACGCGCCCGACCTTAGATCAGGGCGCGCGGACCTCAAGGTCTCGATTCACGCGGCCGGGCCCCGCCGGTTCAGGCGGCGGGGCCCTCCCGGTTCAGGCGGCCGGGCAGGACGCGTTCTTGCCGGGCACCTTGCCCTCCAGCAGGTAGCCGTCCACCAGGCCCTGCACGCACTTGCTGCCCGACAGGTACGCCCCGTGCCCCTCGCCCTCGTAGGTGACCAGCGTGGCGGTCTTGAGCTGGGCGGTCAGCTTCGGCGCCCACTCGTACGGCGTGGCCGGGTCGCCCTTGCCGCCCACCACCACGATCGGCGCCGAGCCGGTGGCGTCGACGTGCCTGGCCTGGTCGCTGCCCTTGGCCGGCCACATCCGGCACAGCCCGCCCGAGCCCTCGCTGCCGAACAGCGGCGAGATCTTCTGCGCGGCCGCCTCGGTGCGCCGCAGCTCGGCCTCGGCCGGACGTTCCGCCGTGTCCACGCAGGTGATGGCCGGGAAGCTGGTCATCTGGGTGGAGTAGGTGCCGTCCTCGGCGCGTCCGGTGTAGGTGTCGGCCAGGTACATCAGCGCGTCACCCTGGCCCTTGAGCGCCTGGCCGAGCGCGGCCTCCAGGAACGGCCAGGTCATCTCCGAGTACAGCGCGGCGGCCACGCCGGTCGAGGCCAGGCCCTGGGTGAGCTTCCTGTTGCCGACCTGCAGAGGCTGGGCGGCGAGCTGGTTCATCAGCTTGGTGACGTTGGCGTCGGCGGCCTTGACGTCGGTCCCGACCTCGCACTGCTTGTTCTTCACGCACGCCTTCAGAAAGCTCTCGTAGGCCTTCTGGAAGCCGCGGGTCTGCGCCAGCGTGCGCTGCTCGAAGGTGACCGTGGGATCGAGCGGCGCGTCGAGCACCATCCGGCCCACGTTCTTCGGGAACAGCGTGGCGTACACGCCGCCGAGCTGCGTGCCGTAGGACATGCCGAGGTAGTTGAGCTTGGCGTCGCCCAGGGCGGTGCGCATCCTGTCCATGTCGCGGGCGGCGTTCACGGTGCCGACGTGCGGCAGGATCTTGCCGGAGTTCTTGGCGCACTGCTCGGCGAACTCCTTGTTGGCGGCTTCGCTCTCCTTGTGCGTCTGCTCGTCGGGCGGCAGCGTGTCGAGCGCGGTGAACTCGTCCATCTGGGCGCTGTCCCCGCAGCGCACGCCGGAGCTGCGCTCGACGCCGCGCGGGTCGAAGCTGACCAGGTCGTAGCGGGAGCGCAGCCCGCCGAGCGTCTTGGCGGCCTGGTCGAGCGTGTCGACCCCGGAGGCGCCGGGGCCGCCGAAGTTGAACACCAGCGAGCCGATCCGCTTCTTCGGGTCGCCGGCGGGGATCTTGATGAGCGCCAGGTCGATCTTCTCGCCGTCGGGTTTGGCGTAGTCGAGCGGCACGGCCAGCTTGCCGCACTTGACGGAAGGATCCTGCCTGGCGGGCTTCTCTCCGTCCGGACGTTTGATGTCCGTGCACGGGCCCCAGGTGATGGTCTTCTCGTCGGCGGTCGAGCCTGTGGCGGGCTCGGCCGGGGTGCTGCCGCAGCCGGCCACCGGGACGAGCAGGATGGCCGCGGCCAGAACACGTCGCATACGAAAACTTCCCCTCGATGTCTCAGGGGGAGGTAGTGCCCACAATAAGGGAAGCCGCACGTAGAAAGGGTGAGGCGGCACGTACCCCTCCTGAACGTGCCGCCTCACACTCCCCAAACGGGAGTCCGCCCGGAACATGACGCGTCCCCCGGAAAAAACTTCTCCGGGGGACGCGTCATCGTCGGTGTCAGACGCCCATGGACTGGGTGTCGTTGCTCTCTGCGCCACCGGCCTCGGTGACGCCGTTCTTGAGGTGGTAGCGGGCGATCGCCTCGCGCAGCACCTCGGCGTCGAGCTGCCCCTGCTTGACCAGCGCGGTCAGCACGGCCAGCGTGATCGAGGCGGCGTCCACGTGGAAGTGGCGGCGCAGCGCCGAGCGGGTGTCGGACAGGCCGAACCCGTCGGTGCCCAGCGAGGACCAATCACCCGGCACCCACTGCGCGATCTGGTCCTGGACGGCCTTCATGTAGTCGCTGACGCCCACGAACGGGCCCTGCGCCTGCGAAAGCGCCTGGGTCACGTACGGCACGCGCTGCTCGGCGTCGGGGTTGAGCAGGTTGTGCTCGTCGCAGGCCAGCGCCTCGCGGCGAAGCTCCGACCAGGACGTCGCCGACCACACGGTGGCCGACACGCCCCACTCCTCGGCCAGCAGGCGCTGGGCCTCGACCGCCCACGGACCGGCCACGCCCGAGGACAGGATGTTGGCCTTCGGCCCGTCGGCGCGCGGCGAGTCGGCGAACTTGTACAGGCCCTTGAGCAGGCCCGGCACGTCGAGGTCGGCCGGCTCGGCGGGCTGGATGTACGGCTCGTTGTAGACCGTGAGGTAGTAGAAGACGTTCTCCGGGTCTTCCCCGTACATCCGGCGCAGGCCGTCCTTGACGATGTATGCGGTCTCGTAGGCCCAGGACGGGTCGTAGGAGACGGCGGCCGGGTTCGTCGAGGCGATGAGCGGTGTGTGGCCGTCCTCGTGCTGCAGGCCCTCGCCGTTCAGCGTGGTGCGGCCGGCGGTGGCGCCCAGCAGGAAGCCGCGGCCCATCTGGTCGGCGAGCTGCCACATCTGGTCGCCGGTGCGCTGCCAGCCGAACATCGAGTAGAAGATGTAGATCGGGATCATCGCCTCGCCGTGCGTGGCGTACGACGTGCCGACCGCGGTGGTGGAGGCCATCGAGCCGGCCTCGTTGATCCCCTCGTGCAGGATCTGGCCGACCGTCGACTCCTTGTACGACAGCAGCAGGTCACGGTCGACGGCCTCGTACGTCTGGCCGTGCGGCGAGTAGATCTTGGCGCTCGGGAACATGGCGTCCATGCCGAACGTGCGCGCCTCGTCGGGGATGATCGGCACGAAACGCTTGCCGATCTCCTTGTCGCGCATGAGGTCCTTGAGCAGCCGGACGAACGCCATGGTGGTGGCCACCTGCTGCTTGCCCGAGCCCTTGGAGAACTGCTTGTACACGTCGTCGCCGGGCAGCGTGAGCGGCTTGGCCCGGACCACGCGCTTGGGCAGCACGCCGCCCAGGGCCGCGCGGCGCTCCTTCATGTACTCGATCTCCGGGTCGTGCTCGCCCGGGTGGAAGTACGGCGGCAGGTCGCCTTCGAGCGCGGAGTCGGGGATCGGCAGGTAGAGCCGGTCGCGGAACTCCTTCAGCTCGGCCTTGGTGAGCTTCTTCATCTGGTGCGTGGCGTTGCGCGCCTCGAAGTCCTTGCCCAGGGTCCAGCCCTTGATGGTCTGGGCGAGGATCACGGTCGGCTGGCCGACGTGCTCGCGGGCCGCCTTGAACGCCGCGTAGACCTTGCGGTAGTCGTGGCCGCCGCGCGACAGCTTGCGGATGTCGTCGTCGGTCAGGTGCTCGACCATCTTGCGCAGGCGCGGGTCGCCGCCGAAGAAGTTGTCGCGAATGTAGCCGCCGGTCTCGACCGAGTAGGTCTGGAACTGGCCGTCGGGGGTCGTGTTCATCTGGTTGACCAGCACGCCGTCGACGTCGGCCGCCAGCAGCGGGTCCCAGTCGCGGCCCCACACGACCTTGATCACGTTCCAGCCGGCGCCGCGGAAGTACGACTCCAGCTCCTGGATGATCTTGCCGTTGCCGCGTACCGGGCCGTCGAGGCGCTGCAGGTTGCAGTTGATGACGAAGGTGAGGTTGTCGAGCTCCTCACGGGCGGCCAGGCCGATCGCGCCGAGCGACTCGGGCTCGTCCATCTCGCCGTCGCCGAGGAACGCCCACACATGGCTGCGCGAGGTGTCCTTGATCTGCCGGTTGAGCAGGTAGCGGTTGAACCGCGCCTGGTAGATCGCGCTGATCGGGCCCAGACCCATGGAGACGGTCGGGAACTCCCAGAAGTCGGGCAGCAGCCGCGGGTGCGGGTAGGAGGGCAGGCCGTGGAAGCCGTGCGACAGCTCCTGGCGGAACGCGTCGAGCTGGCTCTCGTTGAGCCGGCCCTCCAGGAAGGCGCGGGCGTAGATGCCCGGCGCCGCGTGGCCCTGGAAGAACACCTGGTCGCCCGACTCGCCGTGGTCCTTGCCGCGGAAGAAGTGGTTGAAGCCCACCTCGTAGAGCGAGGCCGCCGAGGCGTAGGTGGCGATGTGGCCGCCCACGTTCGTGCGCGCGTTGGCCCGCGACACCATGACGGCCGCGTTCCAGCGGATGTAGGCGCGGATGCGGCGCTCGACGTGCTCGTCACCGGGGAACCACGGCTCGCGCTCCGGCGGGATCGTGTTGATGTAGTCGGTGCTGCGCAGGCCCGGCACGCCGACCTGGTGCTCGCGGGCCCGCTCCAGCATGCGGAGCATCAAGTAGCGGGCTCTCGTGCGGCCCTCCGTCTTGACGACGTTGTCGAGGGACTCGAGCCACTCGTTGGTCTCACTGGGGTCGACATCAGGCAGCTGGCTGGGTAGGCCGTCGCTGATGATCGAGAAACGCTGGCGTCCGGAAGCCACTGGGTCTCGCCTTCCGAGGATGACTGATGTCTGGTCTGGGTCTCGCCTTCCATCCTGGTCGCTAGTCGTAGAAAGTGCATCTCTACTGACGAGTAACCAGGGTGTCCCTGCTGGCAGGGCTACTCTGCGTGGCCTAGACCACCGATGGTAGGACGAATCGCCACCAAAGGTTACATCGAAGCAGCAATTTAACAAGACCGGAAAACGAACGAAATTTCGCTCGAAAGTCTTGGAGGATCGCCCGAGGTCGTCCCCGCCTCACCTGAACCTCCCCCGAAGAGGGGAGATCTCACCCACGCCCGCGCGATGCGACCGGCGAGTCTATCGGTCAGGCTCCCATGGTGGCCTGCTCGGGGCCGGGTTAACTCGTGTTCATGGGGGCGTTTCTGCTGGTCACGGGGGTGACGTGCGGATCGGGGACCGGGGGCGCGGCGGTCTGCGGCACGGGAACCCGGGCGCGTCCGCCTGTGGCACGGGAACTGGGGCCGCGCCCGCCTGCGGCCAGGGCGACCCCGAGCCTGATGGCGGCATCACCGCCACCGACCCGGCCCCGTCGCCAGGGCCGTGATCGTTCGCCGGCCTCAGGGCCTTCACGGGGCCTTCACAGGGCCTTCACAGGGCTTCGTCCAGGGGATGAGGCCCTGTTGCAGGGCCCCTGGCCAGGGGCCCTGCACGTCGCGTTCGCGCGCACCGCCTCCGCCACCCGCTCGTCGTCCTGGAACGACGTGAGCACGATCACCGCTGGCGGCTCGTCCTCGGCCCGCAGCGTGCGCAGGCCGTGCCAATCCACGACGAGGACCCGGATCGTCATTCAGCCGCGTTCTTCCACTGTGTTGACGGTGGCCGTCACGGTGGCGCTGTGGCCCGGCCGGCTGCGGACGTCCAGGGCGCCGCCCAGCTCGCTCACCCGCATCAGCGCCAGGCCCATGCGTGCCGCGCGGCCACCTCCGCCGGGTCGAAGCCACGCCCGTCGTCAGTCACTCGACTGTGACGAGACCGTCGCCGCGGCTCAGACGTACCCGCAGCGTGGCAGGTTCGGCGTGCTTGACCGCGTTGCCCAGCGGCTCCCGCACGAGGCGGAGCACGGCGTGCTCGGCCGGGGAGAGCGAGCAGCACGTCGGTCAGCTCACAGGTCACCGTGATGCCTATGCGGGTCTCGTAGGCGCGACACAGTTCCGCGATCGCCGGCCGCAGCCCGGCGTCCTCCAGCGGCACCGGGCGCCGCTCCAGTAGCAGCTGCCGCACGATGACCGGGCTGGCCCACCAGGTCACCTCACGACCGCCGACGTCGCCGCTCCCGCCGCCGCCCGTCCCCGGGCCGGGCGCCCGGATCCGGAGTTTCGCCGGACGTGAGCCGCCTCGGGTCGGTGCCGCGGACGATCCGCAGGCCGGGGGCGAGCAACGCGGCCACCGGCGGCGCCTGAATCTCCTCGCCCTCGGCCAGGGCCTTCATGTTCGGGATCTCGTAGCCGAAATTCCATCTGTCCTGGTCGGCGGACGAGGCGGCGGGGACGTCCGGGTTCAGCCTGGACGCGGTCAGACCGAGGACCTTGGGGTCTCTGGTGGCCAGTTCCCGGGCCGCGGCGGCCGCGTTCGAGCTGCAGGCCAGAGGGATCAGGATCAACGGCGCCAGCGCGGTCTCCACCAGGAGCGCCGCGGTGGCGGTGGCGAGGGCGTACGAGACGGTCGTCCGGCCGTGGGGCCCGAAGCGCCACAGCCGCGCAGCGTAACGTTTCGGACATCTTTTTCCCTCGCCCGATGAGGGGAGGTGGATATGCCTCTTTTCCTATGGCGGTCGGCGTACGAAGGTGGAGGTATGAATGCGACGGTAGGCGACCGGCTCCTGGTGCACGGGAATACCGTTGGCGAAAGGGACCGGAGCGGCGTGATCATCGAGGTCCACGGCCAGAACGGCGGGCCTCCGTACATCGTGCGGTTCGACGACGGACACACCGGGCTGGTGTTTCCCGGCCCTGATGCGGTCGTTGTGCCTCAGTAGGATTCTCATGTGAGATCTGAAATCATCTCCGTGGCCACCGGGTCACGAGAGACGGTGCACGACATCACCGCCGAATGCGCGGAATTCGTCCGGGCGCAGGGTGAGGACGGCCTGCTGCACGTTTTCGTGCCGCACGCCACCGCCGGCGTGGCCTTGCTCGAGCTGGGGTCGGGCAGCGACGACGATCTCCTCGCGGCGCTTCGCGATCTGCTGCCCGCCGACGACCGGTGGCGTCACGCGCACGGTTCGCGCGGTCATGGCAGGTCGCACGTCATGCCGGCGCTGATCCCGCCGTACGCCACGATCCCCGTGCTCGGCGGCAGATTGGCGCTCGGCACCTGGCAGTCGGTGGCGCTGGTGGACCTGAATGTCGACAACCCGCAACGCCAGGTTCGCCTGTCGTTTTTGTCCCATTGATTCTGGCCGACTACGGCCGTACCCGTGGCGACCGTTGACGACTGAGGGTCACAGCGTGTGGACTGTGCCGAAGCGATAAACCGCATAAGCGGCCACTCAAGCAGGAGGGATAAACGTGAGCGCGACCGCGGGTCAGGCGCAGGGCGAGCGCGGCCTGGCCGAACGACTCGGCCTCAAGCCGGGTCAGGTGGTGCAGGAGATCGGTTGGGACGAGGACGTCGACGACGAGCTTCGCGACTCCATCGAAGACCTGACCGGTAACGAGCTGCTGGACGAAGAGACTGACGACGTCGTGGACGTGGTGCTGCTGTGGTGGCGCGACGGAGACGGGGACCTCTTCGACGTCCTGAGCGACGCCATGCGAGGTCTCGCCGAGGGCGGCCAGATCTGGCTGCTGACTCCCAAGGCCGGGCGCGATGGCCATGTGGAGCCGAGCGACATCGGGGAGGATGCCGCTACCGCGGGTCTCTCGCAGACGAGCAGCATCTCCGCCGCGCCCGATTGGTCGGGGACCAGACTCGTCACGCCGAAGGGACGCCGGTAGAGAACCCGAGCACAACGGCCCACGGTTCGGTGTGTTCGACACGGCCGACACGGGCCTGAATGACCTGAACGGCCTGAATGGTTTGTATGGCCGGTGGTCGCCGACGTCGGTGGCGTCGGTGGCGTGACCGGCGGGGTCTCGGTTCGGTGCGGTTCGGGTGTCGCCTGGCCCGGTGGGCCGGGTTCGGTCCGGTGAGGTCGGACCGATCGATGCCGGATCGTTGTGCTGGACGGTGACGCCAGGTCGGGGTGCCCGATTTCGGGGCTGGATCGTGGCGTCGGCTCAGTCGTGTCAGCTCGGTCGTATCGGCTCAGTTGTTCGGTTCGGTCGTGTCGGCTCGGTCGTGTCGGTTCGGTCGTGTCGGTTCCGGTGCGTGGACTGCGGTGCGGCGATCCCGGTGGGATCGACCGCATCGATCCCGGATCGATCCCGGCACGTCGCTTCAGGTGCGTCGGTCGGGTCGGGCGGTCCGCGGTGTCCGGGTGCGAGTTCTCGCGGTGCGGGGCTCGCGTCCATGACCGGGGTCATGACTGTGATCGAGGTTGTGATCGAGGCCGGATCGTGACTGCGGCCGTGAGGCGGCGAGATGGCGTGGAGGCCTGGCCGCCGCTGAACCGGAGTGCGGTGCGACGACCCCGCCGTCATGCCGCTGGAGCGGCGTGGCGGTCCGATGGTGCGTTCGTGGCCATCCCGTGGCGGCCCGAGCGTCGCCCGTACGGCAGGATGGTGGTGTGAACGCGCATCCTGCCAAGGTCGGCGCCCCGGCGCCCGACTTCGAACTTCAGGACCAGCACGGCACTCCGGTGCGACTCTCCGAGCTCCGGGGCAGGAAGGTCGTGCTGGTCTTCTACCCGCTCGCGTTCAGCGGGATCTGTCACGCCGAGCTGTCGGCTCTGCGCGACTTCACCTTCCCCGAGGGTGTGCGGGTGCTCACCGTCTCGGTCGACTCCATATATTCGCTGCGTGCCTGGGCGGACCGGGAGGGTTACGCGTTCTCGCTGCTCTCCGATTTCTGGCCACACGGACAGGTCGCGCAGGCGTACGGTGTGTTCGATGAGGTGAAGGGGCTCGCGCTGCGGGGGACCTTCATCATCGACGGCGAGGGCGTGATCCGGTGGTCGGTGGTCAACCCGACCTCCTCGGCACGTGACGTCGCCGACTACGTCAAGGCACTCGCCGACATTTCTTGACTTCGGAGGAAACGATGCCCTGCTACCGCTGCGGGGCCCGGCAGACCGACCCGGTCCGAGGCGCCAGCCCGTGGAAGCGCGGGGTGCGCGACGAGACCCAGGTGCTCATCTGCCCGGACTGTCAACGGCTGCACGACCTCGATCTCGACACGTGCGGCACCTGCGGATCCACCACGCTCATCTGCCGGCTCGGTGAAGTGGAATGCCGGTCGTGCGGTGCGGTCCGGATGGCCCGATCCGACGCGCTGGCGGGCACGGTGGCCCCGCCACCCGGGCTGTCGGCGGAGGTGGAGGCCGCGCTCAACCGGGTGCTGGGCCGAGCCTGACCGGCGTGAGACAAGGCGTCGACGCCGACCACCGAAGGCGGGACCGGATGTCGAGATCTCATGCCCCGAGGCCCCCGTCCTCCGGAGAGTTGCCTGCGTGCGGACGTGGACGGCGACCGCCGTCTCACCCACTCGACGGCGTCGTCTCACCCACCGGCGTGCGGATTTTCCGGACACGAGCTGACCTGCGCTATCGTCTCCTATCGTGTCCGCAATGAGTTCGTTCGTCGTCGCGCTCGACGTCGGTGGCACGTCCATGAAGGGCGGCCTGGTCAGCGAGTCCGGCGCGGTGCTGCTGAGCGAGCGGCGCCCCACCCCGCGCGCAGACGGCCCTGAGGCCGTCGTGGCCGCCATCCGTGACTTCATCAGTCACCTGGCCGCGTCCGGCGATGGTGTGCCCGCAGGGGTCGGTCTGGCCGTTCCTGGGCTGGTCTCGGAGAGCTCGGCCATCTACGCGGCGAATCTCGGCTGGCGCGACGTCCCGGCCACGGACTTCACGTCCCTGGACGTCCCCGTCATGCTCGGCCACGACGTACGCACCGGCGGGCTGGCGGAGAGCATCCTCGGCGCGGGCAGGGGCGTTTCCGACTTCCTGTTCCTGCCGATCGGCACCGGGATCGCCGGCGCCATCATCGTCCACGGCGAGCCGTACGGCGGCGTCTCGGGCTGGGCCGGCGAGATCGGCCACACGCCCGTCTTCCCCGACGGCGAGCAGTGCGCCTGCGGCCAGTTCGGCTGCCTGGAGACGTACGCGTCCGCGGCCGCTGTCGGCCGCCGCTACAGCCAGCGCGCGGGCGTGGAGGGCGTACGCGCCGAGCAGGTGGTCAACTCCGACGACCCGATCGCGATCGAGGTCTGGGACGAGGCGGTGGAAGCGCTGTCCCTGGCCCTGGCCACGTACACGCTCCTGCTGGACCCCTCCATGATCGTCCTGGGCGGCGGCCTCGCGGAGGCGGGCCCCGCACTGTTCGACCCGGTCCGCACCCGGCTGGTCAAGCGTCTCACCTTCCGCGACGCGCCCCCGCTGGTGCCGGCCGCGCTCGGCGTGGACGCCGGCATGCTCGGCGCCGCCCTGCTGGGCTGGCGAGCGGCGGGACGTCCTGAACTCGGTCCCGGCTGGGTATTGGATGTGCGATCGGCCCCGTTGGTGTCGTAAGGTTAGTGCCGATCAGGGGCGGTTAGCTCAGCGGTAGAGCACTCGCCTTACAAGCGAGGGGTCACTGGTTCGAACCCAGTACCGCCCACCTGCGACCTCAGCCCCGTTTCCGATCGCGGAAGCGGGGCTTCGTGCCGTTGACGTGCCATTGGATCGCGCGGCGGAAACTTTTGCCGGAGTCGGCGGGAATCCTTGTTGCCGGGAGATCGTGGAAGTGTCGCCCAGGGACGCCGATCTTCCTGATGGTCTTGTTCCACTTCGCCGCGCGTAAGAAGTCGGTGCGGCGAAGGATGCCGCCTCGTGCGCCGGGGAAGATCAGCGCGTCGGTTTTGAGTGGTGAACTCGACATGCTGGCTGCTGTCGTGCGGGGCTTCAGATCAGGGTGATGGGTGCGCCGTCGCACTGAGGCGGGCCGGGTAGGGGATTCCTGCTGATTGATGCCATGTGGGATGCTCTCCGCCGTGACCGAATCCGAGGACCACAAGGCTTACCGTTCGCCGGCCGATGCCCCCGAGGACCATGATGTGGTCCGGAACATCGGGACGGTCGCGATTGTCGTCGGCGTCGCCGTATCGTTCGGGATTCTGATCTTCGAGGAACGATTTCCCTCGTGGCCATGGCTGGTAGGTCTATGGATCATGGCGCTGATCGGCGTTGGTTTGCGGATCGAGGCGGCAATTCGTGAGCGCCGCCGCTCTTGAGGCCCCGCACTAGGCAACCGCTGGCCTGATCATCTGGGCTGACAGTCCACACATACGTAGGAGACGGCCCGGTTGATGGGCTGGGCGTCTTGGACTGCGACGAAAGCGGTGAGGGGCTGGCCCGGCCTCTGCTGCTGAGGTTCGCCGTTGGTGAATATTTTTTTTCTTTGAGGTGTGGGCATTGAAGTGGGAGGTGCGGTGGCGTGGCGGAAATGAAGCATCCCAGTATCGAGGAGATCCGTGAGCGGAGGCGATGGGTTCTGGGTGTGATGGCGGAACAAGGGGGAACTTTTCTTCGGCTGCCGCCGCGTGATGAGCCGTACTCGTGCCCATGCTGTTTCCTGCCCACCCTTCGGTATCGGGGTGGCTTGGGGTTCTGTGCAGAATGCTGGTGGGAGGATGACGGGCAGGACGATCACAATGCCGATGTCGTCTTGGGTGGCCCCAACGGGTCGGCGAGTTTGACCGAGGAGCGGCGGCGTTATCGGGCGATGCGGGGATTGCCGCCGTTGGAGCTGTGACGTGGCGGAGGTGGCCTCGCGTGCTCATGGATCGTTAAACGATGAAAGCGCAAAATCGGCTGGGCTGTTTACTGCCGAGGAACGCGGGATCGGGGTGGACGACTTCCCGCCCGCGTCGGCGGCCTGTGTGTATCTGGTGCGTCTTTTGACCGGGTGGGGGTCAGCGGGGGCCCTTTCGTTTGCGGCCGGTTTGGGGTGAGCGGCGGGGGGTGGAGCCGGTTCGTGCGCGCTTCTGCGACGGCGACTGTGACTGCGACTGCGATTGTGACTTCGGCTGCGGCTGCCGTTGGGGCTGCTTGTCGGCGTGCGGGGCGGGGGTGCGGCCGCGGGAGCTGTTCACCGTCCGGCCTCGGACGATCCCGATGAAGTCCTCGACCAGGTCGGTCGTCGCGTCCGTCGGCCAGGCCAGCGCGATCTGGGACTGCGGCGCGTCCGTCACCGGGCGGTACTTGAGGTCCTTGCGGTGGTGGAGGCGGGCCAGCGACTGCGGGACCAGGAGCAGCCCGGCCCCGGACGCGACCAGCCCGATCGCGTCCGCCGTGGTGTCCGGGCGGGTGAACGCGGGCAGCCCGGGCAGGGACGTCCACTCGATGGTGTCGTCCAGCGGGTGCAGCACCTCGTCGTCGGCCAGGTCGGCGAGGGTCACCTCCTCGGCGGCGGTCACCGCGTGGTCCTTGGGCACCACGACGACCGTGGTCTCCACGTAGAGAGGGATCGCGCTGAGCCGGTCGCGGTCGACGGGCAGCCGGACGAAACCGGCGTCGGCCTCGCCGTTCAGCAGGAGGGCCGGCACTTCGGCGGCGGGGACCATGGACAGCGTCACCGGCACGCCGGGAATCCGCTCGCACCAGACGTTGACCCATTTCGCGGGTGTCACCCCGGGCGCGTACGCCAGCCGGAACACCCTGCCGGTCTCCTCATCAGTCACTTCGTCAGCCTACCGATGGCGGGGAGACCGGTTCCGATTGACTACTCTTGACGCCATGACCTCGTCCAAACCGAAGAGCATCCAGACGATGAAGCCCGAGACCGCGGCCAAGAAGCTGGGCGTGCTCCTCTCGGCCACTCCCGCCGAGTTCCAGGCGGGCGTCGTCTCCAGGGACGAGCTGAACGAACTGCAGGCCAAGCCGCCGTCCTGGCTCGCCGACCTGCGCCGCAACGGCCCGCACCCCAAGCAGGTGGTCGCCGCGAAGCTCGGCGTGTCGATCTCCGGCCTGGCCAGGAACGGCATCACCGGACCGCTCACCACCGCCGAGATCGACGCGTTGAAGGCCGAGAACCCCGACTGGCTGGAGCGGGAGCGGTCCATCCAGGCCGAGAACCGCAAGGAAGCGCTCCGGCTCAAGGAACAGCAGCAGCAACAGCGCTAGCCGCTCGGCCGCTGGTCACGAAGGCGGCGGTGGTCCTAGGATCCAGGGCCATGATCATTCGCGTGTGTGCGGTGGCGGCCGCGGGGCTGGTGCTCTTCTCCGGGGCGGCCGTCGCCGACCCCGTCACGGGCGCTCCTGAGCTGACCCACAACGAGCTGTACAAGGCGGGCAAGCTGCCCAAGGTCCGCTGCAAGGTGGCCAAGGGGACGAGCCGCTCCTCGGCCGCGAAGTACGCCACCAAGCTCGTCTCCTGCCTGAACACGGCCTGGAAGTCCAAGATCAAGGACTTCGTGCCGGTCGAGGTGAAGATCAAGGCGTCCGACGACAAGAAGGCCTGCAGCAGCGGCATGGACATCGCCGGTTCGTTCGCCGAGATCTGTTTCAGGGCGATCGAGGTGCGGCTGGCCGCGGACTGGATCAAGGCCAAGGACGATCTGGCCATGTTCTCGGCCATCACCAAGAGCTGGAGCGGGGTCGTGCTGGGGCAGACCGGCATCGGCCAGGCGTACTGGGCGCTGGGCAGCGACGGGTCGGAGTCGGAGTCCCGTGAGCAGACGCGGCGGTTCTCGCTGCAGGGGGACTGCCTGGCCGGGGCGTCCATGAAGAGCCTGGGCCGGGTGATCAAGGATTGGAAGCCGCTCGTGGCGTCCGTCGAGCCGCCCGAGTACGGCAGGTTCAAGTGGCAGGGCAAGCAGGCCAACCGCGTGTACTGGTTCAAGCAGGGATACCAGGCCGGTGGGCCGGCGGCGTGCAACACCTGGAAGGCGAGCTCGGCCAAGGTGGCGTAGGCCGGGGCGCGTTTCCCTTCGTGGTCCGGGCGCCGGTCGTGCGGCCTACTTGCCTGCCTCGGCTGCGGGACGTGGAAGGCGCGGTGCTCGGCCGGTCCCGGGACTCTATGATCGCGCCATGGTGGGGCGAATCGTGTTCATGGTGCTGGGTACCGGGGTCCTGCTGTACGCGGGGCTCGGCGCGTTGTTCAGCGACCCCCAGGCGGCGGGTCAGGTCACGGCGCTGGCCATCGTGGGGGTCGGGTTCATGATCGGGGCGCTCGCGTTCGCGGTCGGTGCGCGCGACCGAAGCGGCCGGGCGCGCTCGGACGAGGTGTGACCCGGCGCCGCGAGGTGGCCCGCGCCTGAGGTTCGGGGCGCTGAGCTGCGGATATCCTTCGCCTCATAGGGGGTGACGGGTGATTCGGGTGCTGCTGGCCGAGGACATGCGCATCTTGCGCGAGGCGCTGGCCGGGCTGTTGCGGCTGGAGGCCGATCTCGAGGTCGTCGCCGAGGTCGAGCACGGTGACGCCATCGTGCCCGCCGCGCTGGAGCACCGCCCGGACGTCGCGGTCATCGACATCCAGCTCCCCGGCATGGACGGCCTCGACGCCGCCGCCCGCCTGCGCGAACGGCTGCCGTCGTGCAGGACGCTGATCCTGACCGCCGTCGGACGTCCGGCGAACCTGCGGCGCGGGATCGCCGCCGAGGTGGCGGGGTTCATGCTCAAGGACGCCGGCCCCGACGAGCTCGTCGCCGCCATCCGGACCGTGGCCGCGGGCGGCCGGGTGCTCGATCCGCAGCTCGCCTACGCCGCGCTGGGCGCGGCGGGCAGTCCGCTGTCGGAGCGCGAGGCGGACGTGCTGCGGCTGACCGCGCGAGGCGCCACGCCGCGCGAGGTCGCCGGGCAACTCCACCTCACGTACGGCACCGTGCGCAACTACCTGGCCTCGGCGGTGACCAAGCTGAACGCGCGCAACCGGGTGGACGCCATTCGCATCGCCACCGAGGCCGGCTGGCTGTAACGCACCTCCACCTCCTGGAAGCGCGCCGTGTCAGGCTGGGACTTCGGTGCGGGCCGTCGGAGTGAGCGGCAGGTCGGCCGTGAGTACGAACAGGCTGCCGTCGGGTCCCGCCGTCAGGTGTCCGCCGCCTTCCGCTGCCCTGGCGGCCAGGTTGTCGAGCCCGGTGCCCCTTCTGAACCGCGCCCCGGTCGCAGGGCCGGTCGCGGGTTCGGGTCGTGTGGTGTCCGGTGCGTGGCCGTCGTTGGTGATGCGTAGCCGTACGCGTCCGTCCACCACCTGCGCCGACACCTGGCAGGTACGTGCCGTCGAGTGCCGTACGACGTTGGTGGCGGCCTCGCGCAGGACGGTGGCCAGCAGCGCGTCCGTCCCGGCGGGCAGGACCGGCGGCGTGCGGTCGTCGGCGGACAGCCGGATGCCCGCGGCCGCCAGCAGCGAGCGCGTGGCGGCCAGTTCGTCGCGGAAGGTCAGCGCGGCCGGGCGGCCGGTGATGGCGCGCACCTCGCTCAGCGTCCGCTCGGCGGCCGAGCCGATGCCGTGCGCCTCCTCGCGGGCCCGGCAGGGGTCCGCGGTCAGCAGGCGCAGGGCCAGCTCGGCCTTCAGCCGGATCGCCGAGAGCCCGGCTCCGAGCAGGTCGTGGACGTCGCGGGCGACCCGCAGGCGTTCCTGGAGCACGGCCATCCTGGCGAGCTCGGCCCCCGTCTCGTTGAGTGTGCGGGTGACCTCGGGCAGCCGGTGCAGCGCGTAGATCTCGAGCACCGTCATGACGCCCGCGGCCACGAAATACGGGTGCGCGAACGAGCCCGCGGGGCTGTGCAGCGCCGCCAGACCGGCCAGCCCCAGCGCGGCGAGCGGCCACGACCACGGGGGACGTACCCGGACCGCCACCGTGCCGAGCACGAGGATCGCCGCGGAGCCCGCCAGGGTGCCGAAGCGCAGGAGGACGGGCACCAGGAGCGCCGCCTGCAGGGCCAGCGTCCACGGCCAGGCGCGCGGCGCGGACCCGTCGCGGCGGGGCAGGCCGTGGTAGAGCTGCAGCGCCGTGGTCACGGTCAGGAACGCGCCGATCAACGCCCATGCGCGGACGTCGAGACGGTGGAACTCGGCCAGGTTGGACAGCACCAGCTCCTGGTGGTTGAGCACCATGAAGAGCATCGTCCACCAGGTGAAACGGAACATCACCGGAGCCGGCCGGTCCGGCGCTCGAACGGTGGCCAGGCCCAGCTCCCGCCGCGTCCCGGCGATCTCGCGGGCGGCGGCGAGCGACCTCTTGGCCCGTTCGGCGATATCGGTCAGCTGCGCGCGTCCGGGGGCACGGGACAGCCTGATCACGGCCGACAGGTCCTCGCCGATGCCCAGGTGCAGCAGGCGCGCGGTGGCGAGCCGGTCCCTGGCGACGGCGAGCGCGGCGAGTTGCCGCCGCCGTTCGCCGGCCAGACGGACGCGCTCGGTCAGCCGGCCCACGGCGTAGAGCGTCAGGCCGACGTTCAGGTTGACGACCGTCAAGCCGAGCGCCACGATCGGCGGGTCACCGGCGCCGCTGAGCGCCCTGGCCGCCGCGTCCGCGGCGATGACCAGCGCGAACACCACCCATGACACGGGGGCGGCCAGCGTCAGCAGGGCCGCGGACGCGAGCATCCCCGCCACCGGCCCCCAGGCGGCGCCCACGATCAGGTACGGCGTGAAGACCAGCACCGCCTCGGCCGCGAGCGCCCACGACGTACGCCGGCCCGGCCGGAGCATCACCAGAGCGTGCACCATCACCAGCGCGACGAGCGCGGCGTAGGCGACCACCTGGCCGGGGCCGGGTTCGAGCTGGAGCGAGAGTGCGGTGGACCTGGCCACGAGCAGGCAGAGCAGCACGACGACGGGCAGCGCCGTCGCCGGCCACGGTCTCTGCTCCACCCGATCTCCTTCGCGCACGTGCGAAATGCACACGAATCATATGCAACAGCGACAAATAGCTCTTTTTGTCTGCATATGCGGCGATTCACCAGGCACTGGTAGGAATCCGGCGCGGGGGAGGAGGATGGCGGCGCGGGCGGGCGGTGCCGGCAATCCCGGCCCTGGTTCCGTTCGTGACTGGCTGCCGACGTCTCGTCGACGAGACGGCAGCGCGATTGGAACAAAGCATTCCGTTCTGATATGTTGAGGTCATCGGCGGCGAACCGTCGCCGATGATCTAAGGAGACCAAGATGATCCTCGTTGTCGGGGCCACCGCCCACTTCGGCCGCCAGACCGTCGAAGCGCTCGCCACCGCGGGCCACCAGGTCCGCGCCCTGAGCCGGACCCCCGAGAGCGCCGGGCTGCCCGCGGGTGTCGAGGTCGTGCGTGGTGACCTGACCCAGGCGGAATCGCTCGCCCCCGCGCTGAGCGGTGTGAACGCGCTTTTCCTCGTCCTGCCGTACCAGATGGACCCGGCGCCGATCCTGCGCGCCGCTCAGGACGCCGGGGTGCGCAGGATCGTGTTCCTGTCCTCGGGCGCGGTGGTCGACGGCGCCGCCGAGCAGCCCGACGTGATCGCCGCCTACCACTACGGCGTCGAGCAGGCGATCAAGGCCACCGGCGCGGAGTGGACGTTCCTGCGGATCTTCTTCCCGGCCATCAACTCGCTGTCGTTCGCGATGCAGCTCGGCGGCGGTGACGTCGTGCGCGGTCCGTACGCCGGAGCCACGAGCGCGCCCGTCCACGAGGGCGACGTCGCCGCGGTGGCGGCCCGCGTGCTGACCGGCGACGCCCACGCGGGCCAGGTCTACGAACTCACCGGGCCCGAGTCCATGACCCAGGCCGAGCAGGTGGGCGTGCTCGGCTCGGCGCTCGGCCGGTCGCTGAGCTTCGAGGAGATCGACGACCAGCCGGTCAGGGCGCAGCTCGGGCAGTTCATGGACCCGGCCTTCATCAACGCGCTGTTCGACCTGATGGCCGCCACCGCGGGACGGCCCGCGGCGGTCAACTCCCTGGTCGAGGACATCACGGGCCGGCCCGCGCGCACGTACGCGCAGTGGGCCGCCGACCACGTCGCCGACTTCGGCTGACCCTCACGGGGGCGGGTCACGCCGACCACGCGGGCGTGGGCCGACCGGCCCACGCCCGCACCCCAGGCGACCGGCACCGCCCTTCACCCAGGCACCGCCCCTCGCCACGGGTGCCGCCCTTCGCCCCGGAGTCGCCTGTCACCCCGGGAACTGCCTGTCACCCCGAGAAGCGGCTCGTCATCCCGAGCCGCACGTCGCCCCGCATGCCGCTCATCACCCCGAGAGCTGCTCACCACCCGAGAACGGATCGCACCCCGATGAGAACCACTCTGAACCGTGTCACCGCGATCGCGGCCGCCACCGCGGCGACGCTCGCGCCGCTGACCCTCCCCGCCCAGGCCGCCGAGCCGGCCGCCGCCGTCGCCGCTGCCAACGCGGCGGGTGAGCGCGCCTGGAGCGGTGCGTGGGCCGCCGCCGTGCAGCGGCCGTCCCCCGGCGGCATGCCGGGCGGCACCAACTGGTCCGAGTCCGGCTTCGCCGGCCACTCGATCCGCCAGGTGGTACGACTCAGCACCGGCGGCGCCAAGCTCAGGATCCGGCTGTCCAACAGGTACGGCACCACCCCGCTGCAGGTCACCGGCGTCTCGATCGCCAAGTCCGGCGACGGGGCCGAGGTCCGGCCGGCCACGCTGCGTCCGGTGACGTTCAGCCACGCACGAGGCACGGTGATCCCGGCCGGGCAGGAGGCCGTCAGCGACGCCGTCCACCTCCGCACCGACGCGCTCGACCAGGTGAGCGTCACCCTCTACGTCAAGGGCAGGACGGGTCCCGCGACCTTCCACGACATCGCCTCCGCCACCTCCTACCGCGCCCGCGGCGACCACCGCTTCGACCCGCGGGCCAAGGCGTTCACCGAGACCTCGTCCTCCTGGTACTACCTGACCGGCGTGGACGTCCTCGGCGGCCCGGGCTCGGTGGTCACGTTCGGCGACTCGGTCACCGACGGCACCGGCTCCACCCAGGACGCGAACAACCGCTACCCCGACCAGCTCGCCGAGCGGCTGGCCGCCTCGGGCAGGAAGCTGGGCGTGCTCAACGCCGGCATCTCCGGCAACCGGGTGCTGAACGACTCCTCCTGCTTCGGCGAGAAGGCCATCGCGCGCTTCCAGCGGGACGTGCTCGACCGTCCCGGCGTGCGATCGGTGATCGTGATGGAGGGCATCAACGACATCACCTATCCCCTCATGGACTCGCCCTGCAGCACACCGAACCCGACGGTCACGGCCGAGCAGATCATCGAGGGCCACCGCGCGCTCATCCAGGCGGCCCGGGCCAAGGGCGTCAAGGTCGTCGGCGGCACGATCATGCCGTTCAAGGGCAACCCCTGGTTCTACCCGGAGGACAACGCGCGGACGCTGGCCATGGAGAAGACGCGGGACGCCGTCAACCAGTGGATCCGCACCGGTGGCGAGTACGACGCGGTGGTCGACTTCGAGCGGGTGCTCGCCGACCCGGCCGACGGTGACCGGCTGCGTCCTGAGTACAACACCCGTGATGGTCAGGAAGGCGACTGGCTGCACCCGAACGACGCGGGGCTCGACGCGATGGCCAAGGCCGTCGACCTCGCCGCGCTCTGACCTCTGCCTGCCGCACGGCCCCCGACCCCTCTGCGGGCGGGGGCCGTTCCAGCTGCCCGGCGACCCCAGTCCGGCGGCTACTGCCAGGTCAGTGCGCCGCGGGTCGTCCAGTACGCCTGCGGGTCCTCGGTCAGCCCGGCCAGCCGTTCGTCCAGTTCCGCGTCCCAGCCGGCGCCGGCCGCGGCCAGGTTGTCGTGGAGCTGGGCCACTGACGCTGCCCCGCTCAGCACCACGCCCGCCCACGGCCTGGCCAGGACGGCCGCCAGCGCCAGGGCGTCAGGGGTGAGGCCGCGTTCGCGGGCGGCGTCGGCGAGTACGGGCGGCGCGGCCGGGCCGGCCAGGCGGCCGTTCGCCACGCCTTCCTTGACGATCACACCCAGCCCGGCCCGGTGCGCGCGGGCCAGCGCGGGGCCGGCGGAGGGTTCGAGCAGGTTCCAGGTCGACTGGACGGTGTCGAACACCCCGGTCTCGACCGCCCTGTCGACGGTGGCGGACTGGCCCGGTCCCGTCGTGGACAGCCCGATCGCCACGCCCCGGTCGCGTAGCTCGCGCAGGCCGGCCAGGACGTCCGGGTCGTCGAGCACGCCGCTCTCCACGGTCGCCGAGTGGATCTGGTACAGCGACAGGTGCTCGCCCAGCAGCGCCAGGCTCTCGCCGAGCTGAGTGCGCAGCCGGGCGGCCGAGAGTTCCTTCACCTCGTGCCGGTCGGCGTCCATGCGCCAGCCGCCCACGTAGGCGTAACCCCACTTCGATCCGACGGTCACCGTGCCGGGCGCGATGGCGCGCTCGCGCAGCCAGCCGGCCAGGAACTCCTCGGCCCTGCCGTAGGAGCGGGCCACGTCGAAGTAACGCACTCCGGCCGCCAGCGCCGCGTCGAGCACCGCCCAGCTACGCGCCCGCATCGCGGCGACGCCACGGTCGGCGCCCAGGTCGCGGTCCCGGCCGAGCGTGATGTAGGCCGGACGCCCCAGCGCCGCCAGCCCGACCCCAATCGCCGTCACCCGCAACCCGGCCCGCCCCAGCCTGCAC
>NZ_JABCPZ010000090.1 GCF_013283785.1 Nonomuraea antri
CCCCCGCCCCCGCCACCGCGCAGGCGGCGCGCCAGGGCAGCGTCCTGACCGCGGACCCGACCAGCACCGCCAAGCCCAGCGACGCGGCGGGACTGGGCTCGGCGGGCAGACCGAACAGACGGGAGACGAGCACCGCGACCGCCGCCACGACCAGCCCGGCGACGGCGGCCCACAGCCGGTGACGGCGACGCGCCAGCGCGATCACGCACACCACCGCGCCGGCGACCGCGCCGAACACCGCATAACCGGCGCCCCAGACGTCGATGACCTGGTAGGCCTGAAAGCCCACGGCCACCGCCAGCCCAACACCGAGCCCAACGTCGAGCCCAGTACCGAGCCGGACACCAAGCCGGACACCGAGCCCGGCACCGAGCTTGACGCCGAGGGCGGCACCGGTCCCGACGCTGGACCTGACGCCGGACCCCGCACCGGACCCGGCACCGGACGTCGCGACGAATCCGGTCTCGCGCCCGACGCCGGGACCTTCCACGGGTGCGGTGAGCCGATCGGGAGAAGCCACGGCGTTCAGGCTAGGCAGGGCCATCACCGGCCGGTACCGGCCGAAAGTACTGTTTCGTCCCTGCTTTCTGTCGATGTGGGCCCAGCATCCGAGCTCCCAGGATGAGTCCCCATGTCATCATCACAAGCACGCCACCGCCCGCCGCGCATCGCCGCCCTGGACGTCCTGCGCGGGTTCGCGCTCTGCGGAATCCTGCTGGCCAACGTGCAGCCGATCGCCCACGTCGGCGGCGCACCCGTGAGCGCGGCGTCGGCGAGCCTCGGGCACGAGGTGCTCGGGCTGATCGTCGGCCAGCGCTTCTTCCCGATCTTCTCGCTGCTGTTCGGCGTCGGGTTCTCGCTGCTGCTGCGCTCGGCCGCGGCGCGGACCGCCCGGCCGCGCCTGGTGCTGCTGCGCAGACTGCTCGCGCTGCTGGTCATGGGCCTGGCGCACCACCTGCTCCTGTGGCAGGGCGACATCCTGGCCGTCTACGCCGTCGCCGGGCTGGTGGTGCTGCTGCCGTCCACCTGGCTGCCCCGCCGGGCGGTGGCGGCGCTCGCGGTCGTGCTGCTCGCCACCGCACTCGCGCTCGACGGCGGCCAGTACGCGCTGGTCCCCGGGCTGTTCCTGCTGGGTTCCGCGCTGACCCGCTACGGCGTGATCGACGCGATCGAGCGTTCGGCCCGGGTGCCGGGGCTGCTCGCCGTCCTGTTCGCGGTGGCGGCCGTGCCGATGGTCGTGCTGCAGCTCCGGCACGTGCGCTTCGAGCTCACGCTGTCGCTGGCCGGGCTGCTGCTCGCCGGCGCGTACGTCTGCGGCCTGCTCCTCCTGCTCAGGACGCCGCTGCGGCGGGCGCTGGAGATCGTATTCGCGCCCCTGGGACGGATGGCGCTGACCAACTACCTGACCGCCACCGTGCTCGTGCTGGCCGCCGCCCGGCTGGTCGGCGGGCGGGCCCAGGAGTGGCCGGCGAGCACGGTCGTGCTCATCGCGGGCGTCATCCTCCTCCTGCAATGGTCGTGGTCCGCGCTCTGGCTCGACCGGCACGAGCAGGGGCCGCTGGAGTGGCTGTGGCGGCGGGTGAGCTGGGCCGGCGGCTCCCGATCGCCGCGCGCCCGGGAGGAGGCCCAGCCGCCCGGCCCCGGACGTCCGGCCACACGACAAGACGTCCAGGACGTCTAGTCACGCGGGCCGGACGTCCAGGGCGAGAGCTTGTCCGGGTTGCGTACCGCCCAGATGCGGGTGACCCGGTCGCCGTCCACGTCGAACGCCGCCACCGTCACCGTGACGCCGTCCCGCTGGGCCACCAGGCCGGGCCGGCCGTTCACGGTGCGCTCCAGGATCACCAGGCCGGGCGCCTTTGTCGGCGAGCGCGAGGATGTAGCGGGCGATCCGCTCGCCGCCCTCGACCGGGCGGGACGCGGCGCCGGCCAGCCCGCCACCGTCGGCCACCAGCACCGCGTCGGGGTCGAGCAGGCCCACCAGTGCGCCGATGTCCTGGGCCGCCCAGGCCTGCTTGAAGTTCTTGACCAGCCCGGCCTGCCGCGCCGCGGGAACCCGGGGGACGCGCGCGTCGCGGATGCGGCGCCGGGCCGAGGTGGCCAGCTGGCGGCAGGCCGCCGGGCTGCGTCCGACGATCTCGGCCACCTCGGGGAAGGAGTAGCGGAAGACGTCGTGCAGGACGAACGCCACCCGCTCGGCCGGCGTCATCGACTCCAGCACGACCAGGAAGGCCATGTGGACCGACTCGTCGAGGGTGACCCGGTCGGCCGGATCGGCCGCGCCGCCGGCCCGGCCGGTGATCCACTCCGCGGGCTCGGGCACCGGCTCGGGGATCCACGCGCCGACGTAGCGCTCGCGCCTGGCCCGGGCCGAGCCGAGCAGGTCGAGGCAGATGCGGCCGGCCACCTTCGTCAGCCAGGCGCCGGGCGACGCGATGGCCTCCTGCCGCTCGCCGGACATGGCGTACCAGCGGGCGTAGGTCTCCTGGACGACGTCCTCGGCGTCGGCCAGCGAGCCGAGCAGCCGGTAGGCGAGGTTGAGCAGCTGCCGCCGCTCGCTCATGATCGCGCTCAGGTTCGGGTCGAGCAGGTCGTCTCCTGCCCCTGATCCGGTGGTCATGCTGGTGCCGGCCTTCCTGCTCGCGTTCGTCCGCCGGCCGCCGTTCCGGAGGGTGGAGGCGGCGCGGGCCTCACATTCTGCCCCGCTGTCTCGTCGTACCGGTGAGAGCCCGGGTTTGAGTTCGAGAAGGGGAGCCCCCACCATGTCCGCACCGACGACGATGACGAAGTCAGGCCACCTCGGTTTCCTGCGGATCGCGGTCGGCGTGCAGACCGCGGCCGTGTTCGTGCAGGCGATCACCGCCGGGTTGATGCTGGCCGCGTCCACCGGCAGCGCGCCGCACAGCGCCGGGTCGTACACGCTGTTCGTGGTGGCGGTGCTGCACCTGATCGTGGCGATCGTGGTGTGGCGGCCGGGCGGCGGCTCGCCGCGTCACGCGCTGTACGCGGCCGGGTTCCTGGTGCTCACCTCGGCGCAGGTGGCGCTGGGCCTGGCGCATCTGACGGCGCTGCACGTCCCCGTGGGCGTGCTGATGTTCGGCGTGAGCGTCGTGCAGCTGATGTGGATCTGGACCGGCGGCCGCGCGGAGCGCACCGCCTGAGGCATCTGAGCGGCCGGCCCCGAGCTGCCCGGGCCGCCGGCCTTGATGCGCCTGGGCGGCCGACCTGATGTACCCGGACGGTCAGCGGCGCGCGGCGTGGCGTCCCTTGCGCCGCTCGCCCAGCCGTACGCCGACGAACACCAGCACGGCCAGCACCACCAGCGCGATCACCACCTTCGAACCGATGCCGACGTAGGTCTCCACCAGCGACCAGTTCTCCCCCAGCAGGTAGCCGGCCATGACGAAAATGGTGTTCCAGATCAGGCTGCCGGTCGCGGTCAGCAGCGCGAAGATCGGCAGCGGCATGCGTTCGACGCCGGCCGGGATTGAGATCAAACTGCGGAAAATAGGGATCATCCGGCCGAAGAACACGGTCTTGCGGCCGTGCCGGCCGAACCACGCCTCGGTCTTCTCGATGTCGGAGACCTTCAGCAACGGGATCCTGGCCGCGAGCGCCAGCGTGCGCTCGCGGCCGAGCAACGCGCCCACCCAGTACAGGGCCAGGGCGCCCACCAGCGACCCCGCCGTGGTCCACACCAGCACCTCGAGCAGATCCATCTCGCCCATGCTCGCGGTGAACCCGGCCAGGGGCAGGATCACCTCACTCGGCAGCGGCGGGAACAGGTTCTCCAGCGCGATCGCCAGCCCCGCCCCCGGCGCCCCGAGACGTTCCATCAGTGCGATGAGCCAATCAGTCATGGTGTAAGGCTATGGAAGATCGGATATGCCAGGAATGAGGCAGGTGCCCGGCCATCATGGAGGTAAACCCCACCCCATCCGTACCGTACACTGTACGGTCGTGAGTCTCATGACGGATCTGGTACGGCAAGCAGCAGTCTTCGACCCGGGCGACCCGCCCCGATCCGGCGGGATGATCTTCCTCGATCCCGCGGGGGACACCACGGTGACCGTGGTCGAGCAGCACCAGGACGGCCCACGCCCGCGCCAGGCCGCCGCCACCAGGGTCCCGATCGCCGCCGCCGTCGCGCTGCTGGCCAGGGCCAGGACGGACGCCGACGCCCACCCCGCCGCCCGCTTCTGGGGCGCCGCCGCCCTGGTCGCGCTCCAGCTCGTCACCCGCGGGCGCATCCTGCCCGGCGTATCGGCCGCCGACCACGACTCCTGGCGGGCCGGGCCGTTCGACACCGCCGACGTCCGGCGCATCCGCGAACTGGCCGACGCCATGCCCGCCACCGCCCGCGCCGTCCCGCTGATGGGCGGCGAGGGCGGCGAGGTGCGGCTGCCGGACGCCGAACCGCTGGTGCGGGCCTTCCTCGACGCCGTCGCCGACGCCATGCCGCGCTCCCCCGGCGCCGTACGCGCCACCGGGACCACCGCGTTCGCCGCCGCCAAGCCGGTCAAGGTGCCGCACCTGCGCCGCTGGGCCGACGAGGTGTCGGCCGGACTCGACTCCGGCGTGCGCGTCTCGCTGCGGCTGGAGTCCGACGACCTGGCCCGCGCCGAGTTCCGTGCCGTGGTGCAGGTGCACAGCCTGGCCGACCCGTCGCTGGTCGTCGACGCGGCCGACCTGTGGGACGGACACGACCCCGGCCACGAGCCCGGCTTCGGCGGCCGCGCCAGGATCGACGCCACCCTGGCCATCAGGCGGGCCGCCCGCGCCTGGCCCAGGCTCTCCGCCCTGCTGGAGAGCGCGGTGCCCGACGAGCTGACCCTCACCGACGGCGACGTCGAGGACCTGCTGGCCGGCGCCGCCGAACGCCTGGCCGGGGTCGGGGTGGAGGTGCACTGGCCCAAGTCGCTGGTCGGCGGCCTGTCGGCCAGGGCCGTGATCGGCGCGCGCGACGCGGCGCCGTCCGACCTGCCGTCCTTCCTCGGCGGCAACAACCTGACCAGCTTCGACTGGCAGCTCGCCCTCGGCGGCGAACGACTCACCGCGGCCGAGATGGACCAGCTCGCCGAGGCGCACCGCCCCGTGGTGCGGCTGCGCGACCAGTGGGTGCTCATCGACCCCGACCTGGCGCGCAAGGCCCGCCAGCGCGACCTCAAGCCGCTGACCGGCCTGCAGGCGCTCGGCGCCGCGCTGACCGGCACCGTCGAGCTCGACGGCGAGCAGGTGCCGGTCGAGCCCACCGACTGGCTCAGGGAACTGCGCGACCGCCTGGCCGAGCCCGAGCACATCGACGCACCGCCCGCGCTGGCCGCCACCCTGCGCGACTACCAGCTGCACGGCCTGCGCTGGCTGGCCAGGATGACCTCGCTCGGGCTCGGCGCCTGCCTGGCCGACGACATGGGCCTGGGCAAGACGATCACCCTGATCGCGCTGCACCTGCACCGCGCCGCCGACGCGGCCGGGCCGACCCTGGTCGTGTGCCCGGCCTCGCTCATGGGCAACTGGGAACGCGAGATCGGCAGATTCGCCCCCGGCGTCCCGGTACGCCGCTACCACGGCAGCGCCCGCACCCTGGCCGACGAGGGATTCGTGCTCACCACGTACGGCACCATGCGCCTCGACGCGGCCAAGCTGGCCGCACACCCCTGGGGCCTGCTGGTCGCCGATGAGGCCCAGCACGTCAAGAACCCGGCCTCCGGCACCGCCAAGGCGCTGCGCGAGATCCCGGCCGCCGCCCGCGTCGCACTGACCGGAACCCCGGTCGAGAACAACCTGTCGGAACTGTGGTCGGTGCTCGACTGGGCCACGCCCGGGCTGCTCGGCCCGCTGGCCAGGTTCAGGGCCCGATGGGCCAAACCGGTCGAGTCCGGCGACCGCGACGCGGCCGAGCGGCTGGCCCGGCTGGTCGGCCCGTTCCTGCTGCGCCGGCGCAAGAGCGACCCGGGCATCGCCCCCGAACTGCCGCCCAAGACCGAGACCGACCGCCCCGTCGCGCTCACCACCGAGCAGGCCGGCCTCTACCAGGCCGTGGTCCGCGAGATCATGGCCCAGATCGCCGACGCCCAGGGCATGGCCAGGCGCGGCCTGATCGTCAAGCTGCTCACCGGGCTCAAGCAGATCTGCAACCACCCCGCCCAGTACCTGCACGAGGCCGCCCCGCGCCTGACCGGCCGCTCCGGCAAGCTGGAACTCCTGGACGAGCTCGTCGACACCATCGTCGCCGAGGACGGCGCCGTGCTGATCTTCACCCAGTACGTGGCCATGGCCAGGCTGCTGGAGAAACACCTGGCCGCCCGCGGCGTGCCCACCCAGCTCCTGCACGGCGGAACCCCCGTGCCCAAGCGCGAGGAGATGGTCCAGCGCTTTCAGGACGGCCACGCCCCGGTCTTCCTCCTCTCGCTCAAGGCCGCCGGCACCGGACTGAACCTCACCCGCGCCGACCACGTCATCCACTACGACCGCTGGTGGAACCCCGCCGTGGAGGACCAGGCCACCGACCGCGCCTACCGGATCGGGCAGACCCGGCCCGTCCAGGTGCACCGCCTGATCGCCGAAGGCACCATCGAGGACCGCATCGCCGGGATGCTGGCCGCCAAACGATCCCTGGCCGAGGCCGTGCTCACCGGCGGCGAGGCCGCCTTCACCGAACTCACCGACGCCGAGCTCGCCGCCCTGGTGGAGCTGAGATGAACGCGGAGCGGAGATGACCCGTGAAGCTCAGATGACCCGTGACGCCGAGATGAACGCTGGAGCCGAGATGCACGCCGCCCGCGGCTTCGCCGCCTTCCCCCCGCAGCGCGCCGGCGCCCGCTTCGCCACCTCCTGGTGGGGCCGGGCCTGGATCAAGGCGCTCGAGGACACCTCACTCGACCAGGGCCTGCTGCGCAAGGGCCGCGCCTACGCCAAGACCGGCCAGGTCGGGCCGATCACCGTCAGCCCCGGCCGCATCGCCGCCGTGACCGAGCACGAATACGACACGGTCGTCCGCGTCGAGCAGCTCACCGACGCCGAGTGGGAACGCTTCCTCGACCAGGTGGCCGCCCAGGCCGGGCACATCGCCGCGCTGCTGGACCGCGACATGCCGCACGACCTGGTCGAGGCCGCCGCCGACGCGGCCGTGCCGCTGCTGCCCGCCGTCGGCGACCTGGAACCCGAGTGCTCCTGCCCGGACTGGGGCCACCCGTGCAAGCACGCCGCCGCGCTGTGCTACCAGGCGTCCTGGCTGCTCGACGACGACCCGTTCGTGCTGCTGCTCATGCGCGGGCGCGGCGAGCAGGAGCTGATCGAAGCGCTGCAGGCCCGCGACCTGCCCGCCGTCGCCGCCACCGGCGTGCCGGCCGCCGAGGCGTTCGCGCACGGCGTCCCGCCGCTGCCCGCCCCGCCGCCGCTGGACGTGCCGTTCGCGCCGCTCGACCTGGAGCCAGGCCCCGGCGTGGACGTCGAGGCGCTGCGCGTGCTGGCCGCCTCGGCCGCGTCACTGGCCCGCGAACTGCTGGCCGGCGGGCCCCGCACCATGCTGAACGAGTACCAGGACCGGGTACGGCTGGCCGCCGAGCACGACCTCGACCTCGGCCTGGACGCCGCCGTTCAGGCCTGGCGGCACGGCGGGGCCGGCGGGCTGGAGGCGCTGGAGTCGGCGTGGAACCCGCCCAAGCGGGTCCTGGCCAGGGCGCAGGCGCTGCTGGACGCCGCCTGGGAGGCCGAGCCGCCGCCGGGCGTGGAGCTGTGGCGCAACCGGTGGACCGCCGGGGAACAGCAGGTGCGCTACGGCCGCGACGGCCGCTGGTACCCCTTCGTGCGGCGCGACGGCGAATGGTGGCCGGCCGGGCCGCCGGAACGCGACCCGTCGGCGGCGCTGCTCACCCCAGGGCTCTGACACCTGGGGTGGACACCCGGGCGCCTCACGCCGCCGCGACCGCCTCGATCTCCAGCAGCCACGCCTCGTCGTAGATCCCGGTGATGATGATCGTCAACGCCGGGCAGTGGTCGCCGAGCACCTCCTTGCGGATGGCGGAGTTCTCCCCCCGGTACCGCCGATCCGACAGATAGACGGTGACCTTGACCAGGTTCTCCACGGTCATGTCCGCGCCCTTGAGCACCGACAGCACGTTCTGCCAGGCCAGCCGGCACTGCGCGGGGAAGTCGGGCGGCACCTGGTCGTCGGCGGTCACCGGGATCTGCCCGCTGACGAACAGCAGCCGGCGCGCGTCCTCGACCAGCGCGCCGTTCGTGTAGGCCCAGGGGGCCGGCACGTCGGCCGGATCCACGGAAGTGATCTTCACGCGGGCAGTATAGGACGCCGCCGGACGGCCGTCAGGAGGCCACCGAGATGACGTGCCCGACCGACGACCGGTCCTCGATCAGGTCGAGCACGCAGTCGGCCAGGTCGGCGCGGCTGGTCAGGAAGCCGAAGCGGAGGTTGACGTCCTTGGCGGTGCGGTAGCGGTTCGTCCGGCCCGAGTCGGTCAGCCGCGACGGACGCACGATCGTCCAGTCCAGCCGGGACTGCCGCAGCAGCCGCTCGGCCACCGCCAGGTCGCCGAACGAGTGCCGCAGGATCCGCTGCAGCACCAGCGGCTTGAGCACGTACCGGGTGAACGGGTCGTCACCGGCGTCGGCCACCATGCCGGCCGCCCCGACCGACAGCACCCGCCGCACCCCGGCCCGCTCCATCGCCGCCACGATGGAGCGGGTGGCCGCCGAGTGGACGGTGGTCGGCCCGGTGCCGCGCGGGCCGAGCGCGCACACCACGGCGTCACGGCCCTCGATCGCGGAGATGATCGCGCCCGGATCCATCACGTCGGCCCGCACCACGTCGACGCGCGGACGCAGCTCGGCGGGCAGCCTGGCCGGATCGCGGACGACCGCGGTGATCTCGTGGGTCAGGTCGAGCGCCTGGCGGACGAGCTGCAGACCGGTGCCGCCGGTCGCGCCGAAGACGGTGAGCTTCATGATGGGCTCCCTCCCAGGGTTAGTGAGTGTTCACTCACCTCGCCTCCGAGCCTACCCGCGCCCCCGCCCGCTCGCCCGGGCGGGGCGCGGCGGTTATGCGACGTCCACGACCCAGGTGACGCCGAAGCGGTCGGTCAGCATGCCGTAACTGGCCGACCACTGCGCCGGGCCCAGCGGCCGCAGCACGTTCGCGCCGTCGGACAGCCCCTTCCAGAACGCGGCCACCTCCTCGCTCGACTCGCCGCGCAACGACACGAAGAACGCGTTCTCCCCCTGGTTCCACGGCAGGCTCGCGGGCACGTCGTAGGCCATCACCCGGAACCCGTTGCCGGCCGCCACCTGGCCCCACATCACCTCATCGGCCGCGGCCGGGTCCTGCACGGCGCCGGCGTCCCGGTAGGTGATCACGGCCAGATCGCCGCCGAACACGGACTGGTAGAAGGTGAGCGCCGCGCGGGCGTCGCCGCGGAAGTTCAGGTGCGTCACCGTGTTGACCGCCATGATCGTCTCCTTGAATCTCGTTCTGCTCGCAGTTGCCGCGCATCGCGACGAGTTCACAGTCGCAGGGGTAGCGGACAGGGTGTGTCCGCTACTTCGGGCACGATGGAGAACATGCCGAAGACCTCAGCGCGCCTGCTGGCGCTGCTCTCGCTGCTGCAGGCACGCCGGGACTGGCCGGGCACGCTGCTGGCCGAACGGCTGGACGTCAGCACCCGCACCGTGCGGCGCGACGTCGACCGCCTGCGCGAGCTGGGCTACCCCATCGCGACGAGCAAGGGGCCGGACGGCGGGTACCGGCTGGACGCGGGGGCGGACCTGCCGCCGCTGCTGTTCGACGACGAGCAGGCGGTCGCCCTGGCCATCGCGCTCCAGACCACCGCCGCCACCGGTTCCACTTCTGGTTCCGGCATCGCGGAGGCGGCGGCGCGGGCGCTCAACACGGTCAGGCAGGTCATGCCCGCCCGGCTGCGTCACCGGATCGACGCGCTCCAGGTCACCGTCGTCGAGCCGCCCGCCGCCCGGCCTGAGCCCGGGCCCGCCGGCGACGTGCTGGTGGCGCTCGGCGCGGCCGTCCACGCCCGCCAGGAACTGCGCTTCGACCACACCCCCGCGACGGCGACCGGCGCCGAGCCCGCGCCCGGGGGCGGGCTGGTTCCGCCGCGCCGGGTGCAGCCGCACCACCTCGTCACCTGGCGCGGCCGCTGGTACCTCCTCGCCTGGGACCTCGACCGCGCGGACTGGCGCATCTTCCGCGCCGACCGGATCACCCCGCGCACCCCCTTGGGCCCGCGCTTCACCCCGCGTGAGCTGCCGGGCGACGGCGCGTCCGGTGGAGTGGCCGGCTTCGTGACCGGCAGGTTCCGCGGCTCCGACGGCTCGGCGGGGCCGGACGGCTGGCCCTGCCGCGGCGAGGTGATCCTCGACCGGCCGGCCGCCGAGGTGTCGCGCTACAGCCGCGACGCCGTCGTCGAGGACCTCGGCGGCGACCGCTGCAGGCTCGTCCTGGGCTCGTGGTCCTGGGTGGGACTGGCCGCCGCGCTCGGCAGGTTCGACGCCCGCATCGAGGTCGTCGGACCGGACGAGCTCAGGGCCGCCTTCGCCCGCCTGGCCGGCCGCTACGCCGACGCCGCCGCCCGCGCGCCCAGGTAGGCGTCGAGCCCGGCCGCGGCCGTCAGCATCGCCAGGCCCCGGGCCGTCAGGCGTTCGCGCCAGCCGCTCAGCGTGGACTCCAGCGGCTCCAGCCCGCCCGCCTCGCGGATCCGCGCCACCAGCGCGGCGATCTGCTCCAGCGGATATCCGCCACGTCTGAGCTGGTGGGCCAGGCGGGCATCCCGGACGTCGGCCGCGGCGTAGACGCGATACCCGGTCTGGCGATCACGCTCAGGACGCACGATGCCGGCCCGCTCCCACTTGCGCAGCGTGGCGGGCCGCAGGCCGAGCCTGCGCGCCAGCGGCCCGATGAAGGTGACGCCCGACGTGCCGCCCGGCCCCGGTTCCGCGCCGCGCTCCGGGCCGGACGGCCGAGGCGGCGCGCCCGGCTCGGACCGTGACAGGTCGCGTAGCGCCCGCTCCACGGCGGCGAGGGTCCGGCGGTCGTCCAGGAGTTGCACGTGGCTCTCGTCGATCAGCCGCAGGGCCTCCTCGTCCGCGCCCCGGTTGACCGCCTGCATGATCGCGGTGGCCGTGGCGTGCCCGTGCGCCGGCACCAGGACGACGAACGCGCGCAGCGCCTCGGCGTGCACCCCCGTGTAGACGCGGTAGCCGGACGGCGAACGCCCGGCGGGCGGCAGGATGCCGGCCTCCTCGTAGTTGCGCACCGCCTGCGTGGACAGGCCGTGCTCGCGCGCCAGGTCGACAGGACGCAGACGAGCCATGACACCACCCACGGGTTGAAGGCCGCACCCGGCAGGACACCGGAAACCGCGCAGAAGTCTACACAGGAGGTTCAACGATACGGTTGAAGGCACAGGTCAGCCCACACCAGCGAAGGGAACGGCGACCACCATGGCCACCACCTCAGCGATCATCGCCGCCGCCCGCGCCTTTCACGGAGAAGACGTCGGCCCGGCGATCTCCGGACTCCTGGGCACGCTCCGGGAGCGCCCGCGCGTGCTCGGCCTCGGCGAGCCCACCCACCGCGAGGACGCGCTGCCGCGCCTGCGCAACGAGCTGTTCCACCACCTGGCCGAGCACGAGGGCTACCGGTCGATCGCCCTGGAGAGCGACTGCCTGGCCGCCCTGACGGTCGACGCCTACGTCACGGGAGGCGAAGACACCTCGGACGAAGACAGCCTGGACGACGTCATGCGCCGCGGCTTCAACCATGAGCTCGGCGAGTATCCGGCCAACCGCGAGCTCGTCCGCTGGATGCGCGAGCACAACCGCGACCTGCCGCGGGAACGCCGGCTGCGCTTCTTCGGCTTCGACGCCCCGATCGAGATCATGGGCCCGGACAGCCCGCGCACCGCCCTGGCCGGGCTGTACGGGCACCTCGCCCCGCACGTCCCCGCCGACCTGCTGACCTGCACGTGGGCCGAGATCGACGAGCTGATCGGCGACGACGCCCGCTGGAGCGACCCGGCCGCGGCGATGGACCCGTCCAGGTCGGTGGGCCGCTCGGCGGAAGCAGTGCGGCTGCGGCTCATCGCCGACGACCTGGCGGCGCTGCTGCAGGCGCAGACACCGCACCTGATCAGCGCGACCTCGCGCGAGCAGTGGTGGCGGGCGGCCCTGCACGCCCGTACGGCGACAGGCCTGATGCGCTACCACGCCTCGATGGCCGACCCGGCGCAGGCCCGCGTGGGACGGCTGATGGGCATGCGCGACGCGATGATGGCCGACAACCTCACCGCCGTCGCGCACGCCCACGGCCCCACGCTGGCCTTCGCGCACAACCGGCACCTGCAGCGCGAGCTGAGCCGGTGGCGGCTGGCCGACATGGACCTGGAGTGGTGGAGCGCCGGGGCGATCGTCCAGGAGCGGCTTCCCGGCCGGTACGCGTTCGTCGCCACCACGGTGGGGGCCGCGCCGCACCTGAAGCTCGACGTCCCGCCGCCGGACACGCTCGAAGGGCTGCTGTACGGGCTGCCGGACGGCCGTCACGTGCTCGACGGCGCCCGCCTGTCCGCCGCCCTGGCCGGGACCGGGCTGAACACGCGCACGACGGACAACCACGGCTACTTCCCGCTGGACCCCGCCCACCTGCCCGGCCTGGACGGCATCGTCTTCGTCAAGGACCTCGACCCGAGCTGACCACCCGGCGGGCGTCAGCGCATGGCGGCCTGGGCGCGTTCGGCCAGGACCCGGGCCAGATCCACCACGACCGCGCGCCGCCTGGCGATCGCCCGCTCGGCGTCGTCCTCGTCCAGCAGCAGCCGCCGCAGTTGCGGCACCGCGAAGTTCCACGCCACCAGCCCCAGGATGGTGAACAGCCAGTCCTGGGCGGTGCGCGCATCGGACATGCCCGCCGCCATCAGGCCGTCCACGTGGTCGCGGTAGGAGTCCTTGCGCTCACGCTCGCCCTCGACCGGGCCGTCGCCGACCTCCAGGCCCTCCCACAGCAGCAGCCGGAGCAGCTCAGGGTTCTCGTGGTACCAGTCGTAGAGCAGGCCGACCGACTCGGGCAGCGTGCTCGGGTCGAGGGTGACGGCGTGGCAGATCTCGTCCAGCTTGGCGCGCACGACCGCGCCGAACAGCTTCTCCTTGCCGCCGAAGTACAGGTAGATGGCCTGCTTGTTGGCCTGGGCGGCGGTCGCGATGCGGTCGATTCTGGCCCCGGCCAGGCCGTGGGCGGCGAACTCCGCGGTGGCGGCCGTGAAGATGCGTTGCCTGGTCGCCTCCGCGTCGTACGTCATGACGAAATTAAACCATCCAGTTGACACGGGCCGGTCCGCTGCGGGAAGGTCACAGTGCTTAAACCAACTGTCTGGTTTATTCCGTCCCAGGAGGAATCATGTCCATGACGGCTCTCGCTCCCATGCCGGTGTCCTCGCCCCTGCCGTCCGCGCTGGCCGGGCGGACCGCGGTGATCGTCGGCGGCAGCTCGGGCATCGGGCTGGCCGCGGGACGGCTGCTGGCCTCGGTCGGCGCCCGCGTGGTGCTGGTGGCCAGGGAGGCCGCCCGCCTGGAGTCCGCGGTCGCCGGCGTCCGCGCGGCGGGTGGCGCTCAGGTGCTCGGCCTGAGCGCGGACTCGGCCCGCGAAGAGGCCCTTGAGCAGGTGTTCGAGCAGGCGGGAAGCGTCGACCACGTGCTCGTGACGGCGGGCGCGTTCGCCATGGGCGCGCTGCTCGACACCCCGCGCGAGCAGGTTCAGGAGGCTGTCGACAGCCGCCTCTGGAGCGCCTACGCGGCGGCCAGGGTGGCGGCGCGGCACCTGCCCGCGGGCGGATCGATCACCTTCAGCTCCGGGCTGTACGCGGTGCGGCCCGTCCCCGGGGTGCCGGCCGCCATCGCCAGTGTCGCGGCCGTGGAAGGGCTCACCCGGGCCCTGGCCGTGGAGCTGGCGCCGCGCCGGCTGCGCGTCAACGCGCTGCGCTACGGCATCGTGGACACGCCGATGTCGCGCGGCGCCTTCGGCCTCGACGGCGACGAGGCCGTCGCCGAGGCGGGACGGTCGTCGCTGATCGGCCGCTTCGGCACCGCGGACGAGGCGGCCGCGGCCGCCCTGTTCCTCATGGCCAACAACTTCATGACCGGAGCCGTGCTCGACGTCGACGGCGGCGCCGGCCTGGCCTGACCGTCCGGGCGCCGGGGTCCTGAGCCCCGGCGCCCGGAGGCGGTGGTCACGGCAGGTTGAGCTGCCAGGAGACGCCGTACCTGTCGTTCAGCCAGCCGAACTTCGTGCTGAACCCGTGGTCGCCCGGCGCCATCAGCGTCTCGCCGCCCTCGTGCAGCGCCGCCCACAGCCGGTCGAACTCCGCCTCGGAGTCGACCGTCACGTACAGCGAGATCGACGGCGTGAAGCCGAAACCGTGCTGCACCGGGCTGTCGATGCACATGTAGTCGCGGCCCGCCAGCCGGAACGCGGCGTGCCGCACGCTGCCCTCGGCGCCGGCCTCGTCCGGGCCGTAGTGGCCGACGTCCACCACCTTGGCGTCGTCGAACAGCGACACGTAGAACGTCATGGCCTCCTCGGCCTTGCCGTCCTGGAACATGAGGAAAGTGGCGATCTGCTGAGTCATGCTTCTGCTCCCGTGTAGAAGGCGGTGGTGTTGGCGACGGCCTCGGCGGTCTCCTGCTCCGAGGCCCCGGACGCGCGCAGCGCCGCGCCCCAGGCCCGGCTGCTCGCGGTCATGACGGTGGCGTCGAGCGACTCCTGCCAGCCGTCCGGAATCGCGCCCTCGGCCAGGTACGGGGCCAGGCCGAGCAGCCCCAGGTCCCAGCCCACCCCGACCGCGCCCGGGCCGTAGCGCCGCCACATCTCCTCCGGCACCGCGGCGGTGTGGACCAGCTCGAACAGCGTGCCGTCGGCGTCGGGCGACAGGCGCACCTCGACCTCCGACACGCCGGTCGGCTCGCCGTAGATCCAGGTGATCTTCAGCAGCCGGGGCGGCTCGCAGGCCAGGATCTCCCCGCCCGCGTTGCCTTCGAGCTGGTACTTGCCGCCCAGGCGCAGGTCGCCGGAGACCGGCAGGAACCAGCGGCCGATCCGCTCGGGATCGGTGCAGGCCGACCAGACGTCGGCCACGTCGGCGTCGTAGTGGCGGCGCAGCGCGATCGTCTTGGTGTCGTCGGCCGCGACGGTCAGCTCCCGGTGTGTCCGGTTGATCTCATCAAGTATGTCCATCAGTTCCCTCCGTACGGCGTTCTCGCCGGCCTCGGGCCAGCTCGGTGGCCAGGGCGTCGAGTCGCTGGTTCCAGAAGCCGCGGAAGCGCTCCAGCCATGCGTCGACCTCGCGCAGCGGTTCGGCCCGCACCGCGTAGAGCCGGCGCGTGCCCTCGGACCGCACGCTGGCGAATCCGTTGTCGCGCAACACCCGCAGATGTTGCGAAACGGCCGGCTGTGAGATGCCGAACTCCTGCTGGATCACCGTCGTGACCTCCCCGGAGCTTCGCTCGCCGCCGGCCAGAAGTTCCAGGATCCGGCGCCTGACCGGATCGCCGAGAACGTCGAATGCGTGCACGACCAGAGTATTTCAGGCACTACTTATATAAGTCAAACCTGATATGGGGTGTTGCCGACCCGGCAACGGTGTTTGCCTCCTGCCCGGGCCGCGCGAGATAGTCCTGCGACAGGCACGCGCACGACGAGGGGGCACGATGACCGACGACCTGGCGCCGTTCGGGGCCGAGTTCTGGGAGGAGCGCTACCGTTCCCAGCCGGCCATCTGGAGCGGCCGGCCGAACCCGCAGCTCGTGGCCGAGGCCGAGGGCCTGACCCCCGGCTCCGCCCTCGACGCCGGCAGCGGCGAGGGGGCCGACGCCATCTGGCTGTCCGGGCGGGGCTGGCAGGTGACCGCCGTGGACATCTCGGCCGTCGCCCTGGAACGCGCCGCCGCGCAGGCCGGGACACTCGGCGCCGACGTCGCCGGACGGATCCGCTGGACGCGCGCCGACCTGACCGGCTGGACCCCGGACGAGGCCGCCTATGACCTGGTCTCCGCGCAGTTCATGCACCTGCCGCCGGAACCGAGGAGCCGGCTGTTCGCCCGGCTGGCGGCGGCGGTCGCGCCCGGCGGGGTGCTGCTGATCGTCGGGCACCACCCATCCGACCTGGAGACCAGCGTGCGCCGGCCGCCGATGCCCGAGCTGTTCTACACCGCCGAGGAGATCGCCGCCGAGCTCGACCCGCAGCGGTGGGAGATCGAGGTGGCCGCCGCCCGCCCGCGCCCGGCCAAGGACGCCGAAGAGCGCGAGGTCACCGTGCACGACAGCGTGCTGCGCGCCCGCAGGCTCAAGTAACGCTCAGCCGTCATACCGTGCGCGGAGCGTCAGTCGTCCACGCCGCGCGCGCTGAGCGCCTCGCCGAGCGCGTCGGCGTGGCGCAGCGCGGAGACCACCAGCGGCACCGCGAAGGCACGCAGGCTGCGCTCCACCCCCCTGGCCCGCTGCGCCTCCCTGACCCGGGTGGCCAGCCCGGCCACCACCGGCACGCTGCGCACGGTCAGCGACAGCAGCAGCGACAGCCGGAACGGATCCAGCCCGACGTGCCTGACCGGCGACAGGCAGCGCTCCAGCGCGGCCATCATGTCCGAGGTGCGCGTGGTCAGCGTGACCAGCCCGGCCAGCGCCACCGCCAGCACGATGCGCAGCGTCGCCGACACCGCCCCCTCGAGGTCGGCGACGACCAGCTGCACCGGGAACAACACCGCGGCGAACCAGCGGATCGGCTTGATCTGCGCCCACGCCGGCCGCGCGCCCACCCGCGCCAGCGCGTACAACCCGGCCACCACGACCGCCGCGCCCGCCAGCTCCCACGGGCCGCGCAGCAGCAGCAACGCCGTGCACGCCACGGCCAGCGCGAGCAGCTTGGCGCCGGCGGGCAGGCGGTGCAACGGCGAATCACCGGGGACGTAGGCGCCGGTCAGGCCGTTCACGCCAGCAGCTTCCGGTAGTGGTCGATCGCCGCCCGCGGCTCGGCGTCGGCGACCACGCGTCCCTCGTCGAGCACCAGGACGCGGTCGAACCCGGCCAGCATCGCCAGGTCGTGCGTGATCGTCACCACCTGCTGGGGCAGCTCGCGCACCAGCTCGGCCACCTGGCGGGCGTTGCGCAGGTCCAGCAGCGTGGTCGGCTCGTCCATGATCAGGATGTCGGGTTCGAGCACCATGACGGAGCTGAGCGCCAGCAGCTGTTTCTGCCCGCCCGACAGGTGGTGCGCCGGATGGTCGGCGTGATCGGCCAGGCCGAAGCGCTCCAGCACCTCCGCCACGCGCCGGTCGACCTCCACCCGTGACAGGCCCTTGCGGCGCAGCGAGAAGGCCACGTCCTCGGCCACCGTGGGCATCACGATCTGCGCGTCGGGGTCGGTGAACAGGAACCCGACCCGCTGCCTGATCCTGGCCGCGTGCCTGCGCGTGTCGAGCCCGAACACGCTCACGCTGCCGGACGTCGGCAGGGCCAGCCCGTTGAGCAGCCGGGCGAACGTGCTCTTGCCCGAGCCGTTCGCGCCGATCACGCCGACGCGCCGCTCGCCCAGCGCGGCGGTGACGCCACGCAGCACCTCACGCGACCCGAGCCGGACGTGCACGCCGGTCAGCTCGATCACGCGCACCACCCGGCGTGCATGCCACTCCTTCGTGAAACCATTCAGACCACCTCGAACAACGCGGCCACGCCCAGCCCGCCGCCCACCGCCGCGGCGGCCAGGCCGAGCGTGCCCGGGGCCGCGCCGCCCCGGACGAGCCTGCTGAACAGCCGGGTCACCACCACCGCGCCGCTCGCGCCCCACGGGTGGCCGAGCGCGAGCGCGCCGCCGTCGGCGCAGACCCGGTCGGCGTCGGCGTCCAGCGGGTCGAGGCCGAGTGCGTCGGTGACGGCGAGCACCTGCGCCGCGAACGCCTCCACGATCTCCACCGCCGCCACCCGCTCCAGCGGGACCCCGGCCCGGTCGAGCACCCGGCGCACGGCGGGCACCGGACCCCAGCCGGGCAGCGCCGGGTCGCAGCCCACCACCACGCCGGACACCAGCCGCAGCCCCGCCCGTCCGGCCAGCAGCCGCTCGGGCACCAGGGCCACCGCGGCGGCGCCGTCGCTGATCGGCGAGGAGTTGCCCGCGGTGACCGTGCCCGAAGGCACGAACGCGGCCGGCAGCCTGGCCAGCGACTGCGGCCGCAGCGGACGTGGCCGCTGGTCGGCCGTGCGGCCGCCGATCTCGACGATCTCCTGCTCGAACCGGCCCGACTCGCGCGCGGCCACCGCCCTGGCGTGGCTGCGGCAGGCGTAGGCGTCCTGGCGTGACCTGCCGATCCCGCGGGCCGCGGCCAGCGCCTCGGCGGCCGGGCCCATGTCCGGGTCGGGATGTCCGGCGGGCGCGAAGGGCGCGCGGTCGTAGGGCGCGTGCGCGCCCCGGTGGGTGCGCGACGGCGCGGTGGACGCGCTCTCGGCGCCACCGGCGAGCACCAGGTCCGCCTCGCCGGCCCGCACCGCCTGCCCGGCCAGCAGGATCGCGGCCAGGCCGCTGCCGCACTGCCGGTCGACGGTCACGCCGGGCACCTCGGGCCCGAGCCCGGCGGCCAGCGCGGAGATTCTGGCCACGTTGCCGCCTGGGCCCATGCAGTTGCCCAGCAGCACGTCCTCGACCGGTGCGCCGCCGGCCTCACGCGCGACGGCGGCCAGCACCGGGGCGGCCAGCGCGTCGACGCTCACGTCCTTGAAGGCGTGGCCGGCGGTGCCGATCGGGGTGCGGCGGGCGGCCACGATCACGGGGGTGTCGCGCATGTCAGCTCAGCCGCCGCAGGGTCTGGCCGGGCTCGGCCAGCAGCGCCGCGACCTGGGCGCGGGCGGGCTTGCCCGACGGCGTGCGCGGCAGGCTCGCCGTCGCGTACCAGCGGCGGGGCCGCTGCGCCCGGTCGAGCCCGGCCCTGGCGGCCGACTCCAGCGCCGCCTTCGACGCCTCGCCCTCGATCACCGCGGTGACCACGGCGCCCAGGCTCGGATGCGGCGTGCCGACCACGACGGCCTCGCGCACTCCCGGCACCTTCCTGAGCACCTCCTCCACGTCCTCGGGCACGACGGTCGCGCCCCCGGTCTGCACCGCGCCGTCCCCCCGGCCGCGCACGCGCAGCGCCTGCCCGGCCAGGTACGGCCGCGCCAGGTCGCCCACGCTCATCCAGCCGTCGCCGTCGACGCGCAGCGGACCCGCCGAGCCGGTCAGATAGCCCTCGGCCAGCCAGGGCGAACGCGCCCACACCTCGCCCAGCGAATCGCCGGGCCTGGCCCTGACCTCGATCTCGACACCGGGAAACGGGCGCAGCCCGCCGCCGTCGGCGTCGACGGCCACGAAGGACAGTTCGGTCGCGCCATAGTAGGCCACCACGCCGACCCCGCAGGCCGCCGCCTGTTCCCGCAGGCCCGGGCCCAGCGCCGCGCCGCCGGCCAGCACCGTGCGCAGCGGGCCGTCGCCGCGGGCCGCCAGCAGCGTGCCGAGCCGGTGCGGGACGACGTGCGCCGCGCTCGCCGTACGCAACTGCCCGGCCAGCGCGGACGGCGACCAGCGCCCCGGCACGACGGCCGCGGCCCCGACGGCCAGGGCGTGCACGGCGGCGAACCCGTACAGCGAGGACGACAGAGGCCCGGGCACCAGCACCTCGTCCTCGGGCCCGATGCCGGTCAGCTCGCCCAGCGCGACGAACGAGCCGGTCCACGAGGCGCGGGTGCGCACGACGGCACGCGGCCGGCCGGTGCTGCCCGAGGTGAAACACGCCCACACCCGGTCACCGGGCGCCGCCCGCGCCCAGCGGGGCTCACCGTCCGCGGCCGACAGCGGGTCGCCGGTGGATTCGACCGGCAAGGGTTCGCCGACGTGCAGGTCGACGGTGAGCCCGGCGGTGACCTGCGCCCAGCGGCCGGCGTCCCAGGCGGGCTCGCCGACCAGCGGGAGCGCCCCGGCCAGGTCGCAGGCCAGCACCGCGACCAGCAGCTCGGCCGGGTCCGGCAGCCCGACCGTCACCAGCGCGCCCTTCAGCCCGCGCGCGCTCAGCTCGCCGTCGAGGCGCCGGGCCGCGCCGCGCACGCGCCGCGCCAGCTCGGCGTAGCTCACCTCGCCCGCCGGGCCGCGCAGGGCGAGCCGGTGCGGCCGCTCGGCGGCGTGCCGCAGCACGTCACGCGCCACCGGCATCAGCGCCCCCCGGCCCGCAGCTGCTGCCGGTGCACCGCGGGCACCGCGTCGGGATAGGCCCGCTGCACGCCCCTGGCGATGAACGCGGCCAGCACGGCCTTGGCCAGGTCACCGGGCAGGAAGACGGCGCTCTGCACGGCGGCGACGCCCAGCGGCACATCGGTGGCCAGCGCCACCACGGGCACGCCGAACAGGTAGATCACGCCGATGCCGCCGACCACGCCCGCCACCAGCAGCCGTACCAGGGAAGGCCGCTCACCGGCCCGGTCGGCGAGCCAGCCGATCACGGCCGCCCCGGCGATCCATCCGATGAGGTAGCCCGCCGACGGCATGGTGAACACACCCGCCCCGCCGCGCCCGCCGGCCAGCAGCGGCAACCCGGCCGCGACCAGCACCAGCAGCACGGACACCGACAGCGCGGCCCGCCACGCGCCCAGGATCAGCCCGGCCAGCATGACCCCGAACGTCTGCAGCGTGATCGGCACCGGACCGAACACGGTCAGCCCGGGAACCAGCCCGAGCACCGCGATCAACGCCGCGAACACCGCGACTCTGGCCAGGTCCGCGGTGGGGAACCGGCGCCGGCCTCCGGGCCGCTTCGCTTCATCACTCATGGGCACGATCCCACACCACGCCACCGGCGCGGGCTCATGGAGGTATCCCACAACTTTCCCGCCGATCATCTGAGAGAGCCCGATACCACCCGCCGGGGTCCGGGACAATCGTCGCCGTGGAGCACGAGCTGTGGAACGCCCTGCCCGCCGGGACCCGCGCCCAGGTCGACGCGCTCATCGCGCGTGAGCGCACGCTCAACGCGCTGATGGTGCTGCGCGCGGCCGACCCGCCGATCCCCCTCGCGCCCGGCCAGCGGCTGCTCGCCTGGCGGTGCGCCGAGCTGGGCCTGCACTTCGGCCCCCGGCCCAGCCCGCCGCTCGATCCCGCCAGGCTGACCGACCTGGCCGCGCGCATCGCCGACCTGGACGAGCCGCCGGTGGCCGTCGAGGCCGCATGGGACGGCGACACCTTCGGCTGGATGATCCACCTGTCGGTGATCACCGGCGACCCTGAGACCAGGCACGCGCTGGCCACCATCCGGCACGGGACCGACATGCGGGTGTTCAACGGCCAGGTGCCGCCCTGGCCGGAGGCCGAGGAGGCGAGCCGGGCCGGGCGGGAGCTGGCGGACCGGTTCGGCGTGCCGTTCAGGTTCGACAGCCCGGACGAACCGGATCTCCGATGAATCCATGCAGGATTCTTCTCGATCTAGGTATAGACATCGGTTCTTTGGGCAATTAATTTCCACCCGCAAGGTCGTTTTACCTCAATAGCCGCATATGCCTCAGCAATAGCGGCGACTCCACGAGGGGAGAGCGCGCATGGAGATCACGATCAGCCCGGTGGAGGAAGTAGAGCCAACGTGCGGTAACAGCAACAGCTGACGCCCGCCCGCGTGGGATCGGCGACGGGCCGCGTGGCCGGTCCCGCGTCGGCTCTCCCTCTCCTGGAGCTCACATTTTGTCGCGCGTTTTGGTGAACCCGGCGTTCCCCCTGTTCATTGACGACCAGCGCGAGCTCATTCGACTGGGCGACCTTCCCGAAACCGGAAAAATCCTGAAATCGGCTTCGGTGGCGTTACGTGAGCTCGTCCGGTGCTGCGCCCGCGACCCGATCGACCGCCGCGAACTGATCACCCTGGCCGCCCGCGCCGACGGCGTCACCGAGGCCGAGGCCGACGCCGCGATCACCACCCTGCTCACCGCCCGCATCCTGGTCGAGGAGGACGACGTCGCGCTGCTCACCGGCCGCGGCTCGTCCTCGCGCCAGGCGCTGTTCTTCTCCATGTTCCAGCCGGCCCCGCGGGCCGCCGCCATGATCGGCGAACTGGCCGGACGGACGGTGGCCGTGCTCGGCGTCGGCGGGATCGGCGGCTCGGTGGCCCTGCAACTGGCCACCGCCGGGGTCGGCCGGTTGCGCCTGGTCGACCACGACGACGTCGAGGAGTCGAACCTGCACCGCCAGTTCCTCTACACCGCCGCCGACGTCGGCGCGGCCAAGGTGACGGCGGCGGCGCGCAGCCTGGCCGAACACTCCCCCCGGGTGGACGTCGAATCCCGCGACCTGGCGCTGACCGGCCCCGCCGACGTCGCGGACGCCGTCGCCGGCGCCGACCTGGCCATCGCCACCGCCGACAGCCCGCAGCCGCACATCCGCCGCTGGATGAACGCCGGCTGCCTGGCCGCCGGGGTGCCGTTCCTGCCCGGCGGGTTCAGCCAGCACCTGGGCATCGCCGGCCCGCTCGTCGTGCCCGGCCGCTCGGCCTGCCTGGCCTGCCTGGAGGAGCACCTGCGGGCCGGCAACGACGGCAGGGACCTGCCCGACGTGCTCAACCAGGGCCGCACCGTCCCCGCGTTCGGGCCGCTGTGCTCGATCGTGGCCGGGATCCTGGCGACCGAGGCGGTCGGATTCCTGACCGGCGCCTTCCCGCCCGCGCTGCTCGACACGATGGTGTACTTCAACCTGCTGACGATGCAGACCGCGCGGCAGCCCGTCCCCAGGACGGCGGGGTGCCCGGCCTGCGGCCGACCCGGTGGCGGCGCCGGCGTTCAGCAGCAGAACTTCACGTAGTCCTGCAGATCGCCGAGGACGCGGGCGACACTGTCGCGATCAGCCCGGTACAGCACTTCCTTGCCGTCGCGGCGGGAGACGACGATGCCGCCGCGGCGCAGCAGGGCGAGTTGCTGCGAGGCGGTGGACTGGCTGACGCCGGCGCGTTCGGCGACCTGGTTGACCGACAGCTCGGCGCCTCGGGCGAACAGCAGCATGATCTGCTGGCGGCCCGGGTTGGCCAGGGCCTTGAGGAAGTCCTGGGCGGCCTGCGGCAACTGCGGCGCGCACGTCGTCGCATCCGCCGTCGCGTTCGTCGTGGTCGCTGACGGTGTCGTGGTCTCGGCCATGCCTGCTCCCCTCCTCTCCGGGCACTCTATCCCTCATACCGAGATATTGACATATTAGAAAATGACGGTACGTTCTGCGGCATGTCCACCGACCACGACCGCGTCCTGATCGTCGGGGCCGGGCAGTCCGGCCTGGCCGCCGCGCACGCAGCTCTGGAGCAGGGGCTGCGGCCGGTGCTGCGGGAGGCCTCCGGCCGGGCGGCCGGATCCTGGCCGCGCTACTACGACAGCCTCGCCCTGTTCTCGCCCGCCCGCTACAGCGGCCTGCCCGGCCTGCCCTTCGACGGCGATCCCGAGCGCTACCCGCGCCGCGACGAGGTGGCCGCCTACCTGGAGCGCTACGCCGCCGTCCTGACCGGGCGCGGCGCGGAGCTGCGCACCGGCGCTCGCGTCGAACGCGTCCGCCCCGCCGGCGGGAGCGGCTTCGTGGCGCGCCTGGCCGACGGGGAGGAACTGACCGTCCCCGCGCTCATCGCGGCCACCGGCTCCTTCGGCCGCCCGCACCTGCCTGCCCTGCCCGGCCTGGACACCTTCACCGGCCCGGTGCTGCACGCCGCCGGCTACCGCTCGCCGGCCTCGCTGCCCGGCGAGCACGTCCTCGTGGTCGGGACGGGCAACTCGGCCGTCCAGATCGCGTACGAGCTGGCCGCCGAACGCCGGGTGACGCTGGCCGGCCGCACCCCGATCCGCTTCGTCGAGCAGCGCCCGCTGGGCCGTGACCTGCACTTCTGGTTCCGCGTGACCGGGTTCGACCGGCTGCCGCTGGCCCGCGCGGACGCTCCGCCCGCCTCGCCGGTGCTCGACGACGGCCGCTACCGCCGGGCGCTGCGCGCGGGCCGCTACACCCGCAGGGCGATGTTCACCAGGCTCGACGGCGATCACGCGATCTGGCCCGACGGCCGGCGCGAGCGCGTCGACGCGGTGCTGCTGGCCACCGGCTACCGGCCGGACCTGCCCTACCTCGCCGGCCTGGGCGCGCTGACCCCCGGCGGGCACCCGCGCCAGCGCCGCGGCCTGTCACGCACGCACGCCGGCCTGGGCTACCTGGGCCTGGAGTGGCAGCGCACCCCCGCGTCCAACAGCCTGCGCGGGGTCGGCGCCGACGCCCGCCACGTCGTCGCCGCGCTCGCCCGCCACCTGCGCACGGTCCGCTGACCCGCCCGCGCGTGAGGATCGCTGCAGGCGGCTGTGTGATGGCTGATCCAGCATCATGTGATGAAACGATGACAACGCGGCTGACGTCCGGATTCGTCTGGTTGCCTACCGATCATGCGATCCACCAGCCACTTTCCGGCCTCCCCGTTCCCTCGCCGATCCACCGGGATGCTCATGGCCGTCGCGGCCGTCGCGGCGCTGACCGCCTGCGGCGCGTCCGCCGCCACGCCCGCCACACCCGCCTCCCGGGCCGGGTCCGGTGAGCGGGCCGCGACCGGCGTCAGGGTGTTGTGGATGGGCGACTCCATCGCGGGCACCCAGGCCCCGGCGCTGGAGGCCGCGCTGACCGCCGCCGGCGCCCGGTTCAAGGACGCCACCTCCGACGGCGGCGGCACCGTCGTCGCCGGGGATCACCCGGTGACCGTCATGGCGGCCAAGGACTCCTGGAAGAGACTGAAGGACGACCTCCGCTCCTTCCGTCCGACCGTGATCGCGTACCAGATCACCACCTACGACTGGGGAACGCCCGGCGAGCAGCTGGCCGCCTACCGCAGGCTGACGCGGACGGCGAAGGACGCCGGCGCCAGGCTCGTCCTGGTGACGGCCCCGCCGTTCAAGCTGGACGAGTTCTACCTCCCCCACGAGAAGGCGATCGAGAACGCGCCCGGGATGGCGGCCAAGGCGGCCGGCGCGGGCTTCCTCGACGCCGCCGAGCTGTGGGGCCGCGACCACACCGCGGACCAGGCCAAACGCGCCAAGGACGGCATCCACTCCTGCCAGCAGGGCTCGGCGGCCTTCGCCACCTGGTTCACCGCCAGGCTCGGCAGGCTGGCCGGCTTCACCCCGGCCGACCCCGGGACGTGGGCCACCGGGTCGTGGACCGCCGACGAGCGATTCGTCAAACTCGGCTGCGGCTGATGGTCACCGCCTCGCGCCGCGCGCACATCGGCGCGCTCGACGGGCTGCGCGGGCTCGCCGTCGCCGCGGTCCTGCTGTTCCACGCCGGGTACGCGCCCGGCGGGTTCCTCGGCGTCGACCTGTTCTTCGCCCTGTCCGGCTTCCTGATCACCGGGCTGCTGCTGGCCGAGCTCGACCGGCGCGGCCGGGTGGACCTGGCCGCGTTCTGGGGGCGCAGGGCCCGCAGGCTGCTGCCCGCGCTGGCCGTCATGGTCACCGCGACGCTGCTGCTGGCCTGGGCGTTCGCCGGCCCTGACGTGCTGTCCGCGGCCCTGCGCGACGCGCCGTGGGTCGCCGCCCAGAGCGTGAACTGGCATTTCATCGCCGAACGGATCGGCTACTGGAACGCCTCAGGCACCCGGCTGTTCGCCCACCTGTGGAGCATCGGCGTGGAGTGGCAGTTCTACCTGCTCTGGCCCCTGGCGGTGGCGCTGGCCGGGCGAGGCCGCGGCGGGCAGCGCCGGGTCGCGCTCATCGCGATCGCCGGCGCGTCCGTCTCGCTGTGGCTCATGGTCAGGCTCGGGACGGGCGTCGACACCACCCGCGCCTACGAGGGCACCGACACCCGGGCGAGCGCCCTGCTGCTCGGCGCCGCGGCGGCCACCGCACCCGTCAGGGACGCCGTGGCCCGCCTGCCCGCCAGGGCCGTGGACGCGATCTGCCTGCCGCTGCTGGCCGGGCTGCTCACGTCCTGGGCGCTGACCGGCGGCGAGCAGGCCCCCGGCCTGTTCCATGGCGGGATGTTCGCGCACTCGCTGGCGAGCGCCGCGCTGATCGCGCTGCTGGCCCACGCCCCGCACGGCCTGGCGGGCCGGGCCGTCGGCGGCGTCGTGCCGCGCCGGCTGGGCGAGCTGTCCTACAGCCTCTACCTGTGGCACTGGCCGATCTTCCTGCTGCTGCCGCGCCCGGTGACCGGCTCGCCCGCCTGGGCCTGGACGGTCACCGCGGTCGGCCTGTCACTGCTGGCCGCGATAGTGTCGAAGGCCGCCGTCGAGGACCCGGTACGCCTGGGGCGCGTGCGCTGGGCCACCGGCGGCCGCGGCTGGGTGGCGCTGGCCGTGGCCGGCGGGCTCGCGGCGGGGCTGTGGGCGGCGATACCACGGCCGCAACCCGGCGCCGGCACGGTCGACGTGCGCGAGCTGCATCGCCTCCAGTCGGATCACCGCACCGTCGGCGACGGTCACGGCCGCCGGTAACATCGCGCCGAAGAGGAGGAGCGAACCCATGCGGAAGGCGCTGTGCCGCCTGGCGACCGTCGTGGTCGTGGCGGCGCTGGCGGGCTGCGGCATCACCGACACCGACGCGCTGCCTGCCGGGCAGCCGGTCCAGGGCGGCCTGACCGCGAGCAGCGACCGGCTGCTGCGGGTGTACTTCGTCACCCAGGAAGGCACCTGGCCGGTCTCGCGCCCGGCCCCCGCCGGGAACCGGCTGCGGCAGGCGATGGCCGCGTTGCTGGCCGGCCCCACGGCCGACGAGCGGGCTCGGGGGCTGATCACCCGGCTGCCCGCCGCGCCGGGCCCGGTCGAGGCCACGACGGCCGGCGGCCGGGTGCGGCTGCGCCTGCCCTGGCAGGTGCGCAACCTGCGGTCGGTCGCGGTGAGCCAGCTGGTGTGCACGGCCGCCGCCGCGGCCGCCGTCGCCGATCCCGTGGTCGAGGTCTTCGAACCCGACGTGGACTGGCCGTGGCCGGTCAGGTGCGACACGGACGGAACGGCCGTACCGGCGGATCGGGGAGGCTCCTCATGACCCGCGTGCTCCTGATCGAGGACGACCCCGCCGTGCGCCGGGGGGTGAGCGTCGGCCTGCGCCACCGGGGCCACGAGACCATCCTGGTCGGCACCGGCGAGGAAGGGCTGGCCGAGCTTGTCGCAGGCGCCCCGGAGATCGTGCTGCTCGACCTGATGCTGCCCGGCATGAGCGGGCTGGAGACCTGCCGCCGCATCCGGGCCTTCAGCCAGGTGCCGATCGTGATCCTGTCGGCGCGCGACGACGACGTGGACGTGGTCGTCGGGCTGGAGGCCGGCGCGGACGACTACGTGATCAAACCGGCCAGCAGCGAGGTCATCGAGGCACGCATGCGGGCGGTGCTGCGCCGTACCAGCCCGCCCGAAGGCGCCGGCCAGGCCCGCACGGTCCACGGTGACCTGCTGGTCGACCGGGTCGCCCTGCGGGTGCTCAAGCACGGCGCCGAACTCGCGCTCGCGCCGACCGAGCTGAAGCTGCTGCTGTTCCTGTCGGCCGCGCCCGAGCAGACCTTCAGCCGCCAGCAGCTGCTGGAACAGGTGTGGGAGCACACCTTCCACGGCGACTACCGGCTGGTCGACGCGTGCGTGATGCGGCTGCGGGCCAGGATCGAGGACGAGCCGCGCAGCCCGCGCTACATCCAGACCGTCCGCGGCTTCGGTTACCGCTTCGGGCCGTTGTGATCCGCCCGTTCGCGGCCCGCGGCCTGCGGGCTCAGCTCGTGCTGGTGTTCCTGCTGGTCTCCGTGCTGAGCGCGCTGATCGTGGCCGCCGTCACCTTCCGCCAGGGGCGTACCGCGATCGTGGCGCGGGCGCAGGCCGACGCCCTGCAGGACCTGCGCGCCCTGCTCGTCTCGCGCGCCCCCGACCTGCCCGCCGACCCCAGCGAGAAGGACCTGCGCACGCTGGCGCTGCAGCTGGACCGCGCGGCGGGCGCCCGGGCCTGGCGCACCGCGCTGTCCTACCGCGGCGGGCCGCTCGTCGCCGCCACCGCCGAGCGGCCGCCCCTGCCCGCGCGGCTGCCCGGCCAGGCGGCCGGCTCGGCCACCGCGCTGGCCCAGCGCTTCCACCTCGGTCCGACGCCCTGGCTGGCCGTGGCGCTCCCGGTCAGCGCCGCCTCCCGCCCGCACGAGCCCGCGCCGCTGGTCGTCTACGCCTCCTTCTCGCTGGCCTCACAGCAGCGGGACGTCGACACGCTGGCGGACGCCGCCCGCGCCGGAGCCCTGCCCGTCGTGCTGGTCGCCATCGTCCCCGCCCTGCTGGCCGCGCGCCGGCTGCTCAGGCCGGTACGCCGGCTGCGCGCGGCCGCCGAGCGGATGGCCGGCGGCGACCTGGACACCCGCGTGAACGTCACCGGCACCGACGAGCTGGCCGACCTCGGCCACACCTTCAACACGATGGCGGCCAGGCTCCAGTCCGACGCGGCCACGCTGCTCGACATGGAGGCGCGGGCCCGCCGGTTCGCCGCCGACGTCTCGCACGAGCTGCGCACCCCGCTGGCGGCCATGTCCGCGGTGACCGAGGTGCTCGACGCCGACGCCGCCTCCGGCCGTCTCGCCCCGCTCACCGCCGAGGCGCTGCACCTGGTCTCCGACGAGACCCGCAAGCTCACCCGGCTGGTCGAGGACCTGATCGAGGTGTCGCGCTTCGACGCCGGCGTCGCCGTCCCGCACCTCGACGAGGTCGATGTGGGCGAGCTCGTCGGCAAGACGCTCGCGCTGCGGCACTGGCGCGAACGGGTCCGCACCGACGTGCCCGCCGGGTTGCGCGCCCGCCTCGACCCGCGCCGGGTCGACGTCGTCCTGGCCAACCTCGTCGGCAACGCGCTGCGGCACGGCGGGGCGGCGGTGTCGGTGCTCGTCAAGGTGCGGGCCGACGCCGACCGGATCGTCGTCACCGTCTCCGACGACGGGCCCGGCATCCCCGCCGACCTGCTGCCCCGCGTCTTCGACCGCTTCACCAAGGGCGACGCCGCCCGCACCCGTACCGAGGGCAGCGGACTGGGCCTGGCCATCGCGGCCGAGAACGCCCGGCTGCACGGCGGCACGCTCACCGCGGCCGCCGCCCCCGGCGGCGGGGCCGTCCTGACGCTCACCCTGCCGCGGCGGCTGACCGGCCCGGCGTGACGACCGGGTGCCGCTGCATCAGGACCTGACCGGCGCCAGGCGATCCCGGGAGTCGGACGTGGCGGGACGGCCGCGGCTTTGAGATGCTTCCTCATGCGCGCAATTCCGACCGTTGACGACGTGTCTGGGGGTTTACGCGAGCTCTGTCGCCGTCACCCCGCTCTGTGCTCCATCAGGCCGATCGGCCGTTCCCGGGCGGGGGAACCGCTCGACCTCGTCTCGATCGGCGGCGACGGCGGTGGCGGTGGCGGTGGTGCGCGCGGGCACGCGCTCGTCGTCGGCGGCCCGCACGCCAACGAGCCGGCCGGGCTGCTGACCGTGTTGCGCCTGGCCACGCTGCTGTGCGCGGACCCGGCCAGGCGGGCCGGGCTGACCTGGCACTTCATCGGCTGCCTCGACCCCGACGGCGCCCGGCTGAACGAGGGCTGGTACGGCGGCCCGTACACCGTCGCACACCACCACCGCCACTTCTACCGGCCCGCCATGGGCCGGCAGCCGGAGTGGACGTTCCCCATCGAGACCGGGCCGCGCCGCTTCGACCGGCCGCTGCCCGAGACCCTGGCGCTGCGCCGGGTGATCGACGAACTGCGCCCGGTCTTCATGTGCTCGCTGCACAACGCCGACTTCGGCGGAGCGTACTTCCAGGTCAGCAGGCGGGTGCCGGGCCTGGCCGCGGAGCTGGCCGCGATCGCCGAGAGCCACGGCGTGCCGCTGGACCTGGCGCCCATCGACACCGTCGGCTACGCCTCGGCCGGGCCGGGGGTGTCGCTGCTGCCGTCGGCCGACAGGATCGACTTCGCCGAGACGGCGGAACAGGCAGGCGCGCCCCGCCCGTACGGGGCGTCGAGCTGGCAGTACGCCGACCGCTACGGCACCTTCACGCTCATCGCGGAGGTGCCGCTGTGGGTCAGCCCCGGCTGCGACGACCGCTCACCGGCCGGGCTGACCCGCGGCCAGCTGGTGAAGTCGGCCGCGGTGCGGCTGCGCGAGGAGATCGAGCCGCTGGCCTGGCTGCGGGCCGAGACCAGGACCAGATGCGTGGCCGACACCCCGTTCCACGCGGCCGTCGACGACACCCTGGCCGTCTCGCGGCTGCTGGTCGCCTCGCTGGAACTGGGGGTCGACCAGCGCGAACCGGTCTCGCGGGCGGAGGCGGGCGGCATCAACGACACCGTGCGCAGGATGCCGCTGCGGGCGGCGGCCATGTTCGCCCGGCTGCTGGCCGCCGAGCCGGAGCTGGCCACGGCCAGGGCCGAGGTGGGCGGGCGGCTGCGGCGGCTGTGCGCGGCGGCCCAGGCGGAGGTGGTGCAGCTGGAGGACCCGATCGGGCGCATCACCGCGATCCAGACCCACGCCGTGCTCACCGCCGCCCGCCGCTGCCTGGACCGGTGACCCGACGCGGGGGTCACAGCGGGAAGTTGGCGCGGAACACGTGGTCGGGGTCGTAGGCGAGCTTCGTCTTGTGCAGCCTGATCAGGCTCTCCTCGTCGAAGGCCGCGGCGGCGCCCTCCCCCGGAGCCAGGAAGGTGTACGGCTTGCGGCCGCTGACCGGCAGCGACTCGGCCAGCTCACGCTGCCGTCGCCGTACGGGCTCGGCCGGCGGCAGGCCGAACAGGTACAGCGCGTACGGCTCGGCGATCCGCCCGGCGGCGCTCGCGGTGCCCGGTCGGGCCAGCGCGCCGCCCAGGTGCCGGATCTGCACGCTGAGCAGCGGCTCGATGGGCGCCGCCAGCAGCGACTCGGCAGGCAGCGCGGTGAGCAGTTCGCCGCGCGAGACGCCCGCGCCGGGCTCGGTCGGCTCGGCGGTGATGGCGCCCAGGTCGGCCGGGGACATCGGGCCGCGCGAGTCGGAGATGACGCCGCCCACGTCCTCCAGCGGGCGCAGCAGCGCGGCGGCCCGCTCGGGCGTGCCCAGGAAGGTCACGTCCACCGCCACCATCGGCGGCGCGCCGGGGAAGTGCAGCAGGTCGAGCCAGAGCGTCAGCTCGTCCGGCGCGGTGGCGGTGATCCGCTGGAAGGCCTCGACGACCCGCGCGGCACGCTCCCCCGGCCACAGCACGCGCCCGCCGTACAGGGCGGGGGCCGGGTGCAGGTCGAACTCCACGGCCGTGACCAGGGCGAAGTTCCCGCCGCCGCCGCGCAGCGCCCAGAACAGGTCCGGGTCGGACGCGGCCGTCACCGTCCTGGCCACGCCTTCGGCGTCGACGATGTCGAAGCTCCTGACGCTGTCGCAGGCCAGGCCGTGCCGGCGGCTGAACCACGACAGTCCGCCGCCGAGGGTGTAGCCGACCACGCTGACCACCGGCGAACTGCCGGCCAGGCCGGTCAGCCCGTACGGCGCGGCGGCCTTGAGCACCTCGCCCCACTGCACGCCGGCGCCGACGCGGACGGTGCGGGCATCAGGGTCGAGGTCGATCCGGTCCAGCCTGGACGTCCGCAGCAGGACGGCGTTCTCGACGTCGCCGCTGGCCCCGTGGCCACCGGCCTGGACGGCGACCGAGAGCCCGCGGACCCGGGCCTGGCGGACCACGGCCGCGGCCTCCTGCGCGTCGGCCGGGACGGCGACGGCGGCGGGCCGCTGGTCGACGGCCCGGTTCCAGGGCAGGCGGGCCTGCTCGAAGCCGTCGTCGCCGGGGGTGAGCAGAAGATTCACGATGTTCTCCAGAGGGAAGCGGCCAAACCTGGATAGGAAATGTCCAGGTTTGGCCGAGAAGAAAGGGGCGGTCAGGCGCCGGCTTGGCGGCGGGTGGTGACGTTGAGCCGGTTCCAGGCGTTGATCGCGGCGATCGCCATCAGCAGCCCGGCCAGCTCCTGCTCGCCGAAGTGGTCGGCGGCGGCGTCCCAGACGGCGTCCGGTACCCCGTCCGGGTTGTCGGACAGGCGGGTGGCGGCCTCGGCGAGCGCGAGCGCGGCGCGCTCCTCGTCGGTGTAGTACGGGGACTCACGCCAGGCGGCCACCGACCACAGCCGCTCGTCGCTCTCCCCCGCCCGCTTGGCGTCGCGAGCGTGCATGTCGACACAGAAGCCGCACCCGTTGATCTGGCTGACACGCAGCCTGACCAGCTCCAGCGTGCTCTGCGGCACGCCGCTGCCCGCCACCGACTCCTCCAGTGCCAGCAGGGCCTGGTAGCTGCCGGAGGCCAGCTTGTAGAGGTTCTGCATCCTGGTCATCTTTTCGCCTCTTTCTGGATAGGAAATAGCAAGGATTATTCGGTGAAACGGCGCGCCCTCGCCTGCCGAGGGCGCGTGCTCAGGGACGGACGTTGGCGAAGCCGTTCCTCGTGGTCTCGGGGACGTGCGGGAAACGCCGCTCGACCGTCGCCTTGAGGTCGGCCAGCGTGCGGCCGGCCAGCTCCCTGCGCCAGGCCAGCTCGGCCGAGCGCATGGACTGCGAGATCACGCAGTGGGCGCGATAGTCGACATCCGGACGGCCGCCGGGGCCTTGCGCGAGGATCTGCTCGCACTTGAAGGCGTCTTCCGGGCCCTCGATGGCGGTCACCACGTCGAGCAGCGTGATCTCCTCCGGGCTGCGGGCCAGCCTGAACCCGCCGCGGGGACCCGACGTGGACGTCAGGATGCCCGCCCTGGCCAGGGCCTGCAGCTGCTTGTTGAGGTATGCGGCGGGCAGGTCGTAGAAGGCCGCCAGCTTGCCGGCCGTCACCGCCTCCCCCGGGGTCGCCCAGGAGAGGTTGAGGCAGCTGTGCAGCGCCCATTCCACGCCCTCGTTCATCCGCATATCCTGGATATTACATGTCCAGTATAGGAGCCGCAACCCGTGAGCCCGGCCGGTGCAACGGGGGCGTGAGACGAGATCCGCTCGTACGGGATGGCCGCCGGGCGGAATCTCGCCGTCCGCGTCGGGATCGTCAGGCCCGTGCCAGGGTGAAGCCGATGCCCGGGCCCATCCCTCGCCCGTAGGCGAGCTGGATCAGCAGTTCCACGGCCGGCTCCAGGTAGCGGGCGTTGGCCAGCGGGCCGGCGTCCACGGCGTCGAAGCCGAGTTGTGTGCCCAGCTCCAGCACGGTCTTCTTGGCGGCCTCGTCGTCGGAGGCCACCGGCAGGAACAGGCCGGCGGTGTCCAGGGTGGCGGCGAACACGGTGTTGAAGGCCTTGACCACCCGGGCGCCGGGCAGCGTGGCGGCGACCTGCTCACCGGCCGAGGTGGTGTGCCCGACGGTCAGCGACATGAAGTCGGCCGCCAGCGGGTTGGTGACGTCGATCACGACCTTGTCTCGCAGGGCGGTCTTGATCTCGGCGTCGAGCTGGGCGACGGCGGGGAACGGCACGGCCAGCACGGTGACGTCCGCCTCCGCGACCTGCGCCGCGACCTGGTCCGCGGCGGTGGCGGAGTTCGCCGTGGTGACCGTGTGCCCGGCCGTGGCGAGACGGCGCGCGAGGGCGGAGCCGACGTTGCCCTCGCCGATGATGCTGATCTTCATGGGTGGCCTTTCCGAGATGGGAGGCGCGTCTTCCGAGAGGTGAGGCGCGCCGATGGCACGACACGAAATGCGTCGAATTCGACGCATTTGTGCAACGAGGCTGATCGTAGAGTTGCGTCGAATTCGACGCAACTCCGGTAGGCTCCCCCACATGAGCGAACCGCGGTGGTTGACCGAGACGCAGATGCGCGCCTGGACCGGCTTCCTGGAAACCTCCGGCCTGATCCAGCGCCACGTCGAACGCCAGCTTCGAGACGCCGGCCTCACCATGGTCCAGTACGAGATCCTGCACTGGGCCAACGAGTGCGCCCCCCGACGCCGGTGCATCACCGAGCTCGCCGACCTGATGATCACCTCGCGCAGCGGCCTGAGCTACCAGGTGGCCCAGCTGGAGAAGGCCGGCCTGCTACGCCGCGAAACCGATGCCGACGACGAACGCAGGGCCATGGTCGTCATCACCGAGGACGGCCGGCGACTCCTCGAGAAGACCGCGCCCGGACACGTGGCAGCGGTCCGCGACGGCCTGATCGACCTCCTGACCGACGAGCAGGTCGCCCAGCTCGCCGACATCATGGACGGCGTGCGCACCCGGCTGCGTCCCCGGGTGCTGTCGACCGGCTCCCGCAGAAGGGCCACCTGATCGGCACGCTGTGTCACCGGATCCCGTTCGGCCTCCGCCGAGCTCGACCCGCACCGCCACGGGCCCTCAACCGCCGGTCTGCGCCGCGATCAGCCGGACCGCCTGGCGGATGACCTCGGCCTGGGCCGGGGCCAGTTCGTCCAGGAAGGGCTCGACGGCGGCCGGATCCCAGCCGTGGTCGTGCGGCCCGCCCTCGGCGATCAGGTGCTCGCGGCTGTAGTCGGCCAGTTCCCTGGCCAGCGGGCCGATCCTGGGATCGTCCCGGCCGGCGTCGGTCAGCTCGTCGAGCCTGCGGTAGAAGGCGTGGCCGCGAGCGGCGATCTCGGGGTCGGCGGCCAGGCCGGCGAACATGGCCGAGGCCCGTTCGCGGTCCGGCGCGGTGGCCATGCTGTCCATCAGCACCAGCAGGTCGCGGTCCCACTCGGCGGCCTTGGACGTGGGCACCTCGACCTGGCGCAGGAAGGCCAGCAGCTCGGGCGAGGCGGTGTCGTCCGGGCCGAGCGCGCCCGACTCGGCCTGGCTGAGCAGTTCGGCCAGGCGCGCCCGCCTGAGCTTGATCTCGTGTTCCTGCCTGGCCAGGTCGGCGTCGATCTCCACCAGGATGTCGGCCAGGTCCCTGTCGCGGTCCTCGGCGATCACGTCGCGGGCCTCGCTCAGGCTCAGGCCCAGCTCCACCAGGCGGCGCACCCGGGCCAGGGCGATGGCGTCGCGCATGCCGTACTCGCGGTAGCCGTTGGCCAGGCGGGGCGGCTCGGGGAGCACACCCTGGCGGTGGTAGTGGCGTACGGTCCTGGTGGACACGCCGACCAGGGCGGCGAGCTCTCCGATGCGCATGCCACCAGTTAAGACCGTCACCGCCGCGGCCGCGCGACCGGGGCGAGCCCGGTCACGTCAGGCGTCGCGGCGGTTCAGCGCCAGCCACCCGGCCAGCAGCGCCGCGCCGGCCCACCCGGCCGTGACGCCCAGGCCCGCCCACGGGGCCAGCGGCAGCTCGGTGAGCTGGGCGGTGGACTGCACCGTCAGCCCGGCGTTCATCGGGGAGAACCGCGACAACCGCCGCTGCCACTCCTCGTCGCCGACGATCAGCATGAGCACCGGCAGGATGTACAGCAGGCCGAGCACCGCGCCCACGGCCGCGGCGGAATCGCGCACGACCGCCGCCACGCCCAGGCTGAGCAGGCCGATTAACACGAGATACAGCACCGAGCCGACGGCGGCGCGGACGATCGAGCCGTCCGCGGGCGACAGCGGCGGGAACCCGTGCGCGGGCGTGAACCCGTTGCCGGGCAGCAGCGACCGCCCGGCCAGCAGCGAGCCGAGCACGGCCGGGGCGCCCGCGGCCACGGTCAGCCCGCAGACCAGGACGGCCTTGGCGGCCAGCACCCGGCCCCGGCGCGGCATCGCGGCCAGGGTCACGCGCATCAGGCCGGTGCCGTACTCGGCGGAGAGCACCGACACCGCCAGCAGCGCCACCGCCACCTGGCCGACGGCCACGCCGCTGAGGCTGAGCTTGGCGACGTCCTGCAGGCAGCCGGTGCGCGGGCAAGGCAGTTGGGCGGTGGTGTAGTGGCTGACGGCGGCGCTCAGCGACACGGTCAGCACCACGATCGCCACCAGCAGCCAGGCCGGGCCGGGAGTGGTGCGCAGCTTCGTCCACTCGGCGCGCAGTTCGTGTCTCACGCGTCACCCCGGCGCAGCCGGGCGACGGCCAGCGCGAGCGCCAGCGCCGCGTACCCGCACAGGACGGCGAAGCCCGCCCACGGCGCCAGCGGATAGTAGCCCGCCACCGGCGCGTAGTGCGCGATCACCTGCGCGTACTCGGGCACGCTCTGCTGGATCGCGAACCCGGCCGCGGGAGTGACCCGCAACAGCCACCGCGACAGCCCCTCGGGCAGCAGCGACGCGGTCGCCAGCAGGTTGGGCACCACGATCAGCGCGGTGGCCGTGATCACCGCCGGCGCGCCGCGCCTGAACAGCGCACCCAGCGCCATCGCCAGCACGGCCGCCACCGCGAGCAGCAACGCCGTCCCGGCCACCACCCGCACCTGCGTGAGCGGATCGACCGGGGCGACGACGTTGCCGTTGGACTCCAGGATCCGCCGCGCCGGCGGCACCACGGCGGCGCAGGCCGCCAGCGCGGCCACGAACGTGACCGTGAAGAGCACCGCCGCCTTGGCCACCAGCACCCGGCCGCGCCGCGGGCTGGCCGCCAGCGTGATGCGGATCAGCCCGCGCCGGTACTCGGCGGTGACGAACATGACCGCCACCACGATCACCGCGATCAGCGCGATCCACGACCCGGTGAGCGAGCGTTCCACGGGCGCGCCGCCCTCGCCGCCGGCCGGCGCCAGGTCGCCGTTGCCGGTGATGGTGAACGTGTCGCCGGAGCGCACGAGGCTGCCCGGGTGGTGCAGGCCGCCGGGGCCGTCGCCCTTGGTCACGCCGATGTCAGCGGTCCGCCACTCCCCCGGCGAGACCTGGCCGCGCACGTCGACCCGGTCGAAGACGGCGGTGGTCTCGGTGAAGCGCATCTGGGAGACGCTGCCCGCGACGACGTCCGGCTTGATGGTCAGATCGCCGGGCGAGTTGGCGAACATCCCGGCCTGGACGGTGGCCGGCAGCCCAGGCAGGCGCGCGACGCCGACCTTCGACCAGGTGACCCCGTCAGCGGACTCGTGACCGGTGAGCGTGTCGCCCTGCCGGGTCAGCCGCAGCCAGCGCGGCGCCTGCGGTGTCACCGGGCCCGGGCGTCCCGCGACGTCCTCGGTGTAGTCGTGCTGCATGCGCACCCCGTGATCGGCCGTGGCCAGCACCGCCGCGTACGGCGAGCCCGGCCGGAGGTCGCGCCTGACGATCAGCCCGGCCTTGGCCCAGGGCACCAGACCCGGGACGATCTTGTCGTGGTCGGGCGGCGGATAGGTGATGATGCCCGACATCGAGGTGACCCGCGCGGTGATCGAGCCGTCGCCGGTCAGCGCCTTGTGCACGAAGTACAGCTTGTCGCGCACCGGCCCGCCGCCCGGGCCGACCGGCGGGACCGGGCAGGCCACCTCCTTGGTGCCCTCGGAGCAGCTGCTGCGGCTGCCGGAGGCGTACAGCAGGCCGATCAGCACGATGAGCAGCGCGGCCACGGCGATCGTGATCGGCTGGCCGCGCAGCGTGCGGAACTTGGTCCACTCGGCCCGCAGCAGCGCGCCGAAGCCGTCGCGGCCCGGCGGCGCGACGGGACGGTAGGGGGCGCGGGTGTCCTGCGCGGTCATCGCGCCGCCTCCCCCGCCACGGCCGCGCGGTGCTCGACCGCGTCCCTGGTGAGCTCCATGTACGCCTCTTCCAGCGTCGCCCGATGCGCGCTCACCTCGGAGAACGGCACCCCTTCCCGGCCGAGCAGCGCGACGACCCGCTCGGCGGCCAGCCCGGAGACGGTGAGCGTGTCACGGTCGGTTACCGCCACCGTGGCGCCTGCGCCGGCCAGGGCCGACATCGCGGCCGGCCGGTCGGAGGTGCGCAGCGTGACCCGGCCGTCGGAGGCCGCCGCGATCAGGTCGTCGACGCCGGTGTCGGCCACCACGCGGCCCCGGCCCACCACGACGAGATGGCCCGCGGTGTCCTGCAGCTCGCTCATCAGGTGGCTGGACACCAGCACCGCGCGCCCCTGCGCGGCCAGCCCCCGCAGGAAGCCGCGCATCCAGACGATGCCTTCCGGGTCGAGGCCGTTGAACGGCTCGTCCAGCATGAGCACGGGCGGGTCGCCGAGCAGCGCCGCGGCGATGCCGAGCCGCTGCCGCATGCCCAGCGAGTAGCCGCCGGCCTTGCGCCGCGCCGCCGGGCCCAGCCCGACCAGCTCGGCCACCTCGTCGACCCGGCGGGCCGGCAGACCTTGCGAGTGGGCCAGCCAGAGCAGGTGGTCGCGGCCCCTGCGGCCCGGCTGCGGCGCGCCGGCGTCGAGCAGCGCGCCGACGTGGGTCAGCGGGCGGGCCAGGCTCCGGTACGGCTTCCCGCCGACCAGCGCCCGGCCCTCGTCCGGCAGATCCAGGCCGAGCACCACGCGCATGGTGGTGGACTTGCCCGCGCCGTTGGGCCCGACGAAACCGGTGACCTTGCCGGGGCTGACCGTGAACGACATCCCGTCTAAAGCGGTGACCTGGCCGAACCGTTTACGCAGCCCGGCAACCTCGATGGTGGCTTCCATGCCGGGCAGACTAGGCGGCGGGGCGCGGCGCGGTCGTCCCGCCTCAGAGCCATCTTGACGATCGCTGCGATCGGGGACGGGACGTCCCTCATGAGAGGGATGCCAGCGGCGGCGGGCAGCGGCCACAATGGCGGGCACGATGACAAGCACGACCACAGGCACAGGCACGACCACAGGCACGGCGACGGGCGCGGGGCGGGCG
>NZ_JABCPZ010000091.1 GCF_013283785.1 Nonomuraea antri
GTCGAGGTAGCGGAACGCCTCCCTGGCCGAGCGCACGGTGCGCCGCAACGCCTGTTCGAGCCGGTCGGCGTCCGCGGCGAGCCGGGCCAGCTCCGGGACGGCGAACCCGTCGGCCCCGGTCTCGGCGACCAGTTCCTCGTACTGGTGCAGCCGGCCGCGCAGCTCCTCGATCTGGTGGTGCGCCCGGTAGGCGCGCTCGGCCTCGACCACGTTGGCGGCGTAACGTTCCAGCGCCTCGACCCGGGCCACGACCGCGTCCTCGCTGCTGTCGAGCGCCCTGGCCAGCGGCTCGGCCACGGCCGCCACCTCCGGCGAGAGGCCGGACTCGACGGTCTCGCGGTGCTTGGCGCGCAGCGCCGACAGCTTGGCCAGCAGCCGGGCGATCTCCCACTCCTGGGCGGGCAGCATCACCGCGTTGCGCGCGTCGTCGAGCAGCCCTTCGGCGTTGACCCGCGACTCGGTCACGGTGGCGATGGCCTGCTGCGCGCGGGCCAGCAGCCGCGCGGACGATTCGTCGAGGTCGTCCACCAGCACGTAGCGGCCCTCGTACCAGCGCAGGTGGTCGTAGATCAGGCGGTCGACCTTGTCGTCCTCGTCCTCGGACACGTCGTTGCCGACGAACGCCACGATGAGGACGGGGACGCCGAGCAGCACCAGCATGAGCAGGCCCAGGTCGCGGCCGAAGAGGCCCAGCCCGATCATGAGCCCGACGAAGGCCACCAGCAGCGCGCCCTGCGCGACGGAGCGGCCATGGCCGCCTAATCGCGGCGGGCGTGCGGGCGCCCAGCCCGAGCGCATCCGGACGAGCACCTGACCGCTGTCTCGCAGCAGTTGCGCGTCGTGGGGTGGAACCCCGGGATCCACGACCACTTCCACCACAAACGGATCCTAAGGTAAGTCAGCCTTCGAGGTAACGGAACGCTTCGTGTGCGGATCTCACGCTGCGCCGCAGGATCTGTTCGAGCTGGTCGGCGTCCTGGGCGAGGCGTTCGATCTCCGGAACGGCCAGCGAGTCGGCGCCCGCCTCGGCCAGCAGTTCCTCGTAACGGGGCAGCCTGGCCCGCAGCTCCTCGATCTGGCCGCGGGCGTGGTAGGCGCGCTCGGCCTCGGCGACGTGGGCGGCGTACCGCTCCAGCGCCTCGACCCTGGTGATCACCGCGGCCTCGCTGTTGGCCAGGGCGCGATCGAGCGGCTCGACCACGGCCGCCACCTCGGGGGCGATGCCCCTGGCCAGCAGGTCGTGGTGCTCCCTGCGTAAGGCCGACAGCTTGGCCAGCAGCCGGGCGATCTCCCACTCCTGGGTGGGCAGCATCACCGCGTTGCGCGCGTCGTCGAGCAGCCCTTCGGCGTTGACGTGGGAGCGCAGCACCGCGCCGATGGCCCGCTGGGCCCTGGTCAGCACTCGGGAGGCGTCCTCGTCGAACTCCTCGGGCAGCAGGTAGCGGCCGTCGTACCAGCGGGCCCGCTCGTACACGGCGCGCTCGTCGGGCCTGTCGTCGTAGGGGACCTCGGTGATGGAGGCCATCCTGGTGAGCACGACCAGCACGAACAGGCCGAGCAGCGTGAAACCGGCCGGGGCGGCCGCGGTGGCCAGCAGCACCGCCATGAGGGCGACCACCACGGGCGTGGCGGCCAGCAGGACCAGCCCGGTCTGCCCCTTGCGCCGGTCGGCCCGGGTCTCGGGCGGCGGCACCCAGCCGGCCTTGATCCTGGCCAGCAGGGGAGCGTTGGCGCGCAGCAGTCCAGCGACCTCCGGCGGCACTGCCGGGTCGACGACCACGCCCACGCTCTGCACTGGCACCCTGGCGCCCCCAACGCTCGTGATGGTCGGATACTACGTAACATTTCGATTCATTGGCAGCCTCGAAAACGTCAGGCGGGGAAACCACCAGTTGCGCTCACCGAGCACTTCCATGGCGGCAGGCACCAGGATCAGACGCACCACAGTGGCGTCTACCAGCACCGCCGTCGCCAATCCGACCCCCATGATCCGCAGTGCGCGGTCGTCGAACGTGCCGAAGGCGGCGAAAACGCAGAACATGATCGTAGCCGCGGCGGTAATGACGCGGGCGGTCGCGGCGAGCCCGGCGGCGACGGCCCGGCTGTTGTCGCGCAGCCGCTCGTACTCCTCGCGCACGCGGGAGAGCAGGAACACCTTGTAGTCCATCGAGAGGCCGAACATGACGACGAACAACGTCATCGGCACCCAGGCGTCGATCGGGCCGGAGGCGCCGAGTCCGAGCACGTCCTGCTGGAAGACGGCGACGATCACGCCGTAGGCGGCGCCGATGGACAGCAGGTTGACCGCGATGGCCTTCAGCGGCAGGACGACGCTCCTGAACACGGCCATGAGCAGCAGGAACGAGGCCAGCAGCACCGCGCCGACGGTCCATGGCAGCCGCTGGGCGGCGTGGCGGGCGAAGTCGATGGCGGCCGCGGTCGATCCGGTGACGAGCACGGGTTCTGGCAGTTCGGCGCGCAGGCGGTGGACGAGGTCCGTGGTGGCCTGGTCCTGGGGGCCGGTGGCGGGGACGACGATCGCGGTCCGCTCCCCCGCCGGGTGGGCCGCGGCGACGCCCGGCGTGCGCCCGGCCCGCTCCACCACGTCCGGCACCGGGACGGACGCGTCGGCGACGGCAAGCACGAGCGGGCCCGCCAGGCCCGGGCCGAACGCGCGCGCCGACAGGTCGTGGGCGCGCCGCGTGGTGTCGCTGACCGGCCGGTCGCCCGCGTCGGACCAGCCGGCCCGCAACTGCAGGGCCGGCAACGCCAGCCCGGCCAGCAGCGCGAACGCCAGCAGCCCGGTCAGCCAGGGACGCCGCTGCACGACCCGGCTCCAGCGCACGGCCGGCGGGCGGCCGCCGGATCGGGCGGGGAGCGCGAACCTGTCGATCCTGGTCCCGATCATGCGCAGCAGCGCGGGCAGCAGGGTGAGCGAGGCCAGCATCACCATGAGGACGCCGCAGCCGGCGGCAAGCGCGATCCCGCCGCCCAGCGACGGGCCGAGGAACAACATGCCCGCGCCGGTGACGATCACGGTGACCCCGGCGAACGCCACGGACCTGCCCGCCGTGCGCATGGCGGTGGTCACGGCGTCGTCCACGGCGTCGCCCGTGAAGTCGCGCGTGACGTCGCGCGTGACGCCGCCCGCGGCGGGCCCTTCGGCCAGCGAGGAGCGGAACCTGGTGACGATCAGCAGCGCGTAGTCGATGCCGACGCCGAGCCCCAGCATGATCGTCAGGTAGACGGCGAAGCTGGGCACGTCCACGAGGTGGGACGACACGCTCAGCGACGCGACCCCGCAGGTCACGCCGACCACCCCGATGACCAGCGGCAGCGCGGTGGCGATGAGGGAGCGGAAGGCGATCAGGAGCACCACGGCGGCGGCCAGCAGGCCGAGCCCTTCGGCGAGTCCGCCGGGGGTGAAGTCGGCGAAGTCGTCACCGGACAGCTCGGCCGTGGTCCCCGGCGCGTGGAAGCCGTCGCGGAGCGCCTTGATGCGTAGCGCGGTCGCCTGGTCGGGGTAGTCGAGCGGGATGGCGGTGACGGAGCCGTCCGGTGAGACGCGCCGCTCCCCGACGGTGACGCCGGGAAGCCCGTCGATGCGGCCGACGAGGTCGGCCACGGCCTGGCCCGCCGGCCCCGCGATGACGAGCGTCCCGGGCGGGCTGTCGGCGGCCGCGCCGAGCAGGTCGGCGGCCTGCTGACTCTCCGAGCCCGGCAGCGTGAAGTCGTCGTTCGCCGGTCCGGGCCTGGCGACGGCGGCGGTGACGAGCGCGGCGGTCAGGACCAGCCAGAGCAGCACGACCAGGCGGCGGTGGCGGATACAGAATCGGATCATGCGGCGACCGTAGGAACGGGGGCCGCGCGCGGTCGTCCTCCGCCCGCGGTCCCCGGCCTACGCCATCCGCGGTACGGCACCATCGCGCGTGCCTCCGCCCGAGGGGCGGCATGGTCCTTGACATGCGCTTCCACAAGGGACGCCGGCCGGAAACAGGGCGGCGCCCGGAACCGGGGAACGGGCCGATTCCCGGGCTTTCCGTCGGGCCGATGCCGGCCCGGCGCAGGCGTGATCCCGACGCCTGTCAACCCGTCATGATGCCGCTGCCAGCAAGATCAACGATTGTCTGACATTAATGCGGGACCAAATTCCACTCCGCACGTCAATACGGTCAGTCAACTTATCGGCGTGATGACCGAAACCTGGATTACGGGCATTCCCTGCACGAAGCATGATCATCACTGCGTGTGACGAACGCCGCAGGCGCGGGGCCTCGACGATCATCATCGACCCGGCCGGCAATACCCGCCACCCGCTCATAGGCCCTCGGTCGGCCGAATTTCCCGATGCCCGAAAACCTCCATTACGTCATTGGTTGAAATTTCATCCCTTGACTGACTTTCGGACAAAATAATAGGAATGGCGTGGCTTTAGGCGTTGGCCGGTCTCGCCAGGACGAACCCTGGCCGGCGACCCATATTCCTGCTTGCCCGCGCGACGACCTCGCACGGCCCGGTGGACTCGTCTGGGGGTGACTTCGCGTAGCAATGCGAGAAGAACACGTGCTGTCCGAGAACTCGTTCACCTCGCCGACACCGTTCGCCTCGCTGACGCGATACCCGCCCGGCGCGCCGCCGCTGTTCTGCCTCCCCTACGCCGGTGGAGACGTCTCCGCCTTCTGGGCGTGGCGGCAGGCGTTCGACGGGATCTTCGACGTCCGCGTGGCGATGTTGCCCGGCCGTGACGGCCGGGTGGCCGAGCCCGGGGCGCTGGCCCCGGAGCTGATCGCCCGCTCCATCGCGGCCCAGTACCGCACGCCGTACTCGATCTACGGGCACAGCATGGGCGGGCGGGTCGCCTTCGAGGTGGTGCGCGAGCTGCGGCGGCTGGGCGTGCCGGCGCCGGAATGCCTCTACATCGGCGCCGCGCACCCGCCGGAGCGTCAGGAGACGCTGGGCCGCTGGACGGGCCTGAGCGACGAGGACCTGCTCGACGAGGTGATCCACCGGCTCGGCGCGCCCGCCGAGTTACGCACGCAGCCCGAGGTCAAGGCGCTGCTCATCCCCGCGCTGCGGACGGACATGGACTGGCTGCGCGGATACCGGTTCGTCCGGGGCGAGCCGCTGGACGTCCCCATCGTGGCCTTCGCGGGCGCGCACGACGGGGAGGTCGTCCACCCGGTGATGCTCGGCTGGGCCCGCCACACCTCCGCCTCCTTCCGGCTGCACACGCTCGACGCCACGCACCTGTTCCTCGCCACGCACGGCGAGCAGGTGGCCCGGACGATCGCGGCCGGCCCCGAGCGGCAGGTGGCCGCGGACGAGGTGCACGTCTGGCTGGCCGACCTGGCGGACCTGCCCGACCTGTGCGCGGCCGTGGACGAGCTGTCGCCCAGGGAGGCGGCCAGGGCGGCCAGGTTCCGTCAGGAGGAGCATCGGCGCTGGTACGTCGGCAGGTCGGTGCTGCTGCGGCGGCTGCTCAGGGAGTACGGCCTCGACCCGGGCGTCGGGGAGCTGCGGACCAGGCCGGGCGGCAAGCCGTACACCGGGACCGAGCTCACCTACAGCCTCAGCCAGTCGGGCGGGCTCGTGCTGGTCGCGCTGGCGACGGGCCGCGAGGTGGGCGCCGACCTCGAACGCTTCCGCCCGCTGGCCAACGAGCAGGCCTTCGTCGAGGGGGCGCTGGACGAGCGGGAGCGCGACGAGTTCGCCGCGCTGCCGGAGGAGCTGCGCCTGCACCACGCGCTCCGCACCTGGACGGCGAAGGAAGCGGTGCTCAAGGCGACCGGTGACGGGCTGCGGGTCGATCCGACGCTGTTCGGCTTCGCCGGGCAGCGGCCGGGCGTGACCTGGGTGCCGGACACGGCGCCCGAGGTGGCGCGGCTGGCGGAGTGGCGGGTGACGCATCTGCCGCTGGGCCGGGCGATCGCCGCGATCGCCGTCCGCGAGCCGGGCTTCCTGCTGCGTTTCGAGACGGTACGGCGAGGCCGGCTGGTACGGCAGGGCGTGGAGGCCGCAGGATGACGCTACTCGGCAGTCTGATCACGGCCCAGGCCGCGCGGACCCCGGACGCCCCGGCGGTCCGGCAGCGGGAGGACACGCTGACCTACGCCGCGCTGGTCGAGCGGGCCGCCGCGCTGGCGGGCCGGCTCCGCGAGCTCGGCGTCGGCCCGGAGACGCGGGTGGGCCTGTGCCTGCGCCGCACCCCGCTGATGCCAGTGGCGGTGCTGGGCGTCCTGCTGGCCGGGGGCGCGTACGTGCCGCTGGATCCCGGCCATCCGCGCCGGCGGCTGGAGGAGGTGCTGGCGGACGCCGGGATCACCGTGGTCGTGGTGGACGAACGCGGCCGGGAGCTGCTGGACGGCTGCGGGAGCACCCTCGTCGCCGCGTCCGACGCCGGCACACCGCCGGCCGGCAGCCGCGCCGTGCCGGGCAACGCCGCCTACGTGATCTACACCTCCGGCTCCACCGGCAGGCCCAAGGGCGTGGTGGTCAGCCATCGCAGCGCCGTCGCGTTCGCCACCGCCACGGCCGCGCACTTCGGCCTGGACGCGACCTGCCGCTCGATCGCCTTCTCCGCGCTCGGGTTCGACGTCTCGGTGCTGGACATGCTCGCCCCGCTGACCGCCGGCGGCTGCGTGCAGCTGGTGCCGGACGAGGACCGCGTCGACCCGGCCCGGCTGCAGCGTTTCCTGGAGGAGCACGACGTCACCTGGGGGTTCATCCCGCCCGCGTTGCTGCCGCTGGTGGATCCGGCGCGGCTGCCGTACCTGAAGGACGTGGTGACGGCGGGTGAGCCGCCCGGGCCCGAGCAGGTGGCCAGGTGGTCGGCGCACGCCCGCTTCCACAACTGGTACGGCCCGACCGAGACCACCGTCTGCGTGGTCGGCGGCGAGTTCGACGGCGTGTGGGAGCGGCCCCTGCCGATCGGCCGGCCGCTGCGCGACTGCCGGGCGCACATCCTGGACGAGGCGATGAACGAGTGCCCGCCCGGCGTGCCGGGTGAGCTGTTCATCGGCGGTCCGCAGGTCAGCCGGGGCTACCTGGGCCGGCCCGGGCTGACGGCCGAGCGGTTCGTGCCCGACCCGTTCTCCGCCGAGCCCGGCGCGCGGCTGTACCGGACGGGCGATCACGTGGCCTGGGAGGAGGACGGGCGGATCTCGTTCATGGGCCGGCTGGACCGCCAGGTGAAGGTCCAGGGGCAGCGCGTGGAGATCGGCGAGGTGGAGTCGGCGCTGCGCGCGCACCCCGGGGTGTTGCAGGCGGTGGTGGACTTCACCGGCGAGCTGGTGGCGTACGTGACGCCCGAGGACGCTCCGGGACTGGCCGAACTGCGCGCGGATCTGGCGGTGCGGCTGCCGCCGTACATGCTGCCGAGCCGGCTGGTGCGGCTGGGCATCCTCCCGCTGAACGCCTCGGGCAAGGTCGATCTGGCCGCGCTGCGCGCGCGGTCCCGGCCGGAGCGCGGCGGCGGCACCGGGCTGGCCGGGATCTGGGCGCGGGTGCTCGAAGCGCCCGCCCCGGACGACGCCGACGACTTCTTCCAGCGCGGCGGGCACTCGCTGCGGGCCATGCGGCTGGTGTCGGCGGTGCGCGCGGAGCTGGGCCGGGCGATCTCGGTCGAGGACGTGTACACCGCCAGGACCTTCGGCGAGCTGCGGGCCCGGGTGGCCGGCGCGCCGCGGGAGACCGCCGCCGCGCCGGCCACCGGGAGCCCGGCCGCGCTCTCCCCCGCCCAGCGCCGCATGTGGTTCGTCGAGCAGCTGGCGTCGGCGTCCAGCGCGCACAACATCGCGATGGCCGAGCGGATCCGCGGCCCGCTCGACCCCGCCGCGCTGCGCCGCGCGCTCACCGCCGTGGTGACGGCGCACGAGGCGCTGCGCTGGCGGATCGGCGCGCGCGACGGCATCCCCGACGTGACGCTCGCGCCGCCGGCCGAGGTGCCGCTGCCGATCGACGACCGCGCGCCGGAGGAGCTGGACGAGGCGTTGCGCGCGGAGGCGCGGGCGCGGTTCGACCTGGCGACAGGGCCGCTGTTCCGCGCCCGGCTCATCAGGCTCGCCCCGGACGATCACGTGCTCTGCCTGACCGCGCACCACCTGGTGTTCGACGGCTGGTCGCAGGAGGTGCTCTACCGCGACCTGGCCGCGGCCTACCGCGGCGAGCCGGTCGAGCCGCCCGCGCACGGGTTCGCCGACTACGTGCGCTGGCTGCGCGAGCACGACGACGGGCGGGCGCTGACCTGGTGGCGCGAGCACCTGCGCGACGCCCCGCTGGTGCTGGACCTGCCGAGGGACGCGGCCAGGCCACCGGCGCAGACCTTCCACGGCGCCGCCTGCCGGGGCGAGCTGGACTCGGCGCTGGCCGAGCGGGTGGCCGAGCTGGCCGCGCGGCTGGGGACCACGCCGTACGCGGTGCTGCTCGCGGCCTTCGGCAGGCAGCTCTCCCGGCTGGCCGGGCGGGAGGACCTGGTGGTGGGCGCGGCGTACGCGAACCGGCCGCACGTGGCGTTCGAGTCGCTGGTGGGCATGTGCGTGCAGGTGCTGCCGCTGCGGCTGCGTCCGCGTGGCGACTTCGCCGAGCAGGTACGCGCGTGCGCGGCCGAGCTTGGCGCGGCGATCAGGCACCGGGACGTGCCCCTGGGCCGGCTGCTGGAGTCCCTGCGGCTGCCCCGCGACCTGAGCCGCAACCCGATCACCCAGGTCATGTTCAACATGTACAACTTCGCCCAGGCGCGGCTGGAGCCGGCCGGCTGCACGAGCGAGCCGCTGCGGCCGGGGCTGCCAGGGGCGCTGTTCGACCTGACCATGTACGTGAGCGAGCGGCACGACGGCTACGCGCTCGAACTGGTCTACAACCCCGACCTCTACACCGCCGAGCGTATGACGGCGCTGGTCGACGGCTACGTCGAACTGCTGGAGGAGCTGCTGACCGGGCGGCGGGGGCCGGAGCCCGCCGACGCCGAGCTGCCCGGCTGGACCGGGCCCGGGCTGCTGGAGCTGGCCGGCGACGCGCACGAGCGGACGCGGCGGCGCACCGAGACCGCGCTCCGGCAGGCCGGGGTCGGTCCAGGGACGGTGGTGGCGGTCGTCGCCGCGCGGACGCCGGAGCTGCCGGGGATCCTGCTCGGCGTGCTGGCGGCGGGCGCGCGCTGGCTGGTGATCGACTCGGCCTATCCGGCCGCCGTCCAGGAGCGGCAGATCGCGGCCGCGCGGGCCGGGGCGGTGCTCAGGGACGGGGAGATCGAGCTGCGCGAGGGGGCCGCGGAGCTGCCGGGCCGCGGCTACCTGTCGATGACCTCGGGAACCACCGGCGATCCCAAGCCGGTGGTCACCGAGGAGGGGCCGCTGGCGCATTTCCTGTCCTGGTACGTCCGCACGTTCGAGCTCGGGCCGCACGACCGGTTCGCGCTGCTGTCCGGGCTGGCGCACGATCCGGCGCTGCGTGACATGTTCGTCCCGGCCGTGGCGGGGGCCGAGCTGTTCGTGCCCGAGCAGGAGCTGACCCGCGACCCGGCCAAGCTGGTCGCCTGGCTGCGCGAGCACGCGATCACCGTGCTGCACCTGACGCCGCAGCTCGCCGCGATGCTGGCGGGCACCGGGAGCGAGCTGCCCGACGTGCGCCTGGTCGCCGTGGGCGGCGACAGGTTCACCGGCGCCGAGGCCGGGCGGCTGCGCGCGCTGGCGCCGGGGGCGCGGATGATCGCCTGCTACGGCACGACCGAGACGCCGCAGGTGCACGCCTGGCACGAGCTCGTGGCGCCGTACCCGGAGGTCGTGCCGATCGGGCGGCCGGTCGAGGGCGGCGAGATCCTCGTGCTGGCGCCGGACGGCCGCCGGGCCGGGGTGGGCGAGCTCGGCGAGGTGGTCGTCCGCAGCCGCCACCTCGCCACCGGCTACCTGGACCCGGAGCTGACGCGGCGGCGCTTCGCCGGCGACCGCTTCCACACCGGCGACCTCGGCCGGCGCAACCCCGACGGCACGATCACCCCGGTGGGGCGGGCCGACGACCAGGTGAAGGTGCGCGGGTTCCGGGTGGAGCTGGGCGAGGTGGAGGCGGCGCTGGCCGCGTGCCGGGACGTGCGCGCCGCCGCGGCCAGGGTCGAGGACGGCACGCTCATCGCCTACGTGGTGCCGGCCGGGCCGGGCGCCGCCGCCCACCGGATCCTGGACGGGCTGCGCCGCGCACTGCCCGAGCACGCCGTGCCCGCCGAGGTGGTGACGCTGCCCGCGCTGCCGCTGACGCCCAACGGCAAGGTGGACCGGGCCGCGCTGCGCGGCCGGCCGGTCGAGCGGCCGCAGGCGGGCGGCCGGCTCGACGGGCCCACGCAGAAGACGGTCGCCCAGGTGTGGCACGCCGTGCTGGGCGTGCCACGGCTCGGCCCCGACGACAACTTCTTCGAGATCGGCGGCCACTCGCTCGCCATGGCCGCCGTGCAGGCGCGGCTGAAGGCGGCGACCGGCCGGGAGGTCCCGATCGTGGAGCTGTTCAGGCATCCCACGATCCGCACGCTCGCCGCCCATCTCGACGGCGCGGGCGGCAGTCCAGGTCTTGACCGGGCGGCGCGCCGCCTGGCCGTACGACGAGACAGGTTGAGGAACCGCAACGAGAAGGGGACTGCCCCATGACGGACGAGCCCACGGCCGAGCCGATCGCGATCATCGGCTTGTCGTGCCGGGTCCCGGGAGCGGGTGACGCGCAGCAGTTCTGGCGCAACCTCGCCGACGGCGTGGAGTCGCTGACCACGTACACGCTGGAGGAGCAACGAGCGCTGGGCACGGCGGAGAGCCTGCTGGCCGACCCGAACTTCGTGCCCGCCGCCATGGTGCTGGACGACTACGAGAACTTCGACGCGGCGTTCTTCGGCATGTCGATCAGGGAGGCGGAGGTCCGCGACCCGCAGCACCGGATGTTCCTGGAGCTGTCGCACACGGCGCTGGAGGACGCGGGCTACGACCCGTTCCGCTATCCGGGCGAGATCGGGGTGTACGCCGCGACCGGGGCGGACGTCTACCAGTGGCGCAACATCCGCAGCAACGCCCAGGCGCACAAGAACGCCGGCTGGCTGGCGGTCATGGTGGGCAACCACGTCGACTACTGCGCGACGCTCACCTCGTACAAGCTGGACCTGCGCGGTCCCAGCTACACGGTGCACACCGCGTGCTCCAGCGCGCTGGTGGCGCTGCACATCGCGGCCGAGTCGCTGCGCAACGGCGAATGCGACATGGCGCTGGCCGGGGCGGCCATGCTGGACCTGCCGCAGGGCGAGGGCTACGTCTACGACCAGGACGGCATCGTCTCGCCCGACGGCCGCACCCGCTCCTTCGACGCCGGGGCAGGCGGCACGATCTGGGGCAGCGGCGGCGGCGTCATCGTGCTGAAGCGGCTGTCGGAGGCGATCGCCGACCGCGACAACATCCGCGCGGTGGTGCTGGGCAACGCGATCAACAACGACGGCGCAGGGAAGGTGGGCTTCTCCGCGCCGAGCCTGGACGGCCAGGCGGCGGTGATCGCGCAGGCGCTGGGCGTGGGCGGCGTGGATCCCCGCACGGTCACCTACGTCGAGGCGCACGGCACCGGCACGGCGCTCGGCGACCCGATCGAGGTGGCCGCGCTGTCGAGCGTGTTCGCCCAGGACACGGCCGACACCCAGTGGTGCGGCATCGGCTCGGTCAAGAGCAACATCGGCCATCTCGGCCAGTCGGCCGGCATCCCCAGCGTGATCAAGACGGTGCTGGCGCTGGAGAACAAGCTGATCCCGCCGACGCTGCACTACACCCGGCCCAACCCGAAGATCGACTTCCCGGCGAGCCCGTTCTACGTCGTCTCCGCGCCGACCAAGTGGGAGCCCGACGGCTTCCCGCGGCGGGCCGGGGTCAGCTCGTTCGGCATCGGCGGCACGAACGCGCACGCGGTGCTGGAGGAGGCGCCGCCGCGCCCGGCGCTGCCCCGCGAGCGGCCCGCGCACCTGCTGAAGCTGTCGGCCAGGACCGAGTCCGCGCTGGCCGCCGCGCGGGAGCGGCTGGCCGCGTACCTGGCCGCGCATCCCGAGACCGACCTGGCCGACGTGGCGTTCACGCTGCGCGTGGGCCGGCGCGAGCTCAAGCACCGGGCCGCGATCGTCGCCGCCTCGCCGTCCGACGCGGTGGCCGCGCTGGCCGACGCCAAGCGGATCGTGGCCGGCGCCAAGCCGAAGCGGCCGCCGCAGGTGGCCTTCCTCTTCTCCGGCCAGGGCGCCCAGTACGGCGGCATGGCCGCGCAGCTGTACCGGGACGAGCCGGTCTTCCGCGAGGCGGTCGACGAGTGCGCGGCCGTGCTGGACGTGCGCGAGGAGATCTTCGCCACCGGCGAGCAGGCGGACGAGGCGCTGCGGCAGACCTCGCTCACCCAGCCCGCCCTGTTCACCGTCGAGTACGCGCTGGCCAGGCTCTGGCTCTCGCTCGGCGTCGAACCGGCGGCGATGATCGGCCACAGCATCGGCGAGTACGCGGCGGCCACCGTCGCCGGGGTCTTCTCGCTGCCCGACGCGCTGCGGCTGGTCGCCGCGCGCGGCCGGCTGATCCAGGACCTGCCGCCGGGCTCGATGCTGGCCGTGCAGCTCATGCCGGACGAGATCGCGCCGATGCTGCCCGACGACGTCTCGGTGGCCACCGTCAACGGCCCAGGCACGTGCGTGGTGTCCGGGCCGTCGGCGTCGGTCGCGGAGCTGGCCGAGATGCTGGAGGAGGAGGGCATCGGCTGCACGCCGCTGCGTACCTCGCACGCCTTCCACTCGGCGATGATGGAGCCGATGCTCGCCGAGTTCCGCGAGCTGGTCGCGGCCACCCGGCTGTCGGCGCCGAGCCTGCCGTTCCTGTCGAACGTGACCGGCACCTGGATCACCGCCGCCGAGGCCACCGACCCGTCCTACTGGGCCAGGCACGTGCGCGAGCCGGTCCGCTTCGGCGACTGCGTCGCGACGCTGCTGGCCGACGGCGAATGGGTCATGATCGAGTGCGGTCCCGGCCGGCAGCTGTGCGGCCTGGCGGGCACCCAGCTGCCCGCCGGCGCGATCGCCCCGCTGCCTTCGCTGCCCGGGCCGCGCGACCGGGCCGGCGACGTGGCGGTCTTCTCGCAGGCCGTGGGCACGCTCTGGGTGCACGGCATCGACCTGGCGGACTTCGGCGCGCCCGGCTTCCGCGTCTCGCTGCCTGGCTACCCGTGGGAGCGGCAGCGCGCCTGGATCGACCCCGACGCGCAGGGCGCGTTCGTCGGCGGCGTGGCCAGGCCGCGGCAGGACGACGGCCCGCTGCCGCCCGAGCGGTGGTTCGGGGTGCCCGTCTGGAACCAGGCGCCCGCCAGGCCGCCGGTGCCCGCGCCGGTGACGCGCTGCCTGGCCTTCGTGGACGACGACTCCGCCGCCCTGGCCGGGGCGCTGCGCGCGTCGGGGGCCGAGGTCGTCGAGGTGCGGCCGGGTGCCGCGTTCGCCGCCGCCGAGGGCGGATTCACCGTACGGCCGGGCGTGCGTGAGGACTACGACGCGCTGCTCGACGCGGTCGGCGAGCTGCCCGAGCGGGTGGTGCACGCCTGGGCGATCTCCGGGGGCGAGGGCACCGGGGGCGATGACACCGGGGGCGAGGAGGTCTGGGCGGCGCAGGAGCGCGGGTTCTTCGGCGTGCTGGCCCTGGTGCAGGCGCTGTCGGCGGCCCAGCCGGCCGGCGGCGTGCAGCTCGACCTGGTCACCGCGGGCACCATGGACGTGGTCGGCGGCGATCTGACCAGGCCGGAGCACGCCACGCTGGCCGCGTTCGCCCGGGTCGTCCCGCTGGAGACGCCGTGGCTGCGGGTCCGCCACATCGACATGCCGGGCCTGGACGCGGTCCGTGACGTCGCCGCCGAGCTGGGCCGCGCGGCCGAGCCCGGCGAGGCGGGCCTGCTGGCCCCGGTCGCCCTGCGCGGCGGCAAGCGGTGGCTGCTCGGGTACGAGCAGGTGGAGGTGGCCGTCGAACCGGCCGAGCCGCGCGACGGCCAGGTGTACGTGATCATCGGCGGCCTGGGCGGCATCGGCGTCTCGCTGGCCGCGGACCTGGCCGCGCGCGCCCGGGTGAACCTGGTGCTGCTGTCCAGGAGCGGGCTGCCCGAGGGGCCGCCGCGCTCGGCCCGCGAGGCGCGCGCCGCCGAGGCGATCCGCCGGATGGAGGCCGCGGGGGCGCGCGTGCTCACCCTGGCCGCCGACGTGACCGACCCGGCCGACATGCGCCGGGTCAGGGACGAGACGCTGGCCGCCTTCGGCCGGGTCGACGTGCTCGTACACGCGGCCGGACTGCCCGGCGGCGGCATGGCGCAGATCAAGGAGCGGGAGGCGGCCGAGGCCGTGCTCCGCCCCAAGGTGCTCGGCACGCTGGCGCTGCGTGAGGCGTTCGGCGACCTGGAGCTGGAGGCGGTGGTGCTCTGCTCGTCGATCACCGCGGTCGCCGGCGGGTTCGGCCAGATCGACTACTGCGCGGCCAACAACTTCCTCGACGCGCACGCCCGCGCCGGACGGGGCTGGAACGCGGCCCAGGTGGTCAGCGTGAACTGGGGCAGGTGGCTGGAGGTCGGCATGGCGGTGGAGACCGCGGCGCCGGCCGGGTTCGTCGCGTTGCAGCGCGGCGACCGGATCAAGGCGATGGACCACCCGGTGCTAAACGCCAGGCACACGGGCGAGGTGCTCGACTGGTGCAGCGGCACGCTGTCCCCGAGCACGCACTGGGTGCTGGACGAGCACCGCATCGCTGACGTCCCGGTGCTGCCCGGCACCGGTCACCTGGAACTGGCCAGGACGGCCGCCGAGGCGGTGCTGCCCGGCACCGGGTTCATCGAGATGCGTGACGTGGTGTTCGTCGAGCCGCTGTCGGTGGCCGACGGCGCGACGGCCGAGGTGCGGGTGGTCTTCACCCCGGAGGCGGACGGCGCCGAGTTCCAGGTGCAGAGCGTCATCGGCGGAACGCAGCGCACCCATGCCAAGGGCGTGGCGGCCAAGGTCAGCCCGCCGCCGGCCGACCGGGTGGACCTGCGCGCGATCATGGACCGCTGCGTGCCGTCCGAGGACGGTCAGGGCAGCGTCCCGCTGTCCGGGCTGCTCTCGCTGGGCGGGCACTGGAGCAGGACCCTGACCGCGACGCACACCGGCACGCGGGAGGCGCTCGGCCTGTTCGAGTCCAACGACGTGCTGCTGGCCGATCTCGACCGGTGGGGGCTGCACCCGGCCCTGCTCGACGCGGCGACCACGTTCAGCTGGATCCAGGTCGAGGGCCACTACCTGCCGCTCGGCTACGGCCGCATCACCGTGCGCGGGAGCCTGCCCGAGGCGTTCTGGAGCCATCTGCGCGTCACCAGCACCGACACCGACGAGGTGCTGGTCGTCGACGTCACGCTGATCGGTCCTGACGGCACGGTGCTGGTGCAGGTCTTCGACTACGTCCTGCGGCGGATCGACACCGAGGCGGTGATCACCGGCGTGGTCGCCAGCGCCGACTCCCAGCGGTCCGCCCCGGCGGCCAGGGACTCCGCAGGTGACACGGACGGTGACGCGGGCGGGATCAGGCCGGCCGACGGCGCCGTCTCCCTGCGCCGGCTGCTGGCCGCCCCGCTCGGCCCCCAGGTCGTGGTGGCCGCCACCACGGTGGCCGAGCTCGTCGCCGGGGTCGGCTCGCTGACCCAGGACACCGTGGAGAGCGAACTCGACCCGGCGGCGGTCGCCGCCAGGCAGAGCGGCGCGCCCGCCGAGGGTTACGTCGCGCCGCGCAACGACGCCGAGGCCACGATCGCCCGCCTGTGGGGCGAGGTGCTCGGCGGCGACCACATCGGCGTCGACGACGACTTCTTCGAGCTGGGCGGCAACTCGCTCATCGCGGTGCAGCTCATCGCCCTCATCCGCAAGGAGCTGGGGGTGCGGCTGCCGATGCGCAGTCTCTTCGAGGAGCCCACCGTGGCCGGGGTCGCCGCCCTGATCGACGCCGCCCGCCTCTCCCCCACCGCCGGAACCGCGGCCGAGACCGCAGCTGAGACCGTCACCCAGACCATCCCCCGCCAGCCCCGGAGTTCCGCGTGAGCACATCCCCCGACACCAAGGTCGTCCGCAACGACGAGGAGCAGTACTCGATCTGGCCCGCCGACCGGGACAACCCCTCCGGCTGGCACGACGCCGGTTTCTCCGGCACCAAGGACGAATGCCTGGAACACATCGAGCGGGTGTGGACCGACATGCGGCCGAAGAGCCTGCGAGAGGCCATGGACAGTGAGTGATGTCTTCCCCGCCTCCTCCGGTCAGGAGCGGATGTGGTTCCTGTCGCGTTTCGAACCGGACCTGGCCGTCTACAACATCGCGATGTTCCTGCCGCTGGCGGCCAGGCAGCCGGTGGACCCGCGCCGGCTGGAGCGGGCGATCGATCTGGTGGTGCGGCGGCACGAGGCGCTGCGTACCACGTTCGAGTTCCGTGACGGGCAGGTCGTGCAGATCGTCGGCCAGGACGCGCCGCCCACGGAGCTGACCGCGACGGACCTGACCCACCTGCCGCGCGCCGCCGCCGAGGCCGAGCTGGCCCGCCTGGCCGAGGCGGACGCGGTCGCGCCGTTCGACCTGGAGCGGGCGCCGCTGTTCCGGGCCAGGCAGGTCCGGCTGGCCGCCGACGACCTGCGCCTGATCATGGTCTTCGACCACACGATCTTCGACGGCGTCTCGTGCATGATCTTCATGGGCGAGGTGGAGGAGTGCTACGACGCGCTCGGCGAGGACCGCGAGCCGAAGCTGCCCGAGCTGCCGATCCAGTTCGCCGACTTCGCCGTGTGGCAGCGCGGCCGGCTGTCGGGCGAGTTCCTGGAGTCCGAGCTGGGGTACTGGCGCGAGCGGCTGGCCGGGGTGCCCGCCGACCTCGCGCTGCCCGGCGACCGGCCGCGCCCGGCCCGGCGCACCTACCGGGGCGCGCTGCGGCTCGGCGCCTACTCCCCCGAGCTGTCGGCGGGCGTGGAACGGCTGGCCAAGGAGCTCAACACGACGTTGTTCACGGTGATGCTCACCGCGTACGCGGCCGTGTTGTCGCGCTGGTCGGGGATCGACGACATCGTGGTGGGCACGCCGATCGCGGGCCGGCTGCTGCCCGAGACCGAGCCGGTCATCGGCATGTTCGTCAACGCGGTGCCGCTGCGCGTGGACCTGTCGGGCTCGCCGAGCTTCCGCGCGGCCGCCGCCCGGGTGCGGGCGACGGTGGCCGAGGCGCTGGACCACCAGGAGCTGCCGTTCGAGCGGCTGGTGGAGGACCTGCAGCCGGCCAGGGACCTGAGCGTGCCGCCGCTGTACCAGGTGATGTTCAACCTGGCCGGCGGCACCAACGAGGGCCAGATCGGCAACGGCACCGCGAAGGTGGACCTCCAGCTCGACCTCAACCTGCGTGACGGGCGGCTGCACACCCGGCTGGAGTACGCCACCGACCTGTTCGACCCCGAGACGATCGAACGGTTCGAGACGAATCTGCGCACGCTGGTCGAGGCGGCCGTGGCCGACCCGGGCCGGCCGGTCGCCGCGCTCCCGGTGCTCACCGGGCGGGAGCGGGAGCGGGTGCTGGCGCTCGGCACGGGCGGGCCCGAGTCCGCGCCGGCGACGCTGCACGCGTTGATCGAGGCCCAGGCCGCCGCGACCCCCGACGCGGCCGCGGTGGTCTTCGGGGACGTCACGCTCACCTACGCCGAGCTGAACGGCCGCGCCAACCGGCTGGCCAGGCGGCTGCGCCGGCTCGGCGTCGAGCGCGGCGAGCCCGTCGCGGTCTGCGCGGAACGCTCGCCCGAGCTGGTCGCCGCGCTGCTCGCGGTGCTGAAGGCGGGCGGCGCGTACGTGCCGCTGGATCCGGAGTACCCGCGCGACCGGCTGGACTTCATGCTGGCCGACTGCGGCGCGCGGGTCCTGCTCACCCAGCGCCACCTGACCGCGCCCGAGACGATCACCACGGTGCTGCTCGAGGACGACCCGGACCTCGGCTCCGGTGACCTCGAACCGGTCACCGGCCCCGACGACGCCGCGTACCTGATCTACACCTCGGGCTCGACCGGCCGGCCCAAGGCCGTGGTCAACACCCATCGCGGCATCGTCAACCGGCTGGCGTGGATGCAGGAGACGTTCGGGCTGACCTCCGGCGACGTGGTGCTGCAGAAGACGCCGACCAGCTTCGACGTGTCGGTGTGGGAGTTCTTCTGGCCGCTGCTGCACGGCGCCCGCCTCGTCCCGGTACGTCCTGGCGGCCACCGCGACCCCGCGCACCAGCGTGACCTGATCAAGCGGCACGCGGTCACCACGATGCACTTCGTGCCGTCGATGCTCGCCCTCTTCCTGGAGGAGGCGAACATCGAGTCCTGCACGTCGCTGCGGCGCGTGGTGTGCAGCGGCGAGGAGCTGCCGCCCAGGCTGGCGGCCCGGTTCTTCGAGCGGCTGCCCGGCGTGGAGCTGCACAACCTCTACGGCCCGACCGAGGCCGCGGTGGACGTCTCCTGGCACGCCTGCCGGCCGGGCGAGACGGTGATCCCCATCGGCCGGGCGATGCCCGGCTGCCGGTTGCACGTCCTGGACGAGCGGCTGGCCCCGATGCCCGTCGGCGTGCCCGGTCACCTGCACATCGGCGGCGTCCAGGTGGCGCGCGGGTACGCGGGGCGGCCGGGGCTGACGGCCGAGCGGTTCGTGCCCGACCCGTACGGGCCGCCGGGCGCGCGCCTGTACGCCACCGGCGACCTGGCCAGGCTGCGGGCCGACGGCGAGCTGGAGTTCCTGGGCCGCATCGACGACCAGGTGAAGGTGCACGGCTGGCGGGTCGAGCTGGGCGAGATCGAGGCGGCGCTGGCCGAGGACGCCCAGGTGCGCCGGGCCGTGGTGGCCCTGCGTGACGACGCGCCGGGCGGGCGCGGGCTGGTGGCGTACGTGGACTGGGCGGGCGAGGCGGGCCGGCTGTCGCCCGAGCTGCGCGCCCGGCTGGCGCGCAGGCTGCCGCCGGCACTGGTGCCGCAGGCGTTCGTGCAGGTCACCGAGTTCCCGCTGAGCCCGAGCGGCAAGCTCGACCGGGCCGCGCTGCCGCCGCCCACCGGGCCGGGCCGCGTCGACCTGGGCACCGCCTACACCCCGCCGGGCACGCCGCTGGAGGAGGAGCTGTGCGCGCTCTGGGGCGAGCTGCTCGGCCGTGACCGGGTGGGCGTCGAGGACGACTTCTTCGCGCTCGGCGGCCATTCGCTGCTGGCCGTGCTGCTGATCACCCGGTACCGGGAGGCGTACGGGATCGAGATGGACCTGCGGGTCTGCTTCGAGCTGACCACGGTGGCCGAGCACGCCCTGGCGGTACTGGAACTCCAGCTCGGCGACGTCGAGCTGGACGAGCTCCTGGCCGAGGACGCGAACGGATGAGCGACGTACGAGGGCGGCTGGCCAGGCTCAGCCCGGAACAGCGCGCGGCGCTGGAGCACCGGCTGCTGCGGCAGCGGACGGCGCGGCCCGCCGGCATCCCCGCGCGCAGCGATCCCGGCGCGCCGGCGCCGCTGTCCTACGGCCAGGAGCGGCTCTGGTTCCTGCAGCGGCTCGACCCGGCCGACGCCTCCTACAACATGTACATGGTGCAGCGGCTGCGCGGCGCGCTGTCCGTCCCCGATCTGGCCGGGGCGCTGACCACGGTGGCGGCGCGGCACCCGATGTTGCGTGCCCGCTTCCCCGCCGTGGCGGGCAGCCCGGTCCAGGTCGTCGAGCCCGAGCTGCGGCTCGAACCGGTGCTGGTCGATCTCACGGACCTGCCCGCGGCCGAGCGCGAGTCCCGCGCCACGGCGCTCGTGGCCGAGCTGACCAACGCGCCGTTCGACCTGGCCACGGGCCCGCTGGTGCGGGTCCACCTGATCACGCTGTCGGCCACCGACCACGTGTTCTGCCTGGTCCTGCACCACCTGGTGGCCGACGGCTGGTCCCTGAAGATCATCTTTTCCGAGCTGGCCGCCTGCTACGCCGGTAACGCGGCCGGGCTGAGCGCGCCGGCGCTCGACTACCGCGACTACGCGGCCTGGCAGCGCGGCCGGGAGCCGGCGCCCGCGTCCGTGGACTACTGGCGGGCCAGGCTCGACGGCGTGCGGCCGCTCGACCTGCCCACCGACCGGCCCAGGGCGGCGATACGCCGGCCCAGCGGCGACTACACCGCGCGCCGTGTCGGCCCCGAGCTGACCGCCCGGCTGGAGCGGCTGGCCAGGGACGAGCGCGGCACGCTGTTCATGGTCCTGCTGGCCGCCTACCAGCTCCTGCTGGCGGCGCACTGCGGCACGGACGACCTCACGGTCGGCTCGGTCATCGCCGGGCGCGACCGTCCTGAGCTGCAGGACGTGGTCGGTTTCTTCCCCGAGACGCTGGTGCTGCGCGGCGACCTGTCCGGCGACCCGTCCTTCCGCACGCTGCTCGGCCGGACCAGGGCCACCGTCCTGGACGCGTTCGCGCACCGCGACATCCCCTTCGAACGCCTGCTCAACGACCTCGGCATCCGCCGCGACCTGAGCACGACGCCGCTGTTCCAGGCGATGTTCGTGATGCAGGACAAGGAGGCCGCGGCCCTGCCGCTGCCCGGCGTCGAGGCGGAGATGTTCGACCCGGGCGCCACCCAGGCGAAGTTCGACCTGATGCTGGACATCACCCAGTTCGACGGCTCGCTCTGGGCGATGTTGTCCTACGCCGACGATCTGTTCGACGAGGAGACGGCCAAGCGGCTGCTGCGGCGCTGGGAACGGGTGCTGGAGGCGGTCGCCGACGACCCGGAGACGCCGCTGTCCGCGCTGCGGGCGGCGATGCTGCTGCCCGAGGACCGGCAGCCGGGGCCCGGCGCACCGCCGCCGCCCGCGCCCGACGTGCTGGAACTCTTCGCCGAGCGGGTACGCCTGACGCCCGGCGCGACGGCGGTCAGCCACGGCGACCGCCGGGTCACCTACGCCGAGCTGGACGCCATGGCCGCCGCGCTGGCCGGCGGCCTGTCGGAGTCCGGGGTCGGCCGGGACACGGTCGTGGGGCTGCGTGCCGGACGCTCGATCGAGCTGGTCGCCGGGATGCTCGCCGTCGCCCGGGCGGGCGGCGCCTACCTGCCGCTCGACCCGGCCTACCCGCCGGAACGGCTGCGCCGGATGGCCGCCGACGCGGGCGCGGCCCTGGTCCTGGGCGAGGACGAACTACGCGACCTGCGCGGCCCGGCCCGCCCGGCCACGCCGGGTTCGCTGGCGTACGTGATCTACACCTCCGGTTCGACCGGGCGGCCCAAGGGCGTGGAGGTGCCGCGCGAAGCGCTCGCGGCGCGGGTGAGCTGGATGCGTGAGCACTACGGGCTCGGCCCGGGCGACCGGGTGCTGCAGTTCGCCTCGCCGAGCTTCGACACGCACGCCGAGGAGATCTATCCGGCATTGGCCGCAGGGGCGGAGCTGGTGCTGTGCCCGGACGAGCCGCTGCCCGACTTCCTGAAGACCCCGCGGGGCGCCGCGCTCACCGTGATCGACCTGCCCACGTCGTACTGGCGTGAGCTGGTGGCGATGGGCGTCGCGTGGCCGCCCGGGCTGCGGCTGCTCATCCTGGGCGCCGACCCGCTGCCCGGCCCCGCGCTGGCCGGCTGGTACGAGTCCGGGCCGCCGGGCGTGCGGCTGGTCAACAGCTACGGCCCGACCGAGGCCACGATCATCGCCGCCACCGCCGACATGGACCCGGGCGAGGCGCTGCGCCGGCCGTCCGTGGGCGTCGCGCTGCCCGGCACCACGCTGCACGTGCTGGCCCCCGACGGGCTGCCGGTCCCGCCCGGCGTGGCGGGCGAGCTGTACATCGGCGGCACCGGCCTGGCCCGCGGCTACCTGGGCGCGCCGGCGCTCACGGCCGAGCGTTTCGTGCCCGGCCCGGACGGTTCGCGCCGCTACCGCACCGGCGATCGGGCCCGCTTCCGCCTGGACGGCGGCCTGGAGATTCTCGGCCGCCTGGACCGGCAGGTGAAGGTGCGCGGTTACCGGGTGGAGCCGGGCGAGGTGGAGTCGGCGCTGCTCGCCCATCCGTCGGTGCGGCAGGCGAGCGTGGTGGTCCGCGACGAGCGGCTGGTCGCCTACGTGGTCCACGGGGACGTCCCCATGGACGACTCGGCGGACGCGTTGCGCGATCACCTGGCCGCCGAGCTGCCCGCGCACTTGATGCCCGGCGCGATCGTCTCGCTCGACCGCATCCCGCTGACCCCGAGCGGCAAGGTCGACCAGGCCGCGCTGCCCGCCCCCGGCAGGGCGCGGGCCACGGCCTACGAGCCGCCGGCCAGCGACGCGGAGGAGCTGGTCTGCCTGGTCTGGCGCGAGGTGCTCGGGCTGGAGCGGGTGGGCGCGCTGGACGACTTCTTCCAGCTCGGCGGCCACTCGCTGCTGGCCACCAGGACCACGGCCCGCATCGCCGCGGCGACCGAACTGGAGGTGCCGCTCAAGCTGGCCTTCACCCATCCGACGCCGCGCCTGCTCGCCGCGGCGCTCGAACACCTGGCCGAGGAGGCCGACGCGCGTGGATGAGCGGCGTGCCCGCGTGCAGGCCCGTTTCCGCAAGGCGGTGGCGGGCCTGGGCGCCGTGGAGGAGATCCCGCGACGTGCCGGGGGCGGCGATCCGCCGCTGTCGTTCGCGCAGGAGCGGCTGTGGTTCATGGAGCGGTTCGCCCCCGGGACCAGCGCCTACGTGCTGCCGGTTTCGGCCAGGCTGCGTGGCCCGGTCGACCCGGAGCGGTTGCAGCGCTCGCTCGACGCCGTGGTCGCCAGGCACGAGAGCCTGCGCATGACCTTCCCGGCCGGCCCGGACGGGCGGCCGGAGGTGCGGGTGGCGGATCGGGTGCACGTCCCGCTGCGGGTGGTGGACGCGCCGACCGAGGCGGCGGCCAGGCGGGTGCTCAGCGCCGACGCCGCGCTCCCGTTCGATCCGGCGTCCGGTCCGCTGCTGCGCGCCACCCTGGTGCGGCTGGCGGCGGACGACCACGCGCTGCTGATCGCCGTCCATCACATCGTCGCCGACGGCTGGTCGGCCGAGCTCGTCCTGCGCGAGCTCCTGACGCCGCCGGAGCGCGAGCCGCGGCTGGGCTTCGGCGACTACGCGGCCTGGCAGCGGGAGCGGCTGAGCGGCGCGCGCCTGGCCGCCGACCTGGCGTTCTGGCGCGGCGAGCTGGACGGCGTCCGGGTGCTCGACCTGCCGCTCGACCGGCCGCGCCCGCCCCGGCAGGGATTCCAGGGCGGCTGGCATGACCTCGACCTGGACGTGGCGGCGTTCCGCGAGCTGTGCAAAGCCGAGGGCGCGACGCTCTACATGGGGCTGCTCGCCGCCTTCCAGGTGCTGCTGGCCCGCTGGTCCGGCGTGACCGACTTCGCGGTCGGGTCGCCGGTGGCCGGGCGGAGCAGGCCGGAGTTCGAGGACATGGTGGGGCTGTTCGTCAACCTGCTGCCGATGCGGGCGCGGCTGGCGGGCTACCCCGGGTTCGCCGAGCTGCTGCGCCGCACCCGGGACGGCGCGCTGGAGGTCTACGACCACCAGGAGCTGCCCTTCGAGAAGCTGGTCGCCGAGCTGGGCCTGGAACGGGACGTCAGCCGTCCGCCGCTGGTGCAGGCGCTGTTCGCGTTGCAGAGCTACCGCGACGGCGGCGAGGGCTTCGAGCCCGACACCACGACCACCCGCTTCGACCTGGAGCTGTACGCGACCGAGCGGGGCGATCGGCTGGGCGGGCGCTTCGTCTACAACAGCGAGCTGTTCCTGCCGGAGACGATCGAGCGGCTGGCCCGGCGCTTCGCGGCGCTCCTGCGTGCGGTGGTGGCGGCGCCGGACGTGCCGGTGAGCCGCCTGGAGCTGCTGCCGGACGATGAACGGGCGCAACTCGCCCGCTGGAACGCCACCGAACGGGAGCACCCGGGCGGGACGCTGCACGAGCTGATCTTCGCCCAGGCCGAACGGACTCCGGACGCGACCGCCGTCGTCTTCGACGGCGACCGGCTCACCTACCGGGAACTGACGTCACGCGCCCGCCAGGTCGCGGCGGGGCTCGGTGACCGGCTGGATCAGCCGGTCGGGGTGAGCATGGAACGCAGCCTGGACCTGCCCGTGGTGCTCCTTGGGGTGCTCGCGGCCGGGGGCGCGTATCTGCCGCTCGACCCGGCCGACCCCGAGGAACGACGGCGCGGCATGCTCGAAGACGCCGGCGCCGAACTCGTCCTGACCGAGGCGAAACCGGGCGGGGACTTCACGGCACGGCCGGTGCACGAGGACAACCTGGCCTACGTCATCTTCACCTCAGGCTCCACCGGCCGGCCCAAGGGTGTGGGCGTCTCGCACCGGGCGATCGTCAACCGGCTGCGCTGGATGCAGGACACCTTCCGCCTCACCCCGGAAGACCGGGTCCTGCACAAGACGCCGACCACCTTCGACGTGTCGGTGTGGGAACTGTTCTGGCCCCTCATCACCGGCGCCACCCTCGTCATCGCCCGACCGGACGGCCACCGCGACACCGCCTACCTGCGCGACCTGATCAAAACCGAGCAGATCACCACCGTGCACTTCGTGCCCTCCATGCTCCAGGCGTTCCTGGAAGAAGAGCACATCCAGCCGCCAAAGCGGATCATCTGCTCAGGCGAAGCCTTACCACCCGGCATCAACCTGCCCGGACTGCACAACCTCTACGGGCCCACCGAAGCCGCCGTCGATGTTTCCTGGCACCCCTGCCAACTTGGCGAGCCGAACGTGTCCATCGGCAAGCCTGTCGACAACACCACCCTGCACGTCTTGGACCAACACCTCCAACCCGTCCCGATCGGCACCCCAGGCGAGCTCTACATCGGCGGCGTCCAGCTCGCCCGCGGCTACCTGGGCAAACCGGCGCTCACCGCCGAACGCTTCCTCCCCTTTTCCAATGGCCAGCGCCTCTACAAAACCGGCGACCTCGCCCGCTGGCTGCCCACCGGCGAACTCGAATACCTCGGCCGCACCGACCACCAAGTCAAGATCCGCGGCATGCGCGTCGAACTCGGCGAGATCGAAACCGTCCTGCGCCGGCAGCCCGGCGTCACGGCCGGGGCGGTCCGGCTCGTGGCCGGTCGGCTGGTCGGATACGTGGTCGGCGACGTGCCCGTGCTGTCCGACGTGCTGCCGGACTTCATGATCCCGACGGCGTGGGTGCGGCTGGACCGCCTGCCGGTCACGTCCAGCGGCAAGCTCGACCGCGCCGCGCTGCCCGCCCCGGAACGTCCGGCCGACCTGCCGTGGGAGCCGCCGCGCGGCGCGGCGGAACGCGCGGTCGCGCAGGTCTGGCAGGAGGTGCTCGAACTCGACCGGGTCGGCAGGAACGACACGTTCTTCGCCGTGGGCGGCGACTCGATCAGCAGTCTCAAGGTCGTCGCCCGGCTGCGCGCGACGGGCTACGACGTGGAGTTGCAGCACCTGTTCACCCATCAGGCGGTCGCCGAACTGGCCACCGTCCTGCGGCCGCGGCAGGCCGTGGCCGAACCTGCGGCGGGAGCCTTCGACCTGCTCAGCCCGGCGGACCGAGAGAGGCTCACGCGATGATCATCGACGCCTACCCGCTCAGCGCCCTGCAGGCGGGGATGCTGTACCACAGCGAGCTGGACGGCGTGACCTTCCACGACCACACCACGCTCTCGCTGCGCGGCACGTTCGACGAGGCGGCGCTGGTCAGGGCGCTGGACGAGCTGTCGGCCCGGCACGAGGTGCTGCGGACCTCCTTCGACCTGACCGGGTTCAGCGAGCCGGTCCAGCTCGTGCACGACCGGGCGGAGATCCCGCTGACCGTGTCCGACGGCGAGCCCGAGTACGGGCCGTTCGACTGGACGCGGGCGCCGCTGCTCCGCGTGCACGTGCGGCCGGAGGCGGACAGGTTCGCGCTGACCGTCTACTTCCACCACGCGATCCTCGACGGGTGGAGCGTCGCCCGGCTGGTCAGCGAGCTGCTGGCCCGCTACGCGGCGCCGGGGCTGCCGCTGGAGCCGCCGGGGGCGCGTTTCCGCGACCTGGTGGCGGCGGAGAAGGCGATACTCGGCCGTCCTGAGGCGGCGGAGTTCTGGCGGGAGGCGATCGCCGAGGCGCCCGAAGGCCGGCTGCCCCGCAGGCCCGGCTATCCGACCGGCGGGCCGCGCCGGGTCGAGGTGCTGGCCACCGCGCTGCCCGGCGACCTGGCGCGGGCGTTGGCCGAGGAGGCGGCCGCGGCCCGGGTGCCGCTGCGCTCGGTGCTGCTCGCGGCGCACGCGCAGGTCATGGCGCTGCTGACCGGCGAGCAGGACGTGCTCACCGGCATGCTCACGCACAGCCGCCCGGAGAGCGAGGCGGGCGACGAGGTGCTCGGCCTGTTTCTCAACACCGTGCCGCTGCGCGTCCGGGCCGACGCTCCGGACCTGGTCCAGCGGGTGTTCGAGGCGGAGGTGGCGGCGCTGCCGTACCGGCACTATCCGCTGTTCGAGATCCAGCGGCTCAGCGGTCGCGCGCGACTGCTGGACACGCACGTGGACTTCCGCGACTTCCAGGTACGCGGGGACGCCGCCACGCCCATCGAGGGCCAGGACTTCTTCGAGCAGACGGACTTCGCCTTCAGCGCGGCCTTCGTCCGGACGCCGGGACAGGGCCTGACGCTGACCATCTCCTACGACGTCACGCAGTTCCCCGCGGACCAGATCGCCGGAATCAGGGATCACTACCTCCGCGCGTTGTCCGGAGATGTCAGCATCTCGCCGCAAGACACGGCCCTGCTCGCCCGCTGGAACGCCACCGAACGCGAGCACCCGGGCGGGACGCTGCACGAGCTGATCTTCGCCCAGGCCGAACGGACCCCGGACGCGACCGCCGTCGTCTTCGACGGCGACCGGCTCACCTACCGGGAACTGGCCGCCCGCGCCCGCCAGGTCGCGGCGGGGCTCGGTGACCGGCTGGATCAGCCGGTCGGGGTGAGCATGGAACGCAGCCTGGACCTGCCCGTCGTGCTGCTCGGAGTGCTCGCGGCCGGGGGCGCGTATCTACCGCTCGACCCGGCCGACCCCGAGGAACGACGGCGCGGCATGCTCGAAGACGCCGGCGCCGAACTCGTCCTGACCGAGGCGAAACCGGGCGGGGACTTCACGGCACGGCCGGTGCACGAGGACAACCTGGCCTACGTCATCTTCACCTCAGGCTCCACCGGGCGGCCCAAGGGTGTGGGTGTCTCGCACCGGGCGATCGTCAACCGGCTGCGCTGGATGCAGAACACCTTCCACCTCACCGACCAGGACCGGGTCCTACACAAAACCCCGACCACCTTCGACGTGTCGGTGTGGGAACTGTTCTGGCCCCTCATCACCGGCGCCACCTTGGTCATCGCTCGACCGGACGGCCACCGCGACACCGCCTACCTGCGTGACCTGATCAAGGCCGAGCAGATCACCACCGTGCATTTCGTGCCCTCCATGCTTCAGGCATTTCTGGAGGAAGAGGCCATCCAGCCGCCGAAGCGGATCATCTGTTCAGGCGAGGCGTTACCGCCCGGCATCGACCTGCCCGGACTGCACAACCTTTATGGGCCAACCGAAGCCGCCGTCGACGTCTCCTGGCACCCCTGCCAACCCGGCGAACCCAACGTGCCCATCGGCAAGCCGGTCGACAACACCACCCTGCACGTCCTGGACCAGCACCTCCAACCCGTCCCCATCGGCACCCCCGGCGAGCTCTACATCGGCGGCGTCCAACTCGCCCGCGGCTACCTCGGCAAACCCGCGCTCACCGCCGAACGCTTCCTCCCCTTTTCCAATGGCCAGCGTCTCTACAAGACCGGCGACCTGGCCCGCTGGCTGCCCACCGGCGAACTCGAATACCTCGGCCGCACCGACCACCAAGTCAAGATCCGCGGCATGCGCGTCGAACTCGGCGAGATCGAAACCGTCCTGCGCCGGCAGCCGGGCGTCCGCGACGCCGCCGTGGCCGCGCACGATCACAGCCTGGTCGGCTACCTGGTGGGCGACGGCGGCGTGCCCGAGCTGGGCGACGTCCTGCCCGACCACCTGATCCCGCGCCGCTGGGTGCACCTGGACGCGCTCCCCCTGACCCGCAGCGGCAAGCTCGACCGCGCCGCGCTGCCCGTCCCTGAGACGGCGGGGAGCAGGCCGTACGTGCCGCCGCGCGACGAGGTCGAGGCGCGCCTGGCCAGGCTGTACGAGGAGGTGCTGCAGGTGCCCGCGGCCGGCGTCCTGGACGACTTCTTCGAGCTCGGCGGCCACTCGCTGAGCGCGCTGCGGCTGGCCGCGCGCGTCCGTCAGGAGCTGGGGCGGAGCCTGCCGGTCGGCACCGTGCTCAGCGCGCCCACGATCGGCGCGCTGGCCAGGGTGCTGCGCCAGCCGGACGACCTCGCGCCGCCGAGCCACGTCGTGCCGCTCAACCCGGACGGCGACCGTCCGCCGATCTTCTTCGTCCACGCGCTCGGCGGCCAGGTGTTCCGCTACCACCCGCTGGCCCGCAGGCTCGGCCCCGACCAGCCGGTGTACGCCATCGCCGCGCGCGGGCTGGTGCCGGGCGAGCAGCCGCACGCCACGCTGGCCGAGATGGCCGACGCCTACGTGGCCGACCTGCTGGAGGTGCGGCCGTCCGGGCCGTACGTGCTGGGCGGGTTCTGCATCGGCGGGAACATCGCGCTGGAGGTGGCCAGGCGGCTGCGCGAGCGCGGCGAGCGAGTGCCGCTCGTCGTGCTCTTCTACGCCAACGCCGAGGAGCCGGTGGCCGGCGCGTCGCTGGAGGACGACACGGTCCTGCTGTTCCACGCGCTGGCCGGCTCGCCGGACGAGACGCTCGGCCTGGACGCGGCCGAACTCGCCGCCCAGGCGCCGGAGGAGCGGCTGCTGGCGGTCATGGGCGCCGCCTCGGCCGCCGACCGGCTGGCCCCCGACACGGCCGAGGTCGAGCAGGCGCGCCGCTACCTGGCCGTGTTCCGGGCCAACGCGCACGCGGTCGGCGGCTTCCGGCACGAGCCGTACGACGGCGACGTCGCGCTGTTCGCGCCCAGGCCGGAGGACGGCGGCTGGCCGTCGGTCGCCAAGGGGCGCTTCGCGCACGTCCCGATCCCGGAAGAGCGCGTCCCGATCCTGTACGAACCCCTGGTCGCCGATGCGGCCACCGAGATCAGAAGGTGGATGGATCATGGCATCCCCGACCAGTGAACGAACCGGCCTGTGGCGCAATCCGGACTTCCTGCGCCTGTGGGCCGGGCAGAGCCTGTCGCAGTTCGGCTCGGCGATCACCTATTTCGCGATCCCCGTCATCGCGATCACCGTCCTGCACGCCTCCGATGAGGAGATGGGCGTGGTCGGCTTCCTGCTGCGGGTTCCGATGGTGCTGTTCCTGGTCTTCGGCGTGCTGGCCGACCGGGTGCGCAAGCGGCCCATCCTGATCTGGACGGACGTGGCGCGTTTCGTACTGCTGATGCTGATCCCCCTCGCCTGGTTCGCCGACATGCTCACGCTGACCTGGATCTATGTGGTCATCTTCGGCATCGGGCTGCTCAGCACGCTCTTCCAGACGGCCTACCGCAGCTACTTCCCGTTCCTGGTGCCGCCGGAGAACTTCCTGGAGGGCAACTCCAAGCTGCAGCTCACCGAGTCGACCGCGCAGACGTTCGGTCCCGGGCTGGCCGCGGCGCTGCTGAAGGTGCTGGCCGCGCCCGCGCTGCTGGTCATCGACGCGGTGTCGTACCTGGCCTCGGCGGTGGCGGTGGCGCTGATCAAGCGCCCCGAGGCGCGGCCCGAGCCGGACGACACCACCGCCGGCCAGGTGCACAAGGCGATCTGGCAGGGCATGGGCTGGGTGCTGCGGCACGAGCTGATCAGGCCGCTGGCCATCTCGTCGGCCGTGTACTCGCTGTTCATCCTGGGCTCGATGAACTCGATCTACGCCCTCTACGTGATCCGCGACCTGGACGTGCCCGCCGAGTGGTTCGGCAGCATCCTGGCCGGTGGCGGCGTCGGCGCGATCATCGGGGCGCTGCTGGCGGTGAAGATCATGCGGCGCTACCCGATCGGCGGGGTGCTGCTGTGGTCGATCGTGTACGGCAACGTGGCGCTGTTCCTGATCCCGCTGGCCACCGGCCCGGTCTGGGTGTCGGTGGCGATGCTGGTGGCCGCGCAGCTCGTCAGCGGCGTCAGCTCGCAGGTCTTCTTCGTCACCAACACCACGCTGGTGCAGACGATCACCCCGCCGCATCTGCAGGGCCGGGTGGTGGGCTCGATCTACTCGCTGGGTCTGGTCCCCGCCCCGCTGGGCGCGCTGGGCGCCGGTCTGCTGAGCGGCGCCGTCGGCACGCGTACGGCGCTGTGGGTGGTCATCACGATCGGCGCGCTGGTGCCGATCGTGGCGATGGCCTGGTCGCCGCTGGCCAAGCTCAAGCGGATGCCGGAGCCAGACCGGCGATGAGCCGGAGCTGGCGGCTGCGCAGCCGCCGGGTGGGCGTGACCAGGCCGACGATCAGCGTGGTCGCGCCCGCCTCCTGGTAGGCCGCCATCCGCTCGCGCACCTTGCCCGCCGGGCCGCACATGGTCATCGCGTCGACGAGCGCGTCGGGCAGCATCGCCATGGCCTCGCCCTGCCGGCCGTCCAGGAACGCCTCGCGCATGAGGGTGGCCTCGCGTTCGAAGCCGAGCGTGGCGGCCAGGCGGTTGTAGAAGTTGGTGCGGCGCGAGCCCATGCCGCCGAGGTAGAGGGCGAGCATGGGCCGCATCATGTCGTAGGCCAGCTCCTGGTCCTCCTCGACGAGCGTGAGCACCATGGGCGCGATGTCGAGCCCGGTCCTGTTCAGGTGCTTGGCCATGGTGGCCAGGTGGTCGGGCGGGAAGTGGATGGCCAGCCAGCCGTCGGCCAGCTCGCCGGCCAGCGCGACCGTCCTGGGTCCCATCGCGGCCAGGTAGACCGGCAGCCGGTCCTGCACCGGCGAGACGGCCAGCGTCAGTTCCTTGCCGTCGCCGCCGGGCAGCGGCAGCGTGGTGGTGGCGCCTTCGTGCCGCACCGGCTCGCCGTCCAGGGCCTTGCGCACCACCTGGAGGTAGTCGCGGGCGCGGGCCAGCGGCCGCTCGAAGCGCTCGCCGTGCCAGCCCTCGACCACCTGCGGCCCGGACAGGCCGACGCCCAGCCGGGCGCGGCCGCCGGAGAGCTGGTCGATGGTGGCCGCCGTCATCGCGGCGACCACCGGTTTGCGTCCCGTCATCTGCAGGACGCCGGTGCCCAGCGCGATGCGCTCGGTCTGCCCGGCGATCCAGGCCAGCAGGCTGGCCGGGTCGGTGCCGTAGGTCTCGGCCGCCCACACGGAGTCGTAGCCCAGCGCCTCGGCCTCTCGGACCAGCGCCAGGTGGTCGGCCGGGCCGAGCCCCGCGCCGCCCCAGTAGCTCATGCTGTAACCGAGGCGCATCCCATCTCCTCAGCGATCGCGGCGGCCAGGAGGTCCGGGGTCTCCTCGGCCAGCCAGTGGGTGGAGTCGAGCTCGCGTAGCGCGATCCCGTGCGTGCTCTGCCTGCGCCAGCCCAGCAGGCCGCCCCTGGTCAGGGAGGCGTCCCTGGCGCCGTACAGGACGGAGACGGGCACCGGCAGCGGCGGCCCGGCCCGGTGGTGGTAGCCGGCCAGCAGCCCGAAGTCGGCGCGCAGCGCCGGCTCGAGCACCGGCCAGAGCGCCTCCTTGTCGGCCAGCTCCGGCGGGACGCCGCCGAGCGCGATCAGCTGCTCCCAGAACAGCCAGGACGGCAGCGACGGCAGCCGGCGCAGCAGCGGCGTCACGTCCGGCGCGGCGAACGAGCCCACGATCAGCCGTTCCGGCCGCCCGCCCAGCTCGACCACGCGCCGGCAGACCAGGAACGCCAGCAGCGCGCCGCTGCAGTAGCCGAACAGCGCGTACGGCTCCGGCCGGGCCGCGAGGTCGCGGGCCAGGTCGTCGACCAGCCCGTCGAGGTCCGTGCGCGGTTCCTCGGCGAGCCTGGCCTGCCGTCCCGGCAGGTTGACCGACCACAACCCCACCTCGGCGGGGAGGTGTCCGGCCAGCTCGCCCAGCGAGGCCGGGCCGCCGCCCGCGTGCGGGAACGCCAGCAGCGCCCGCTCGCCCTCCCTGACCTGGACGAACCACGGCGTCATCGGGCCTCCCCCAGATGGGCGGCCAGCTCGGCCGGGGTCGGATGGTCGAACACGGCCCGCACCGAGACCGGCCGGCCCGCCAGCTCCTCCAGCGGCCTGATCAGCCGGACGGCCAGCACGGAGTGACCGCCGTTGAGGAAGAAGTTGTCGTGCGGGCCCAGGCCCGGGCGGTTCAGCGCGTCCTGCCACAGCGCCACCACCTGGCCCACCAGTCCGGCGCCCGCGTCCCTGACCTGGGCGCGGTGTTCGGCGGGGACGACCAGGTCGCGGTAGGCGATCTTGCCGTTGGCGGTGGTGGGGAGCCGGTCGGTGAAGACGTACCCGGTGGGGACGGCGTAGTCGGGCAACCGGGTCACGGCGAACCGCCACAGCTCCTCGCGCAGCTCCTGCTCGTCACGCGGGGCCTCACTCTGGGCCTCACTCTGGGCCTCGCTCGGGGCCTCGCTCGGGGCCTCGATGAAGGCGACGAGGCGGCCGTCGGTCTGGGGGTCGCCGTCGAGGATCACCGCGGCCGTCCGCACCGCCCGGTGCTCGTGCAGCGCCGCCTCGACCTCGCCGAGCTCGATGCGGTGGCCGCGCAGCTTGATCTGCCTGTCGTCGCGGCCGAGGAGTTCGAGCGCGCCGTCGTGCCTGATGCGTGCCCGGTCGCCGGTCCGGTAGAACCTGCCGTACCGATCGTGCCGGCCGAAGCGCTCGGCCGTCAGCTCGGGCCGGTTGAGGTAGCCCGCGCTCACCCCGTCCCCGGCCACGCACAGCTCGCCCGGCACGCCAGGCGGCAGCTCCCGCCCGGTGGCGTCGGTGACGAACAGCCGGGTGTTGGCCAGCGGCTCGCCCGCAGGCACCGGGTCGGCCGGCGGCTCGCGCAGCTCGGCGGCGGTCGACCAGATGGTGGTCTCCGTGGGGCCGTAGACGTTGAACACCCGGCAGTCCAGCTCCAGCAGGTCCCTGGCCAGGGCGGCCGGCATCGGCTCGCCGCCGCACAAGACCGTCCGCCCGGCCAGCTCCCGCCCGGCCTCCGGGGCGATCAGCCGCCACGCGGTCGGCGTGGCCTGCACCACCTGGACGTCGGCCGCGGCGATCAGTTCCAGGAACCTGCCCGGGTGCAGCTGGTCCTCGTCCGAGGCGACGACCACCGTGCCGCCCGAGGCCAGCGGCAGCAGCAGCTCCAGCCAGGAGATGTCGAAGGAGGTGGTGGTGGACCAGAGCACGCGCGACGGCGTGCCGAGCCGGTCGGCGAAGTCCAGCACCAGGTTCGTCAGGTTCCCGTGCGTGACCTGAACGCCCTTGGGCAGGCCGGTGGAGCCGGAGGTGTAGATGACGTAGGCGATGTCCGCGGGGTCTCCGGGTTCCTGCGCCCTCGTGGTGGCGGGCGTCCCCGTGGCGGGCATCGGGGCGACCGGGGTGTCGCCGGCCCACTGCGGTGCGCCTGCCGCGACCACCAGCCGCGCGCCCGAGTCCGCCACCTGGTAGGCCAGGCGCAGTTCCGGTTGCCGCACGTCCAGCGGGAGGAACGCCGCCCCCGCCTGCCACACGCCCAGCACCGCCGCCACCAGGTCCGCCGAGCGGTCCAGGGCCAGCGCGACGACGTCGCCGCGCCGTACCCCGCGCTCGCGCAGCAGGTCGCGGACCGCGGCCGCGCGGCCCAGCAGCTCGTCGTGACCCACCTCGCGCCCGCCTTCGCGCACCGCCACGCCCGGGCCTGTCGCGATGCGCTCGGTGAGCGTGCCCGCCCAGGTGCGGCGCGTGTCGTTGACCCGGTCGAGCAGCGCCAGGTCCGCCGGGGAGAGCACGTCGTGCACCGCGCCGGACGCCGCCTGCCGCACCACCGCGCACATCCTGGCCGTGAACGCGGCGATCTCGTCCTCGTCGTGCACCTCGGTGCTGTGCACCATCCGCACGGTGAGCCGATCGGGCTCCTGGATGACGTTGCACTGCAGGTCCAGGCGGCTGCGGTCGATGATGTCCTCGACGTAGCCGGGCACCTCGCCGTGGATGTGGACCTTCTCGTCGCTCCAGGGCCGGTAGTTGAACATGTGCCGGAACAGCGGGACCCGCCAGTCGTCGGTGCCGTGGCCGCGCCGGGTCAGCACCGACTCCACCGAGGCGTCGGCGTGCTCGACCCCCTCCGCGAACGCCTCCTCCACGCGCCTGGCGACCTGCTCGAAGTCGTCGTCCAGCTCGACCTGGACGCGCAGCGGCAGCGTGCTCACCGCGTAGCCGACGTGCGCGCGCTGCTCGGCCGACCTGGTGCTGACCGGCATGCCGATCACCAGGTCGGGGCCGGCGCCGTGCCCGCGCAGCGTCAGCAGGAAGGCCGCGGCCAGCACGATGTTGCCGGTGGTGCGCAGCCTGACGCGCAGCTCCTCCAGGGCCGCGACGGTCTCGGCGTCGACCTGCCAGGAGCAGGTGTGGCCGGCGAACGTCGGGTGGGCCGGGGAGTGCCTGCTGCCCGGCAGCACCATGGCGGCGGGGTCGACGCCGTCGAGCCGGTCGAGCCAGTAGCCGATCGACTCCTCCGACGGCTCCCCCGGCTCCAGCATCGGCGCGGGCGCCGCCAGCTCGGGCGGCAGCGTGCCGTGCCCGGTCTGGCTGTCGTAGTAGCGGCCCAGCTCCTCGACCAGGAGCTGCATGGAGGTGCCGTCCATGACGACGTGGTGGCCGGCCAGGCACACCACGGTCCCCGCGCCGTCGGGCAGGGTGAAGTGCCCGAGCCTGACGAGCAGGTCGCGGCCCAGGTCGAAGGGCTCGGACACGAACGCCTGCAGGTCCGCGACCAGCGTCTCCTCCGTCGTGGCCCGCGTCTCGACCTTCAACTGGACGTCCTGCGGCCCGGCCAGGTGCCTGACCGGCGACCCGGTCGTCGAAGGGAACCGGAGCCGCAGCGCCGGATGCCGCTTGACCAGCCGGTTCGCCGCGATCTGCAGGGGCAGCCTGCGCAACTGCGCCTCGAACCTGAGCGCCACGGCCAGGTTCGACACCCCGCTGTCCGGCGCGAGCTGCTCCAGCACCCAGAACGAGTACGGCACCGCCGACAGCGGACGCGGCTCTTCCACGGACGCGGGCGGCTCCGGCTCGGGACGCGGGATGTGCAGGCGTTGCAGCGGGTGATCGGGGTCGAGCGCGGCCCAGTCCACCCGGCCGCCGCCCGTCCAGAACCTGGCCACGGCGGCCAGCAGCCCGGGCAGATCCCCGCCCACCGGGATCCCGCCGCCCGCCAGCTCGGCCGTCACCTCTTCCAGGGGGCGGCCGGTCGTGAGGAGCGCCGGGTCCGGGGCCTCCGCTCGCACCCCCCACGCGGCCAGGGTGGCGGCCAGGCCGTAGGCGGTGGCGAAAGCGGCATACGTACCGGTCCCGTCGGTGCGTAGCTCGACGCCGCGTGACTCGTCTCCGAACAGCTCGACGCCGCGTGACTTGGACAACGTCTCCGCGCACACGTCCACGGCCTCGGTGAACACGCGTTCCACGCCGTACAGACCGGGGGCCGCGGCGGGGAGGGCCAGGCTGACCGGCTCCTGCTCGTAGGTGTGCTCGCGACCGAGCGCGAGAGCCGCCTCGCCGGCGCTCCGGCAGACGACCGCTCCCCTGACCGGGTGGTGGGCGCGCCCCTGCTGCAGGGTGCCCACCGCGTCGGCGAACCGGTCCGCGGGCAGCCCGGCGAAGAACCCCGCCAGCCCCCGCCGCACGGACTCGGCCTCCTCCCGGGTACGCCCGGACCACACCACCACCCGCGGCCGCCCGTCGCCCGGAGTGTGCACGGGCGGATAGCCCTCCTCGACCGCGAGGTCGTCCGGCCAGATCACCCGGTGCACCAGGTCGCCGTCGAGCAACGCGCGGTCGAGCAGCCGCAGGACCAGCGTGCCCCGCAGGGTGCCTGGCGCCAGTTCACCGGCGTCGGTCACGGCCAGCTCGCACTCCCCGGCCGCCAGCGCCGCGCAGGCCTTGCCGACCCCGCCGTACACCCGGACGACCTGCGCACCCGGATCGTGCCCGGCCTCCTCGGCCGCCCCTGTCTCCTGCGGGAAGCGCCCCATCGCGATCACGGCGATGGGCTGTTCGTTCAGGGTCACCGACCGTCCCTGCGGATCCTGGCGCGCACGTCACGGCGGCTGCCGCCGAGCGGGGTGCGGCGGACGCCGTCCTGCCTGGCGGGCGCCTGGCCCTGCGTGATCAGCTGCGAAAGCGCACGCAGGTTCGGGTGGGTGAACATCGCGGTGACCGGCAGGCTCAGACCCAGCGTGCCGGTGATCTCCTCATGCAGCTCGACCAGGGCGAGCGAATCGAGACCGGCCTCGAAGAAGTTCAGATCTGGATCGAGCGCGCGGCCTAACCGTCGCTCCATGAGAGATGCCACCGCGTCGGCCTGGGTCATCCGGCGTCCTTTGGTCTCGCCTGCGATCGGACGGGATCACCGTCCGCCTCCCAGCATCCTTACCGAGGCCCGCGATCGACCACAAGCCCGGATTTTTCGAGATTTCTGAGCCGACGACGCGCTCCGGCCGCCGGCTCCGGGCTCCCCCGTGCTCCCACCTGGTGATCTTGCCGTCGAACCCTCAGCCGGTGAGCGCCTCGTGCAGACGCCGCGCCTCGTACGACATCGAACTCGACCCCTTGCGCGCCGCCAGCTCCGCCAGCCCGGGCAGCTCTTCGCGCGCCCCGGCGAGCACCGCCGCCCGTACGGCGACCTTGAGCAGGTCGCCCAGCCCCGCTCTGGCCTTCTCCCCGGGTGCGGGCAGCAGCAGCGGCACCGCCTGAGCCAGCGCGGCCCACACGCCGGCGTGCGCCCCGGCCGACGTGACGTCGTCGAGCACGCCGGTGATCCGGTTGAGTTTCACCTGTTCGCTGCGGACCAAGTGGCCGATGGCCCGGCCGAGGTCGGCCGCGGGCAGCTCCCCGCGCGCGGCCAGCGTGAGAACGGCCTCGCCGGCCAGGGCCCGCTGGTCGGGAGGCTGATGCCCCATGCCGACGACGATCGCGCTCGCGGTCGCGATGCCCACCGGCCCGTCGTTGTGCGCCAGCGCGGCCACCGCCTCCACCTGACTGTGCCAGGGCAGGCATTCGAGCAGGTGCGCGGCCATGGCCTCCCGATGCGAGGGCATGATGGACGGCCACCACTCCATGTTCCTGGAGAAGGCGGGATAGGGGCTCTTGGGCTCGAGGGTCCACAACTCGGCCAGCGGCCCGTTGACGCGCTCGGGCGGTGCGAGCCTGGCGTGCGCCTCGCGCGACGACTGGTGGTAGTACTCGGGGCGGTCGAACGCCTCCAGCCCCCAGCTCACGACGGGGTCGGGCAACCCGCCGTCGCGCAGGCAGGCCGCCAGCCGCCGGCCCGCCACAGACGGCAGTCGCGCCGCCCGCGCGATCGGCTCGGGACCGATGCCGCGCGGCAGTCGCAGCAACGCCTGCAGGAAGTCGTGCTCCAGGGGTTCGGCGTCGCCCAGCCGTTCCATGCGCGCGACGAGGGTGGCGGCGTCGACGTGCCCGGTGGGGGCGGTCGGCGTGGCCAGCAGCACGGGAACCGTCTCGTCCCGTTCGAACAGGGCCATGACCTCGCGGAAACGTCGCTGGACGAATCGTTGCGGCGCGGGCTCCGAGCTCGGCCAAGCGCGGTTGCCGTCGTTCAGCAGCGCGGTGAGCTCGCGGCTGTCGGCGGGCGACACGACGGCCAGCGCGCAGCGCGACAGCAGGAAGCCGATGTGTTCGTCGCCGCCGGACATGCCGTGGGCGTAGGTTCGCGCGTCGAAGGGCTGCCGCCAGTTCGCCCGCCACCAGGGCTGTAATCCGGACACGACGGCGTCACGGTTCGCGTGGGTCAGCTCGACCAGGCCGGCCAGGGTGCGCTCGATCCGCGCCGGATCCTCCGGCCAGAGCGGTTTCTCCAGCTCGGCGGCCAGTTCCGCCACCGACGCGATGGGCGGGGCCAGGGCGGGCAGCGC
>NZ_JABCPZ010000092.1 GCF_013283785.1 Nonomuraea antri
CCACCCCACCCAGCCGCCGCGTCTGAGCGGTGTGGTGGCCGGTTGGGTCGCTAGTGAAGTGAGCGGCCGGGTGCCTACCCGCTGCGCCCCACCCAGCCGCAAAGCCCAAGCGAGTCCATGGACCTGGAGGCCGTTCTCCGGGTGGTGGGGGAGGCTTCGGAGCCCTCCGGTCAGGCACGGACATGGAAAGGTGCGCACGCCTATCAGGACCGCTAGGAGGCTCCTCCGCTCCCGTACAGCCGCCCTATCGCGATGTCTCGCATGAAAGCGGTGCACATCGCCTCAGCAAGCTTGTGCTTGGAAGGCGACATGACAGCGCTCCGGGCCACCGCTTCGGCAGGCAGGCCGCTGGCTAGACGTAGTTCCGGAGCGCCGTGGCCAGGTCTTCCTTGTTCAGCCGTGACGCTCCCAGAAAGTCGAGAGCGGTTCGGCTTGGCCGAGGGCAAGGTCCCGGTACGCGATGTATTCGCCGCTGCAGGCTTCGGGCAGGACGCGCGCTCCGAGGTACGCACCGTGTTCGTCGTATTCCATGCGGACGACCGTGCGTTCGTCGAACAGCCAGAAGTCATGATCCGGCAGTCCGGGCACGTCGCGTTCGGCGAGATTCAGGATGTAGAACTCTTCTCCGGCCTTCGCGTTGCGGCGATACCCCCATGCGAACTCGAACCGCAGATAGTCCGTGAGCGGCGTGGTCACGACGTGCACGCGGTACATGCGCTTTCCGGCCTGTACGGCTTTGCTGACGGTCGTGACCCAGGGCGAGTTCTTGAACTCCTCTGGTTCTTCTTCCCCGGCCAGGAAGGCCGGTAGGCCCTTACGGGTTCCCGCCGCGTCGTAGTAGTCCAGCGTTTCCAGCCTGAACGCCTCGCGGTCGAAGGTGTCGAAGAGCTTTCCGAACTCCTCAGGCGAAAGCACGGGCCACCTTCCGGAGCAATTCTTCAGGGATCTCGGCGAGAGTTTCTTGATCGGGAACGTTCACCCCGTGATCGTCCAGCACCTTGGCGCCTTGGACGACGATGGTCCCCCGGTCGGTTCGGTAGATGGTAGGGCACGTGCCCTCGTCACCAAGCTTGGTAAGCCGTACCGCTGCCATGCCCGCCCCTCTCGCTTGCCTCCTCCATGCTTCGGTGAGCCCCTGGAGGGGGTCAAGCGCTCAGAGTTGAGAGAACAGGAACTCGGGACCTTGGCGCCGGCGGCGTCGGGCTGGCGGACGGGCGCGGGCTCTTCGCCCCCTGTGAGAGCCGGATGTGTTGCGTCTCGCTTAGTTCGTGACTGACCGACGTGGCATCGGTCTGCCCGAACTCCTTGACCCGACCCGCCAACCGGGCGACAGTCGTAGGTGGCGCGCACCAGACCGGGGAGGACGCAAACACATGCAAACCCCTCATGCCGATGACCTGCGTCTCAGCTTCTACTGCAAGGACCCGGCATCCGTACCGGGAGAGGATTGCGCGACCTTCTACCAGACGAACCGCAGTACGTGGGTGGTCCAAGGTGACAGGCGGGAGGAGCCGGAACTGGTATCGCAGTTGGTGGCACTCAAGCCCGGTGAGACCTCCGTGGAGGTTCCAGCAGCTCTGGTGGAACGCTTCGTGAACAAGTACGTCAAGGAGCGCCATGGAATTGATCTCAGCCGAGGAGCGCGGGAGGTTCTTCAGGACGTTCAAACGGGAGGCGGTCCATCTCGAGTTGCGGGATCACTACGCGACGAGTGATCTGGAGCGAGAGCGATTCGCGGCCTGGCAAGCAGGTGAGCTTGACGACTTGAGCTGGATGGACCCATGGTGTGACCGGATTCGCACCGCCGTCGCCGCGGGAAAGCGTTACCGGCGCGTCTGTGTCGTCTCCGAACCGCTGTCGCAGTATCGGCGTTTCGCGTACGAAGTCCTGGGCTCGAGTGTGGCGGCAGGGGAAGAAATTCGCTGGGCGCCCAGACGGGCGGTCTCGGCCGTAGCGCTGCCCGGCAACGACTTCTGGCTGTTCGATGAGGAGGCGGTGGTATTCGCCGTCTTCTCTGGAAACGGTGAAGTGGCCGAGCGGCAGCTCTATACGGAACCCGAAGTCGTTCGGCTTTGCCTGGACGCCTTTGACGCCGTCTGGGCTCTCTCGGTACCGCATCACGAGTATCGGCCCGCCTGATCTCGGCCCGTTGTGTCAGAACAAGCGGCAGCGGCGAAGAAGGCGTTCGGCATCCGCCTGCGCGACCTGCGCAAAGATGCGGGCCTGACCGGGCGGCAGCTGGCAGAGGCGTCCGGGCTGCACAACACGAAGATCAGCCGGATCGAACACGGCCAGCAGAACCCGTCGGAAGACGACATCCGTGCCTGGTGCATCGCTTGCGGCGCGGCACGCTTGATTCCAGAACTCATCGCCGTGCGGCGCGAGATCGAGCAGATGTGGGTGGAATGGCGCCGCGAACTCCGCGCCGGGCAGCACCACATCCAGTCGCGGGCCATGCCGCTCTACGAAGGCACCGAACTTCTGTGCGCTTATGAGCCTGCCATTGTGCCCGGCATCCTGCAGACCTCCGGTTACGTACGGGCGCTCTTTGATGCGGCCGGCCGGCTGTACGAGCTGCCCGGCGGAGAGGCCGAAGCAGCGGTGGCGGCTCGCATGCCTCGCCAGCGCCTCATTACGCACGGAACTGGACGCAACCGATACAGCTTTCTCATCGAGGCAGCCGTGCTCACCACCGTCATCGGCAGCACCGAGGTGATGCGGGAACAGCTCGACTTTCTCATGTCGACGACGACCTTGCCCCACGTCTCACTGGGCGTCATTCCGGCCAATCGCGTACGCACCATCTACCCGGGCGAGGGCTTCTACATCTTCGACGGCAAACTGGTTCGGAGCGAACTGTGGTCCGGCGGCTTCAGAACGAATCAGCCGGCAGAAATCGCCACGTTCCTGAAGGCCTTCGCCATGCTGCGTGATCTCGCTGTCTACGGCAGGAGCGCACGCGCCATGATCGACAGCGCTCGTGAGCAGTTGCAAACTGATGAAAACTTCTTTCCTCCTCGGAATCGTGACTCCTAACGTCGAAGCATGTTCATCACACACCTTGTCGGCAGGGCCAGATCCAAGGGCGCCATCCGGCCGGCCGGGCTGCTCACGCCGTCTCAGGGAGCCCGGAGGAGTGGGAGACGGCGTAGACCGGTGCTGCAAGGGTCGCTGCGGAACCCGGAGAGGCCACCGCGGATGGTCATCGAAAGTGCGCCATGAGCACCGCGTCCCCGAGCTTCCGCTACCCGTACGTCATCGGCTGGACCGGGGAGGCCGAGCAGCCCGCCGTCCTGCGGTGGAGACCTCGCAGCGACGCCGACGGACAGGAACTGGCATACACGGCGCCTGATCCAGGCGACTACCAGCTCGGCGTCCTGCTGCTTCGGCAAGGCCAGAGGCGCACCGGACGGCCCGACTTCAAGAGTGTGAACACCCGCCGTCAGTGGCGATGCATGACCAAGCTGTTGTGCCAGGTATGCGCGAAATCGGCGATGGATTCGGAGACGGGCCGAGTCTGGTGGTTGCTGTCCGGCCCGGGTGGTCCTGTCGGTGACGGTTACACCAACGCGCCACCCACCTGTCCCGCGTGCATCCCGGAAGCGATCGCGTCGTGTTCCTTCCTGCGGCGGCACGCTGCGGTCTTCACGGTGGGTTCGTGCAGGCCGTACGGGGTGCGCGCCGACGTGTTCCTGCCTGGCCGCTCTCCTTCCGAGCCGTGGAAGGAGAACGAGATCCTGCGTCTCCGTGATCCCGACATCCCGCATTGTGTGGCTCGTGAGCTGCTGATGGGGCTGAGCGACGTACGGCCGACGCGCCTGTACGGGGATCTGTCGTGCGTGGCGTGAGGTGCGCCGTTGGGCACGCCGGAGCCTGAGGCGTCCGGCCGCACTCCTCGTGTGGCGTCGCCTGATGGGGCCGACGATCGTCTGTGCGACCCAATCGGCTACCGCATCTCTCGGACGCGGTGGCGGGGTGGGGGGATCGGGTCAAACCACCCAAGAATTCACGCCGGCCGTTTCGCCTGAAACAGCCAGGCATCGAACAACGAATCAAGCTGCTTCCCAGACAACCGCTCCGCCAGATCCACGAACTCCTCCGTGGTCACATGCCCATACCTGTGATCCCGAGTCCACGTCTTGATCAGGTGAAAGAACGTCGCATCCCCGATCGCCTTGCGCAGGGCGTGCAGCGTCATCGCCCCCCGCGTGTACACCGACTCGTTGAACAGGTCGCGCGGCCTGGCCCGCCCCGGCGGGTACTTCCACATCGCGTGGTCCTCCGGCCGCGCCTTGTACGTGTTGAACATCGCCTCGGCCGTGCTCTTGCCCTTGTGCTCCGACCACAGCCACTCCGCGTACGTCGCGAAGCCCTCGTTCAGCCACAGGTCGCGCCAGCGGCGCAGGCTCAGGCTGTTGCCGAACCACTGGTGCGCCAGCTCGTGCGAGATGATGCCCTCCTCGGGCGCGAACCCGCCGTAGAGCGGCTTGGTCTGGTTCTCCAGGGCGTAGCCGGCCGAGTGGTTGTCGACGATGCCGCCGGTGGACGAGAACGGGTACGGCCCGAAGACCGTCGTCCAGTAGTCGGTGATCTCGGCGGACAGGTTGTACACCGTGTCCAGCGAGCTGCGGAACTTCGGGTCGACGGCGGCGAGGTTCTTGATGCCGCCCGCGGTGGCGCCCTCGCGCAGCGTGAACTGGCCGAGCGTGGCGGTGGCCAGGTAGGTGACCATGGGGTGGCCTTCGCGCCAGCGGTAGGTGGTCTTGCCGTTCGAGGTGGCGGGCTTGCCCACCATCTCGCCGTTGGCCAGGGCGGTCAGGCCCGCGGGGACGGTGATCGAGAAGTCGAACGTGGCCTTGTCTGCCGGGTGGTCGTTGCCGGGGAACCAGGTCTTGGCGCCGTCGGGCTCGCAGGCCACGAACGCGCCGTCGCTGGTCGGGATGAACCCGTACGTGCCCAGATTGGCGGTGTCCTTGGCCGGTTTGGGCACCCCGGCGTAGGTCACCTTGACGCTGAAGCGCGAGCCGGGACCCAGCGGCGTGCCCGGCCTGACGGTGAGCTCGTCGCCCGCGCGCTCGAACTTCGCCGGGGTGCCGTTGACGCTCACCCGGCTCACCTCGAATCCGGACAAATCGAGGTTGAAGCTGGACAGGCCTTGGGTGGCGGTGGCGTCGATGGTGGTCTCGCCGGTCAGCCGTTTGGTCGCCGGGACGTAGTCGAGCACCAGCCAGTAGTGGGAGACGTCGTAGCCGCCGTTGCCGGCCTTGGGAAAGTCGCTGTCGCCGATGCCCGGCGCGCCCGCGTGATGGTCGGCCGTGCGGGGCGCCTCGTCGGACGGTGCGCAGGCGAGCACGCTGATCAGTGCCGCCGGCAGAGCGATCCTGCTGCTGGATCTCAAAGACGCCCCCTCAAACCGTGACCAGAAGATTACGCTAAGTCAGGCGTCCACGACGACGGTCTTGGCCGCCTTGTCGTGCACCGCCTGCTTCCGGGGGTCGAAGAGGATCCAGCCGAGGTCGACGAGCGCGCCGACACAGCAGATGGCCCAGAGCACGGCCGCCACGAGCTGCCTGAGCGCGGCCTGCCCCACCGTTATGCGCTGCCCTGTCTCCCGCACCACACGCAGGCCGAACAGCTTCTTGCCGAGGGTTTGCCCGTTCCAGAACGCGTGCAGCAGCCAGTAGTAGAGGAACGACACCACGGCCGCGACGAACGTGTGCTGCACGGGATAGCGGTCCCAGACGCCCTTGCTGGGGTCCCAGGCGTAGTCCCAGCTCGTCCAGCTGAAGGGGGCGGAGACGATGCCGACGATGATCCAGTCGAGTATCCCGGCGAAGAGCCGGCGCCAGCGTCCGCCTAGTCCGGGAAGTGGTGGTGGTCCCATAAAGTGGAGATCACCACCACTTCGTCGGGACAAACTAAAGGTTGCCCCTGCGTTCCTGCTCGCGCTCGATGGCCTCGAACAGGGCCTTGAAGTTGCCCTTGCCGAATCCGAGCGAGCCGTGCCGCTCGATCAGCTCGAAGAAGACCGTGGGCCGGTCCTGCACGGGCTGGGTGAAGATCTGCAGCAGGTAGCCGTCCTCGTCGCGGTCGACCAGGATCTTGCGCTTCTTCAGCTCCTCGATCGGCGCGCGCACCTCGCCGATGCGGGCGCGCAGCTCGGGGTCGTCGTAGTACGAGTCGGGCGTGTCGAGGAACTGCACGCCGGCCGCGCGCATGTGGTCGACGGTGGTGAGGATGTCGTTGGTGGCCAGCGCGATGTGCTGCACGCCGGGGCCGCCGTAGAACTCCAGGTACTCGTCGATCTGGGACTTCTTACGGCTGATCGCCGGCTCGTTGAGCGGGAACTTGACCTTGCGGGTGCCGTCCGCGACGACCTTGGACATCAGCGCCGAGTACTCGGTGGCGATGTCGTCGCCGACGAACTCGGCCATGTTCGTGAAGCCCATGACGTTGCGGTAGAACTCCACCCACTCGTCCATCTTGCCGAGCTCGACGTTGCCGACGCAGTGGTCGACGGCCTGGAACAGGCGGCCGGTCTTGGTCGCGGGCGGGGCCACCAGCGGCTGGGCGGCCTGGTATCCGGGCAGGTAGGTGCCGTGGTAGTTGGAGCGGTCGACGAGGGTGTGCCGCGTCTCGCCGTAGGTGGCGATGGCCGCGATCACCACCTTGCCGTGCTCGTCCTCCAGCGTGTACGGCTCCACCAGCCCGCGAGCCCCGTGGGTGATCGCGTACTGGTAGCCGGCCTCCACGTCGGGCACCTGGATGGCCAGGTCGATCACGCCGTCGCCGTGCTCGGCCACGTGTTTGGCCAGGTCGGTGCCCGCCCTGACCGCGCCGCGGAACTCGAACGTGGCGCTGCCCGAGGTCAGCACGTACGCCGCCTCGTCGCGGCTGCCGTTCTCCGGCCCGCGGTAGGCCACCAGCTTCATGCCGAAAGCGGTCGAGTAGTAGTGGGCCGCCTGCTTGGCGTTGCCTACGGCGAACACCACGGCGTCCATGCCGTTAACCGGAAAGACATCACTCATACCCCTAACTCTCGATTTAGCTGGTCGAGTTGTGCAAGAGTTACTTGAATGAGTGCACAATCTGTCCAGTCATCTCGCGTTAACCAGGGAGTATCTGTACACCATGACGATCGATGAGCTGGACGCCCGATTGATCTCCCTGCTGCACGCCGAACCCAGGCTCGGCGTGCTGGAGTGCTCGCGCCGCCTCGGGGTGGCCCGCGGCACGGTGCAGGCCAGGCTCGACCGGCTGCTGGCCAGGGGCGTGATCACCGGCTTCGGTCCCGACGTCTCGCCCGTCGCGCTCGGCTACGACGTCACCGCGTTCGTCACGATGGAGATCAAGCAGGTCTCCGGGCACGATCCGGTCGCGCACCGGCTGGCGCACATTCCCGAGGTGCTGGAGGTGCACACCATCACCGGCGGCAGCGACCTGCTGTGCCGGGTGGTCGCCCGCACCAACGCCGATCTGCAGCGGGTCATCGACCAGATCGTGGACGTCCAGGGCGTGCTCAGGACGTCGTCGATCATCGCGTTGGACACGCCGGTTCCATACCGAGTGCTGCCTTTGGTGGCCGATGTTCCACGGCGCGGCGTTCGTTAGACGTACGATCGCGAGGAGGGACGAGGCACCGTTATCGATCGTTTACCCTTGACAATCGCCCAGCTTGCGGGGGTTGGGCGAGACGTGACAGGGGGGTCGCGGGTGCGGAGCGGTGGTGAGAAGGGCATGCGGAAGCGGCGAATTCTCCGTCTTCTACTGATCTCGGTGGGTTCGGCCATCCTGGTTTTGGCCGGACTTTTCGCCATTGCATGGACCATGACTCCGATTCCCGACAGCACGCAGAAGTCGGCCACCGCCCAGGGCTCGGTGATCTACTTCCGCGACGGCAAGAGCGTCCTGGCCAAGAAGGGCGTCGACCGCAGGATCGTCGAGCTGGCCAAGGTGCCCAAGCACGTGCGCGACGCGGTGATCGCGGCCGAGAACCGCTCGTTCTACGAGGACGCCGGCGTCTCGATCAAGGGCACCACCCGCGCGGTCTGGTCCACCATCACCGGGCAGCAGCTCCAGGGCGGGTCCACGATCACCCAGCAGCTCGTCCGCAACTACTACAGCGGGCTCAGCCAGGAACGCTCGGTCACCCGCAAGTTCAAAGAGATCCTCATCTCGATGAAGGTCGACCAGTCCAAGTCCAAGGACTGGGTCCTGGAGCAGTACCTCAACACGATCTACTTCGGCCGGGGCGCCAACGGCATCCAGTCGGCCGCCAAGGCATACTTCGCCAAGGACGTCGAGGACCTGACCGTCGCGGAAGGCGCCTACCTGGCCGCGGTCATCCAGCAGCCCAGCCGCTTCGCCGACCCGAAGGGCGCCGACCTGGAGGCGGCCAGGTACCGCTGGCAGTCCGTGATCTCCGCGATGACGCAGACCAAGACCCTGACGCCGCAGCAGGCGGCAGCGGAGAAGTTCCCCGAGCTCAAGACGCCCAAGAAGCCGTTCGAGCTCAAGGGCCAGGGCATGTACGCCGTCGCGCAGGTGACCGCCGAGCTGAACCGGCGCGGCTACACCGACGAAGACATCAACAGCGGTGGCCTGCGCATCGTCACCACCTTCGACAAGAAGCTCATGGAGGCGGCCGAGCGCGCGGTCAAGGACGTGCTGCCCGACTCCACGCCCAAGAAGGTACGCACCGGGCTGGCCGCGGTCGACCCGAAGACCGGCGAGGTCGTGGCCTTCTACGGCGGCCGCACCGACCAGTCCGACTACTACGACAACGCCTTCTCCGCCGAGGTGATGGCGGGCTCGACGTTCAAGCCGTACACGCTGGCCGCCGCCCTCGACAGCGGGCTCGACCTGGGCACCCGCGTCAACGGCAACTCGCCCATGCGCGTGGCCTCCGCGCCCGAGCCCATCCCCAACGACAGCGGACGCTCCTACGGCCAGATCGACCTGGTGCAGGCCACCCAGAACTCGGTCAACACCGCGTTCGTGGACCTCGGCCAGAAGGTCGGCCTGGACAAGGTGGCCGCCGTCGCCGAGGCCGCCGGCATCCCCAAGGACCAGCTCGAACAGCACCAGGGCGCGGCCACCTTCCCGCTCGGCGTCGCCTCCGTCAGTGCCGTCCAGAACGCCTCGGGCTTCTCCACCTTCGCCAACGGCGGCGTGCACGTGGAGGCGCACGTGGTCAAGTCGGTCACCGACAGCCACGGCGAGAAGAAGGTCGTCGAGCCCGTCTCCACCGAGGTGGTCGACAAGCAGGCCGCGGCCGACACCGTCTACGCGATGCAGCAGGTCGTCAAGTACGGCACCGGCACCGCGGCCAGGCTCTACGACCGCCCGGTGGCCGGCAAGACGGGCACCACCGACGACTCCAGGTCGGTCTGGTTCAACGGCTTCACGCCGCAGCTCGCCGTGGCCGTCAACATGTTCCGTGACGACAACAAGACCGTCACGATCCCCGGCTACGGCACCCAGTTCGGCGGCCAACTGCCCGCGCAGGTCTGGCGGGCGTTCATGACCGAGGCCATGGCGGGCAAGACGGTCGAGCAGTTCCCCGAACCGTCCGACTACGGCTACCGGCCCGACTACGGCACGCCCGAGCGCGACCCGAGCGTTCCGCCCGACCAGGGCTACCCGACGCCGTCCGACCCCGGCGACTGGGAGGACTTCCCCGACCCCGAGCCGTCCGACCCGCAGATGAGCGAGCCGCCGGACCCGGACCGGCCGCCCGACCAGCCGGACGACCCGATACCCAGCGACGGACCGCCCACCGATGGCGGCCCGGACCAGGGGCCGCCGTCGGGCGGCCCGGAGGGCAACGGCGACAATCACGACAACGCCGGTCGCCCCTCACCGGGCCGCTAGCCGCTCATGAACCGGGCGGTTCAGGCCGGTGGCTGCCCGATCCTGGTGGCAGATCTGAGACCCCAGCCAGGGTCATGAGGTGAGCTCGGCGCGCAGCTCGTCCACCGTGGTCACGGGCATCCTGCAGGTGAACCCGCGGCACACGTACGCCGCCGGCGCCTCGCCGACCAGCCCGCGCCCCTCCAGCAGCGACGGGAACCTCTCCTTGGGCGCCACCGGATCGCCCGCGCCCCGCAGGCTCGGATCGTCGTCGCCCGGCCCCAGCGCCACCACCAGCCCCGGCGCGTCGGCCAGGAACGCCTCCCGGTGCAGCGCCACCGTGCGCACGTCGCCGGCCGGTCCGACCACGGCCACCTCGACCGGCCCGTCGAGCGCCGCCCGCGCCACCGCCAGCCCCCATCCGGCGAACCTGGCATGCTTGCCCGCCAGCACCGACACCGTGCCGAGCGCCGCGTGCGCGGCCTCCCGGTGCCGCGTGGACCCGGTCAGCGCCGCGTACGACAGCAGCGCCCCGGCCGCCGCGTACTGGCCCGACGGCGTCGCGTTGTCGGTCGGATCCTGGGGCCGCTGGAACAGCCGCTCGGCGTCGTCGGCCGTGTCGTAGAAGCCGCCCGTGCCGTCGGCGAACCGGTCGAGCACGACGTCGAGCAGTGTCCCGGCCAGCCTGAGCCAGCGCGCCTCGCCGGTCGCCCCGTACAGCGCGATCAAGCCCTCGGCCAGGTTGGCGTAGTCGTCGAGCACGCCCGCGTTGGCGCCCGTCCTGCCGTCGCGCGAGGTGCGCATCAGCCTGCCGTCGACCAGGTGGACGCGTTCGAGCAGCTCGGCGGCCCGGGTGGCGGCCTCGACGAGTTCCGGACGCTCGAACACGATCCCGGCCTCCGCCAGCGCGGCGATGGCGAGACCGTTCCACGAGGCGACGATCTTGTCGTCGCGCCCCGGGCGCACCCGCCGCTCCCTGGCGGCCAGCAGGCGGTCGCGCACGCTCGCGTAGCGCGCCGGATCCTCCGGGTCGCGCAGCAGCTGCAACACGGACGCGCCGTGCTCGAACGTTCCCGCCAGGGTGACCTCGAACAGCCCGGCGGCCCAGCGGCCGTCGTCCTCGCCGAGCACCTCGCGCAGCTGGTCGGGCGTCCAGACGTAGAACTTGCCCTCGACGCCCTCGCTGTCGGCGTCGAGCGCCGAGGCGAACCCGCCCTCGCCGGTACGCATCTCGCCCAGCAGCCAGCCGGCCGTCTCCAGCGCCACCCGCCCGGCCGTCTCCGACCCGCTCGCCTTCCACCAGTGCGTGTAGACCCGCAGCAGCAGCGCGTTGTCGTACAACATCTTCTCGAAGTGCGGAACCACCCACTCGGCGTCGACGCTGTAGCGCGCGAACCCGCCGCCGAGCTGGTCGTACATGCCGCCGCGAGCCATCGCGTCGAGCGTCCTGCCGCTCATCTCGCGCTCGCGCAGGCGCAGCAGGAACTCCAGCACCATGGACGGCGGGAACTTCGGCGCCCCGCCGAACCCGCCGTTGACCGCGTCGAACTCCTCACGCAGGTTCGCCACGGCCGCCTCCAGCGTCTCGGCGCTCGGCACCGGGCCGCTGGGCAGCGTGGTGTGCGAGTTGAGCGCCTCGACCACGCTCGCCCCCTGCTTGAGCACCGAGTCGCGATCGCCCGTCCACACGTTGTGCACTTCGGTCAGCAGCCGCTGGAAGTGGGGACGCGGGAAGTAGGTGCCGCAGTAGAAGGGGTGGCCTTCGGGCGTGGCGAACACCGTCATCGGCCACCCGCCCTGACGGGTCATGGCCTGGGTGGCGCTCATGTAGACCGCGTCGACGTCGGGCCGCTCCTCACGATCGACCTTGACGTTGACGAAGTGCTCGTTCATCAGGCGGGCGGTGGCCTCGTCCTCGAAGCTCTCGTGCGCCATGACGTGACACCAGTGGCAGGCCGAATAGCCGACGCTGATCAGCAGCGGCACGTCCCGCCGCCGCGCCTCGCGCATCGCCTCCTCACCCCAGGGCCACCAATCAACGGGGTTGTCGGCGTGCTGGAGCAGGTAGGGAGAGGTCTCACCACCGAGCCTGTTCATAAGATCAGGCTCTCACACCGCCGTTCAGAACAGGACGACGCGGGTGAGCAGCACCTGCTGATTCTTGCGATCGATCCGGTACTCGGCGATGCCGTTCCCTTTAGGGGACAAGGATCGCGCGCCCGCCGGGATCGGCCCCTCCGTGGCCGCGCTCCTGCCGTCGCCGTAGGACGTCGTCCATGGTGGTGGTGGGAAGAGTCCCGGCCTCCGCCGCCGCTCGGATGCGGTCACGGTCGGGGTCGGTGTCGAGCATCGCGCGCCCCCACCAGGCGTTGAGCACGCCGTCCAGCTCGGGGCCCTGCTGGGCCTCGAGAAGTTCGGCGAAGAACTGCGCGCGGCGGCTGCCTTTCAGCGCGTTGGAGATGCCGCCGATCGTCCGCGGCACCCTCGGGTGGTCCGCTGTGCCACCGTGGACAGGCTGAGCGCTCATGCTGTTCAGCGTACGTTCTGATCCCGATGGCTCGCAGGAATCTCCTGGGGTCTGTGGCGGCGGCACATCCCGGCGCCGCGCCTCGGGCAGAGATGCGGGTTCTGACGTGCGTTCCCGGAAGTGGTTGGAGGTCGGGGTTGGATCTTCGGTCGGTTGTGGAGTCGTCCTCGGGGCGGCGAGCGTAAGGGAGTGGTGGCGAGAGCGCCGGAGGCTGCGGGAGTGGATCGGCCGGGCCGCCGCGAAGTGGGCGGTGAGTGCCGATGGCGGTGAGCGTGAGGTGGTCGCGGGGCTGCGTGACTACGGCGCGTACCTGGACGGCGGGCTGGAGCTCGATCTTCGCCGGCATCTGTTTCGGCTGGATCAGGGACGCCGCCCCGGCGACGCGGACGTGCTGCCCGCGCTCTGACACCCCGGGCAGGCGGCTGACTTGGGCGGTGGGGACGGCGTAGGTTACGGGCGTGGATATGGACTTCGTCTGCTCCCATGCCGGCCGCCCCGCGGCCGCGCTCACGCGCAGGGACGTGGCACGCGCGTTGCTCGCCGTGGCCTCGGGGGTGGCGCTGGTGGCGCTGCCCGATCTGCGGCGGGCCATGGCGGCCACGGGCAATCCGCTCTCGCCGCCGTTCTGGGAATCGGCCAAGGCGACCCTGAGCTCGATCGAGTCCGGCGTCGCCACCGTGGGGGACGTGCAGCGCTGGGTGGAGTCCACCGGCAGCGAGCCGGTCCTCATGACGCCCAGCTACTTCGTCTGGCCCGAGGAGGACGAGCGCGGGCCCGTGGCGTCGGAGATGTTCGACCGGCTGGTGGCCTACCTGGAGGAACGCGTACTGACCGGGGAGATCGATCCCGACGCGCTGGCCGTGCGGGAGCCGGCGGCGCGTCAGGCGTACGAGGAGTTGCAGGAGCGGTGGCTCGCCACGCCGCTGCCCGACGGGCGGGTGCCCGGCTTCGCGGTCAGCGACGAGCAGGACGAGGAACTGTTCGCGGCCTGGGACGAGGAGGAGGCGTTCGCGCTGTCGGAGCTGCGCAGGATCGTCGGCGAGCTGCCCAAGCAGCCCGAGCGCCCGGCCGCCGAGCTCGAACGTGCCGTGACCGGGCTGCGTGAGCTGCTCGGCCTGCCCGGCTTCCCGGGGAACGTGCTGCGCGCCTGCGCCGGGTTCGACGACCGTCCGATGCCGGACGACGACGAGGAGCTGTGGCTGGCGGTGGTGGCCGGGGTCGCCGGGCCCATCTCCGACCTGTCGGAGGACGCCGACGCGCTGGAGGAGTTCGCCGATCTGGAGGGCGAGCTGAGCCACGAGGACGAGACGCTGGCCAACCTGTGCGCGATCCAGCACGCCGACTGGCTGGCCGCGGTGGCGGCGCTGGCCAGGCTCGGGCCGGGCGTGCTGGCCTCGCCCGAGCGGCTCGCCAGGCTCATCGCGGAGTCGGAGGACATCGACAGCGACGACCAGGACGCCGACGACCTCGACGCGACAGAGGGCCTGTTCGCGTCGGTGGTGAGCCTGTGGGGGCATCTGGGCGTGGTCGACCGCGACGACGTGCTCACCCCGCTGGGCTGGTGGGGGCTGCCCAGGGCGCTGGAGCGAGCCTGGTCACCAGCCGCCGACTGACGCCCTGATCACGAGGTGGGTTCGCCGACCAGGTCCTGGAACTCGGGGTGGCGCTCGATGTAGCTCTTGACGTACGGGCACCGCGGCACGACCCGCTGCCCGGCCGCCTTGCTCGCCCGCAGCGCGTGCGAGACCAGGGCGGCCGCCAGGCCCTTGCCCTCGTGCTCGGGCCGCACCTCGGTGTGCGTGAAAATGATCTTCCCGGGCAGGAGCCGGTAATCGGCGAACCCGGCCAGCTCGCCGTCCACGCGGATCTCGTAGCGGCTCTCGGCCGGGTTGTCGACCACTTCGTTCGGCATCTAGTCGGCTTTCCTCTCGTCGTCCGTCTCGCCTTCACGGGGCACCGTGATCTTGGACATCTGCTTGTTCATCGACTTGACGAGCAGATACAGGGCCACCCCGATGAGGGCGATGACGGTGAAGCCGAGCAGACCCGGACTGACATCACCAGCTGCGAGAACTGTCACCCTTTCAGTGTGCCACCGGGGGGTCGTGCTCGGTTCAGCGGCAGGAGGCTCGGCGTCAGGAGCCTCGGCGGCAGGCGGCCGAGGCTCAGTGGCAGGCCGGTGAGACGTCGTCGGCGTGGATGCCGGTGAACAGGTCGTCCTCCGGCGGCTCGGTGTCGACCAGCGACCTGGCCAGGTGGTAGTCCTCGGTCGGCCAGATCTCCTGCTGCAGCTCGCGCGGGCAGACGAACCACCAGCTGTCGGGGTCGACCTGGGTGGCGTGCGCCTTGAGCGCCTCGTCGCGGATCTCGAAGTAGTCGCCGCACGGCACGCGGGTGGTGACCGGCCACTTGGCCGGGCGGTCCTCCCAGCGGGAGATCCAGTCGGCGTACGGCGAGCCCAGGCCGCGCTCGGTCATCGCCTGGTGCAGCGCCTCGAAACGTTCCTTGGTGAAGCCCATCTGGTAGTAGAGCTTCAGCGGCTGCCACGGGTCGCCGGTGCCCGGGTAGCGGTCGGGGTCGCCGGCCGCCTCGAAGGCCTCGACCGACACCCGGTTGGTCATGATGTGGTCGGGGTGCGGGTAGCCGCCGTCGTCGTCGTAGGTGATGATCACGTGCGGGCGGAACTCGCGCACCGCGGCCACCAGCGGCTCGGCCGCGTCCTCCAGCTTCTGCAGGGCGAAGCAGCCCTCGGGCAGCTCCTCGTCCTCGTTCTCCGGCAGGCCGGAGTCGATGAAGCCCATGAAACGCTGCTCGACACCGAGGATCTCGCGGGCCCGTTCCATCTCGGCTTTGCGCACCTCGCCGATGTTCGCCACGATCTCCGGGCGGTCCATCTTGGGGTTGAGCACGCTGCCACGCTCACCGCCGGTGAGCGTACAGACCAGCACTTCCACGCCTTCACGCACATACCGCGCCATCGTCGCGGCGCCCTTGCTCGACTCGTCGTCAGGGTGGGCGTGGACTGCCATCAGCCTCAGCGGTGCACTCACGGGCTCGATGTCTCCTCAGTAGGACCGGTCACTAGCCCAGAGAGGTTAGGTTCTGCTGGGCGACGCGAGGGCCCAGTCTCACACCGAAGCCCCCGCGGGCGACAATTGTCTCGGATAACGCTCAGGGAGTGCAGGGAGATTCCGCATGGCCACCAGAGATGTCGGGAACGGGCCCGTTCTCGGCACACCGGACGACTTTCCGGATCGCCCCCAGAAGGGGGGCCGTCTCATCGTGCACGTCGTCATCGGCGTGCTGGTGGCCATCATCGCCGGTGGCTGGGGCTGGGTGATGTGGTCGATGACGGGCGCGAGCACGGGCGCCAAGCCACAGGTCGTCACGTTCAGCGTGACGAGCCCGACGCGAGCCGAGATCACCTTCCAGGTCTCCAAACCCGACGATAGGGTGGCGGTCTGCCGGATCAGGGCGCTGGATGTGTACCACGCGGAAGTAGGGAGCAAGGAAGTAAGAATCCCGGCTGGTGAGGGTACAAAGCAGCTCAAGGAAAGCCTCGACACCAGTGGTCAGGCCACTTCCGTCCACATCCAGTACTGCAATCTCGTATAGTGAGACATTTGGGGAAGCGTTCCAGCGGCGGACTTGTTAGCCTTTCGCAATTCAACCGTACGCAACCTCAGATCGATCTCAGGGCCCCCTAGGCAAGCAAGGAGTACCCGTGGCCGACTCTCGCGATGAGAACGTCACATGGCTGACGCAGGAGGCGTACGACCGCCTGAAGGCGGAGTACGAATATCTCTCTGGCCCCGGGCGCGTCGACATCGCCAAGAAGATCGAGGCCGCCCGCGAAGAGGGTGACCTGCGCGAGAACGGCGGATACCACGCCGCCAAGGACGAGCAGGGCAAGATGGAGGCTCGCATCTTCCATCTCCGGCAGATCCTCGACAACGCCCAGGTGGGAGAGGCTCCCAAGACCGAGGGTGTGGTGGGCCCCGGCATGACCGTCACGATCAGGTTCGTCGGCGACGACGACGAGGTCACCTTCCTGCTCGCCTCCCGCGAGGAGAGCGGCGCGCCGATCGACGTCTACTCGCCCAAGTCCCCGCTGGGCGCGGCGATCAACGGCAAGAAGATCGGGGAGAAGGCGACCTACTCCATGCCCAACGGCCGTCAGAACACGGTCGAGATCCTCGAGGCTGTGCCGTACATCGGCAACTGACCCCCACGGAGACCGACCGCCGGGCCCACGCCGGCCCGGCGGCGTTTTCGCATACGCGGACGGGAGGCTCGGGAATCCGCCAGGACCTGAGCTTCCTCATCAAGACCCGCAAGCGGCGTGACCATCGGCGGCTGGTGCCGTTCATCGTGGTGACGCTGGTCGCCGTGCTGACCGCGGACGTGCTGCTGCTCGTGCAGGCACGTCCGCCGGTGCCCGAGCCCGCCGGGGCCAGGCAGGCGGCGGGCCTGCCGACGAAGAAGCCGGCCCAGCCGACGCAGCGGCCCACCCAGAGCCTGATGGCGCAGAGCAGGACGATCGCGCCGGTGGCGCCGCTGAAGCAGCTGCACAAGCCGAACCTGTTCGTGCTGACCCGCCAGCCGTTCACGATGGCCCAGTTACAGAAGGTGGCCAAGCTGCGCGGGGTGCGCGCGCTCGAACTGGCCGACGCCGCCTCCATCGTGCTCGACGGCAAGCGCGTGCAGACGCTCGGCGTGGAACCGTCCACATTCCGCTCTTTCACCCCCAAGGTGACCGCCGCGTCCGACGGCCTGTGGACCAACGTGGCCAACGGCGACGTGGCGGTCTCGTTCGTGCTGGGCAGTGACGGCGGGCTGGCCCTGCACCGCCGCGTCAGCGGCCCGGCCGGTCCGCTGCGCATCGGCGCGTACGCCACCACCGGGTTCGGCGCGGTCGACGCCGTCGTGTCCAAGACCACCGGGCGCTCGCTCGGGCTGCCGAACGACAACGCGCTCATCGTGAGCGCCCCCGAGACCAACTCGGCCACGCTGCGCAAGTCGCTGCTCAAGCTGCTGCCCAAGGGCACGCAGGTGGCCATGGTGAACCCGGTGCTGCCGGCCACCAGGACGAACACCGGCTCCTGGCCGGCCGGGTCGTTCATGACCGGCGAACAGCTCACGGCCGCGCTCAAGGCGGCCATCTCGAAGCTGGGGCGGCCGTACGTCTGGGGGGCCGAGGGCCCCGACACGTTCGACTGCTCGGGGCTCGTGCAGTGGGCCTACAAGCAGGCCGGGGTGTACATGCCGCGGGTGACCCACCAGCAGTGGGTGACCGGGCCGCAGGTGCCGCTCTCGCAGGCGCACCCGGGTGACCTGCTGTTCTGGCGCAACGACCCGACGAACCCCGACTACATCTCCCATGTCGCCATTTACTGGGGCGACGGCAAGATGCTCCACGCGCCACGCACGGGCGACGTCGTCAAGCTGGTGCCGGTCAACACCAGGAACCTGGCCGGAGTGGTCAGGGTCAGCCCCATCGCCGCCGCGCGCGTCCGCTGACCGACCGAACCTCGCGAGCGGGACGCGATCCCGTCATCAGGCATGCCTTCCCGTGGCCGACGCGGGGCGCGCAGGCACGTGCATTCTCGATGCAACTGTGTAATCTTAATTACATGGCAAACGATGATGTGACGGCCCAGGTCCGCGGCTGGTTCACCGGCAGGCTTCCCGAGGGCTGGTTCACCGGTGCGCCGGAGATCGTCCGGGATCGTGAGGAGATCGCCGTCGTCGGCGTGCTCCCCGACCCGCCCGCCGACGTCCCCGAGGCCGAGCGCCTGCCCCTCATCGAGGGGCTGGCCAGGAGGTTCAGGGAGGAGACGCGCGAGCGGCGCATCGAGATCGCCAGGGAGGCCGAGCACAAGTTCCGCCAGAAGGTCTCCTGGGGTGTGACCTGCGGCGGCGAGACTGTGATGTTCACCACTCTCTCCGTGCCGGTGATGACCAGGTTGCGCCAGTCCGAGCGTCAGGTGCTCGACACGCTGGTGGCCGCCGGCGTCGCGCGCAGTCGCAGTGACGCGCTCGCCTGGTGCGTACGCCTGGTGGGCAGGAACACCGACACCTGGCTGGCCGAACTGCGCGACGCTCTCCAGCACGTCGACCGGGTACGCGACGCCGGTCCGGACCTCAATTCCTGAGACCGGCCGGTGGAAACGGCTCCGAGAAATGGACTAAACCACTGGCGCAATTGGTTTAGACCACCCGTATTGGACTGAACCAATGCGCTCAGGAGTTTCTTTTAAATCCGCTCGGCCTGGGTAGGCTCCCCCAAATCGCCAGGGCCACGGCCTGCGGTGACGGTGACGTCAATAGGTCTATGCCAATTGGCTTTCCGGCCGCTTCGTCGTTAATGATGTTTGAGCCCTGAAGAGTGGAGGAGCCGAAGTCGTGTCCGTTTCCGTGGAAGTACCCGCACCGACCAGCAATGGCGAATTGGTCGCGTGGGTGAACCAGATCGCAGCGCTGACCCAGCCCGACAGGATCGAATGGTGCGACGGGTCGGAGGAGGAGTGGACGCGCCTGACCAACCTCCTCGTCGAGCAGGGCACGTTCACGCGCCTGGCCGCCCGGCCCAACAGCTTCTATGCCAAGTCCGACCCGAGCGACGTGGCCAGGGTCGAGGACCGCACCTACATCTGCTCAGAGCGCGAGGAGGACGCGGGCCCGACCAACAATTGGATCGCTCCCGCGCAGATGCGCCAGACGTTCGGCGAGCTGTTCAAGGGCTGCATGCGCGGCCGCACGATGTACGTGGTCCCGTTCTGCATGGGCCCGCTGGGCGGCGAGATCTCGCAGCTCGGCGTCGAGATCACCGACTCGCCGTACGTCGCCGTGTCGATGCGGATCATGACCCGCATGGGGGAGCGGGCGCTGCGGCTCATCGAGGAGCGCGGCGAGTTCGTCAAGGCCGTGCACTCGGTCGGCGCGCCGCTGGAGCCGGGCCAGGCCGACGTGCCGTGGCCGTGCAGCGACACCAAGTACATCAGCCACTTCCCGGAGACCCGCGAGATCTGGTCCTACGGCTCGGGCTACGGCGGCAACGCGCTGCTCGGCAAGAAGTGCTACGCGCTGCGCATCGCCAGCGTCATGGCCCGCGACGAGGGCTGGCTGGCCGAGCACATGCTCATCCTGAAGCTCACCCCGCCGACCGGTGAGACTCGGTACATCGCGGCCGCCTTCCCCAGCGCCTGCGGCAAGACCAACCTGGCCATGCTGCAGCCCACCATCCCCGGCTGGAAGGTCGAGACGGTCGGCGACGACATCGCCTGGATGCGCTTCGGCGACGACGGCCGCCTGTACGCCATCAACCCGGAGGCCGGCTTCTTCGGCGTCGCCCCCGGCACCGGCCAGGTGACCAACGCCAACGCGATCAAGACGCTCTGGGGCAACAGCATCTTCACCAACGTCGCGCTCACCGACGACGGCGACGTGTGGTGGGAGGGCCTGACCGAGGAGCCGCCGGCGCACCTGACCGACTGGAAGGGCCGCTCCTGGACCCCGGACAGCGACGAGCCGGCCGCGCACCCGAACGCGCGCTTCACCACCCCGGCCGCGCAGTGCCCGACCATCGCACCCGAATGGCAGGACCCCAAGGGCGTGCCCATCTCGGCGATCCTGTTCGGCGGCCGCCGCGCGACCGCGGTGCCGCTGGTCACCGAGTCGCTGAGCTGGGAGCACGGCGTCTTCCTCGGAGCCAACGTCGCCTCCGAGAAGACCGCCGCCGCCGAGGGCAAGGTCGGCGAGCTGCGTCACGACCCGTTCGCCATGCTGCCGTTCTGCGGCTACAACATGGGCGACTACTTCGACCACTGGCTGCGCATCGGCAAGCGCGACGGCGCGCAGCTGCCGCGCATCTACTACGTCAACTGGTTCCGCAAGAACGCCGAAGGCAAGTTCATCTGGCCCGGCTTCGGCGAGAACAGCCGCGTGCTCAAGTGGATCGTGGACCGGCTCAACGGCGAGGTCGGCGCCGTGCCCACGCCGATCGGCCTGCTGCCGGCCGAGCTCGACACCGAGGGTCTGGACCTGTCGGAAGCGGACCTGCGCACGCTGCTCAGCGTCGACAAGGACGTCTGGCGCGAGGAGGCGTCGCTGATCCCCGCCCACTTCGACAAGTTCGGCGCCCACCTGCCCAAGGAGCTGTGGGACGAGTACAACGCGCTGCTCGACCGTCTCGGCTGAGCGAACCCCCTTGTGCGGTCAGGCCGGCGCCGTCTAGCTTGGCGGCCCGGTCTCAGCACAGGGGGTAGGCGTGTCGGCGGACTTCATCCTGATCCTGGGCGCCATGGTCGTGGTGCTGATCGTCAACGGCGCCGAGCGGCGCGTCGAACGAGAACGGCGCCGGATCGGCGAAGGCCCACCGGGCGGCGGCGAGCACGTGTTGTCCCACTATGAGCTGGCGTATCTGTCAGGTGGCCCCCGGCGGGCCATCAACACGGCGCTGGCCGTCCTGGCGACGGCCGGCGCCGTACGCGTGTCACGGGGTTCGCAGGTGACGCCCGTGCACGGGGCCAGGCCATCGCCCGAGCCGCTGGAGCAGGCGGTGCTCGACGCCGTGGCGGCCAGGCCGGGCGGCCAGCGGGCCGGCGCGCTGCGCGGCGAGCTGGAGCACCATCCGGCGGTGCGTGCGCTGGCGTACGGGCTGGAGCGCCGCGGGCTGCTCGTGCCCGAGGGCGCCTACGCGGGCGCGCGGGCCAAATTCGCGGGCATGCGGATCGCCGCCGCGGTGGCGGTCGGGTACGCCGCGCTCCTGGCCGCGATGCTGGCCACGGGCGTGGCGGGGAAATCGGTGACGATCATGGGGGCGGTCTTCATCGGCGGGTTCGCGGTCGTCTCGGCGTTCGCCGCGTTCGGCAGGCAGCGGCGGCGGCTGGCCAACGTGGTCTCCGGCGCGGGCCGCGAAGCGCTCACCGCGGCGCGCGGCCGGCATCCGCGGGGGTATCGCGACCCGTCCTCGCTGGCCATGACGGTCGGCGTGCCGGTCGCGCTGTACGGGCTGACCGACCTCGACGACAGGTCGCTGTGCGACGGGCTGGCGGCAGGGGATCCGGGATCCGACTGCTCGGGCTCCTGCGGGACGCACGGCGACGGTGGCACCGCCTTCGGCTCGGACTCCTCCGGCGGGGTGAACTGCGGCGGCGGCTCGTCGAGCTGCGGATCCAGCTCGTCCAGCTGTGGGTCGAGCTCGTCCAGTTGCGGGTCGAGTTCGGGCGGTTCGAGCTGCGGCTCCAGCAGCAGCTGAGCCGGACGCCGATCCCGCCGTCGCGGCGAATGGAACCTTTATGTCGGCCTTATGCGTCTTCCTGGTACAGCAGTTCGACCGGCTGCACGAGGGGAGGCCGTACATGGACTTGATCGTGTTGATCGCCGCGGTGCTCGTGGCGGTGATCGTGCTCTGCCTGACCGTCGCGGTGACGTGGCTCGCCAGTCGTCAACGCGGACCGACCTCCGTCCGTTCCGCGCTCGGCCCGTACGAGCTCGCCTACCTGGCGGGCGGCCCGCGCCGCACCGCGAACACCGCCATCGCGCTGCTGGCCCAGTCGGGGCAGGTCAGGGTGTCGCGCGGCGGCATGGTGCACCGCGTCAAGGCGCGGGCCCGCTCGTCCGAGCCCGTCGAGGACGCGGTGCTCGCCGTGTTGTCCCAGCAGGCCAACCTGCCCGCGCCGGCGCTCACCCGCAGCGTGAGCCGCAGGACCGAGATGGACGAGCTCCGCCGCCACCTCACCACGGCCGGGCTGCTCGTGCCCGCGAACACCCACGTGGCGCTGCGCAGGATGCTGATCGCGTTACGCGTGCTGGTGGCGCCCGCGCTGGCCGGGCTGCTGTTCACGGGGTTCGGGCTGCTCGTGGCTGGCGCGGCGGGCGCGGGGTGGATGGGGGTCACCGCGGTGACCGCGTTCGCGGTGGCGCTCGTGACGGCGGTGGTCACCGTCCTGCTGCGGCGGCGGTCGCTGAACGAGGCGCTGACCGGGCAGGGCCACCGCGAGGTGCGCCAGGCGCGCGCCGAGCACCCGGCCGACCGGCCCGACGGGGTCGCCGAGATCCCGCTGGCGCTGTACGGGCTCGGCCAGATCCGCGACAAGGACCTGCGGACCGCGCTCACCCGGGCCTCGATGACCAAGTCCGCGAACGGCCGCCGGGCCAGGCAGACCTGCGCGGCGGGCAACTGCGGCGCGGGCGGCGGGTGCAGCGGGTGGGAGCTGCGTCCCATGCACTCCGTGGGCACCCACGGCTCCTGCGGCGCGCTGGCGCCGAGCTGCGGCAGCGGTTCGAGCGGCGGGTCGGACGGCGGTTCGAGCAGCGGTTCCAGTGGCGGTTCGAGCAGTTGCGGCGGTGGCAGCAGCTGCGGTGGCGGTGGTTGCGGGGGCGGGAGCTGACATGCGCGAAGAGACGGGGGCGGACGTGGGCGGAGCGGCCAGGGCGGACGTGGGCGGCGCGGCCAGGGCGGACGTGGGCGGAGCCACCGGGATGGGCGTGAGTGGTGCGGCCGGGGCGCGGAAGCTGGGTGTCGGCATCGGGTGGCGGCACGAGCTGGACCTGAGCATCGAGCGGATGGCCGGGGTCGACTTCGTCGAGGTGATCGCCGAGAACGTGACGCCCGCGCACCTGCCCGAGTCGCTGCGGGTGCTGCGGTCGAGGGGCGTGCCGGTGATCCCGCACGGGGTGGCGCTCGGCATCGGCGGGGCGGACCGGCCGGACCCCGCCAGGCTGGCGCATCTGGCCGCGTGCGCCCAGGCGCTGGACGCGCCGCTGGTCAGCGAGCATCTGGCGTTCGTCAGAGGCGGCGGCATGGAGGTGGGGCACCTGCTGCCGATCCCGCGCACCCGCGAGTCGCTGCGGGTCGTCACCGAGAACGTCAGGCAGGCGCAGGACGTGCTGCCCGTCCCGCTGGCCCTGGAGAACGTGGCGGCCATCTTCGGCTGGCCGGAGGACGAGCTGACCGAGGCCGAGTTCCTGGCCGAGCTGGTCGAGCGGACCGGGGTCGAGCTGCTGATCGACGTGGCCAACCTGTACACCAACCAGGTCAACCTGGGCCTGCCGGCGGTGGCGGCGCTGGACACGCTGCCGCTGTCGCACCTGGCGTACGTGCACGTGGCGGGCGGGCACGAGCACGACGGCATCTGGCACGACACGCACACCGCGGCGGCCCCGCAGGAGGTGCTCGACCTGCTGACCGAGCTGTGCTCGCGCACCGACCCGCCCGGGGTGCTGCTGGAGTGGGACGACGACTACCCCAGCGACGCCGACCTGGTCGCCGAGCTGGACCGGGTACGCACCGCGATGTCCCTGGCCGGCCGGCGATGACCGACCAGCCTGCGAGCCTGGAGGCGCGGCGGCGGCTGGCTGAGGCGCAGCGGCGGGTGGTCGAGGCGCTGGTGGCGGGCGGTGATCCGCCCGAGGGGTTCGACGTCAGGAGGTTCGCCGCCCAGTCGTCCAGCCTGATCGCCAAGCGCCGCAGCGTCGTGGCCAGGCTGCGCCCGGACGCCGCCATGGCCGCGGGTCCCGAGCTGGCGGCGCACTTCGCCGCCTACGCCAGGGCCAGGAGCGCGCCGCCGCCCGGCTACCGGGCCGACGCCGACGACTTCGCCGCCTGGCTGCGCGAGCGCGGCCTGATGCCGGAGCCGGATCCGGAGCAGGAGCCGCGAACCCCCCGCCGCTGGTGGTCTCGCCTCTTGTCACGAAATATCGAGACATCCTAGGTTTTGTGGGTGATCGTAGACGCGCACCAGCACTTCTGGAACCTCGAAACGGTCGACTACCCCTGGCTGACCCCCGACCTCGGAATCCTCCACCGCACCTACGGCCCGGAGGACCTGATGCCGGAACTGGCCGCTGCCGGGGTGGACCGTACGGTGCTGGTGCAGGCGGCCGACTCCCTGGCGGAGACGGACGCGATGCTCGCCCTGGCCGACGCGCACGACTTCATCGCGGGCGTGGTCGGCTGGGTGCCGCTGGACCGGCCCGAGGAGGCGGCCCACCAGATCACGAAATATCGGAAACATCCGAAGTTTGTCGGCGTCCGGCACCTCATCCACGACGAACCCGACCCCGACTGGCTGGTCCAGGACACCGTCCTGGAATCGCTCGGCCTGCTCGCCGCGACCGGCCTGACCCTCGACGTGGTCTCCCGGCTGCCCCGCCACCTCGACCACGTGGTCACGCTGGCCGAACGCCACCCCACGCTGAAGATCGTCATCGACCATCTGTCGAAACCCGGCATCAGGGACGGCCGCTGGGAGCCCTGGGCCTCGGGCCTGGCCCGCGCCGCGGCGCTGCCCACCGTTCACGCCAAGGTCTCCGGGCTGGTCACCGAGGCCGACCATGACCGCTGGACGGTCGCCGACCTGCGCCCGTACGTCGAGCACGCGATCGAGGTGTTCGGCCCGCGACGGCTGATGTACGGCAGCGACTGGCCGGTGGCGCTGCCGGCGGCCGGCTATCAGCAGGTCTGGGCGGCGGCCCGCGAGCTGCTCGGCGAAACCGACCGTGACCAGGTGTTCGGCGGGACGGCCGGGCGTTTCTACGGGTTTAGCTGACTTTGCCGCGGATACCTTGCAGGAGTGGGTGGACTACGCTGCGTCGATGGATCATATCTGACCGTCACGCCCGTCGCGTGCACGGACAGCGTCGGCACGCCGTACGAGATCACCCTCGAACTCCATCGTGACGGCACGCCGTACGGCACCGTGGGCGAGCGGTGCGGCTGGCTGCTGGCGCGCCTGGCCCGCGGCGTCGACGAGGCGCGGGCGGGCCGCGGCGAGGCCAGGGCGTGGCCCGATCCCGACGACAGGTTCCCCGACGAGGAGCCCGACAGCGAACTGTTCTCCTTCCGTTATCGCACCAGGTCGGGCGTGGTCGGCGGTGGCGAGCTGCGCTGCTGGCTCAGGACGATCCCGATCTGGATGCCCGACCGGGGCCGGCGCGGCGAGTGGCGGCTGACCCGCAGGGCCTACGTGGAGGCCTGGGGCGCCACGGGTGTGGGCATGCGCGCGGTGCTGACCTCGGCCGAGCTGTCGGTGTTCGTCCGCGGCCTGGTGGACGAGGCCGAGGGCTGCCTGGGTGTAAGAGATCTGTGCAGGAATCCGGTTGGGGGGCCAGGCAGGGGCGAAAGGCGGTGATAATTGCCTGTTGGGTCATTCGACCAAAGGCACAGCACCGCTGGGAGGGGACTCCGTGGGCCTGCGCGATCTGGTCTACCGGCTGTACGAACACCGGCTGGAGGCCAAGCTGTCGAAAGACAGCATTCCCCGGCATGTCGGGGTCATCATCGACGGCAACCGCCGCTGGGCACGAGCCATGGGCATGCGTGACGTCGCCACGGGCCACCGCAAGGGCGCCGACAAGATCTCCGAGCTGCTCGGCTGGTGCCGCGAGACGGGGGTCGAGGTCGTCACCGTCTGGATGTTGTCCAACGACAACCTCAACCGGCCACGCGAGGAGTTGGAGCCGCTGCTGGGCATCATCGAGGACGTGACACAGGAGCTGGTGGCCGAGGGCTGGCGGATCAGCCCGGTGGGGGCGTTGGACCTGCTCCCGGACCGAACGGCGAATGTCCTCAAAAATGCAAAAGAAGCAACATCGCACCGTCCAGGCCTGATTGTGAACGTTGCAGTTGGGTATGGAGGAAGGCGTGAGATTGCCGATGCGGTGCGCTCACTCCTCCAGGAGCAAGCGAGCAAGGGGGCCAGCATCGAGGACCTCGTCGAGGTACTCGATGTGGAGCACATCGCGGAGCATCTCTACACTCGCGGCCAGCCCGATCCGGACCTCCTCATCCGGACCTCGGGCGAGCAACGCCTGTCGGGCTTCATGCTGTGGCAGAGCGCTCATTCCGAGTTCTACTTCCACGAGGCCTACTGGCCTGACTTCCGCCGGGTGGACTTCCTGCGGGCGTTGCGTGACTACGCTGCGAGACACCGACGTTACGGTTCCTGAGACGACATCTGGGTATTCAGGACGTAACGTGGAGAGTGTCCGGTCGCAGACCAGACACTCCGGAGAGGGCCCGCCTTTGCACCAACACTTGCCGAGGGGGCCGGAACCCGGCGCCGTCGGCAGGCGAGCGAAGCGGGTCCGGTCCGATTCCCACCTCGTCTGCAGGGTGCCCGTCACCATGGGCGCCCGGGGGAGAACGTGTGGCAGTGTCCTCGAGCAACCCTTCGACCAAGAACGCCAAGCGGACCTACGTGCTCGACACCTCGGTCCTGCTGGCCGACCCGGCGGCCATGACCCGCTTCGCGGAACACGACGTGGTCCTTCCGATCGTCGTGATCACCGAACTTGAGGGGAAGCGGCACCATCCCGAACTCGGTTACTTCGCCAGAAAGGCCCTGCGTTACCTCGACGACCTGCGGCTCCAGTACGGCCGGCTGGACGAGCCGATGCCGACGGGCGACGGCACGATCAGGGTCGAGCTCAACCACAGCGATCCGTCCATCCTGCCCGTCGGCTTCCGCCTCGGAGACAACGACACCCGCATCCTGACCGTGGCCCGCTCGCTGGCCGCCGAGGGCTGTGACGTGGTCCTGGTGTCCAAGGATCTGCCGCTGCGGGTCAAGGCCGGCTCGATCGGGCTGGCGGCCGAGGAGTACCGGGCCGAGCTGGTGGTGGAGTCCGGCTGGACGGGCATGGCCGAGATCCAGGTGACCGCCGAGGACGTCGAGACGCTCTTCGAGCACGGCACCGCCGACCTGGAGGAGGCCAGGGAACTGCCCGCGCACACCGGCCTGCGGCTGCTGTCGGCCAGGGGCTCGGCGCTCGGCCGGGTGCTGCCGGACAAGTCGGTGCGCCTGGTGCGCGGCGACCGCGAGGTCTTCGGCCTGCACGGCCGCTCCGCCGAGCAGCGCATCGCGCTCGACCTGCTGATGGACCCCGAGATCGGCATCGTCTCGCTGGGCGGGCGGGCCGGCACCGGCAAGTCGGCGCTGGCGCTCTGCGCGGGCCTGGAGGCCGTCCTGGAGCGCCGCCAGCACCGCAAGGTGGTCGTCTTCCGTCCCCTGTACGCGGTGGGCGGCCAGGAGCTGGGCTACCTGCCCGGCACCGAGGGCGAGAAGATGGGCCCCTGGGCGCAGGCGGTCTACGACACGCTCGGCGCCATCACCTCGCCCGAGGTGATCGAGGAGGTGCTCGACCGGGGCATGCTCGAGGTGCTCCCGCTAACCCACATCCGCGGCCGCTCGCTGCACGACGCGTTCGTGATCGTGGACGAGGCCCAGTCGCTGGAACGTGGCGTCCTGCTGACCGTGCTGAGCAGGATCGGGGCCAACTCCAGGGTGGTGCTCACCCACGACATCGCCCAGCGCGACAACCTGCGGGTCGGCAGGCACGACGGCGTGGTGGCGGTGGTGGAGAAGCTGAAGGGCCACCCGCTCTTCGCGCACGTCACGCTGACCAGGTCCGAGCGCTCGCCGATCGCGGCCCTGGTGACGGAGATGCTGGAGGACATCAACCTGTAGGACGTCACGCGGTTAGGACGTAACGCTGCAGGACGACGCCCCCGAGGACTTCATCCCGTCGGACGCGGGATGAAGTCCTTGCAGATGTGCTGACCCTCCATCTTGGGCGTCCGGGTGTCGCTCTCCCGGACGATCTTGACCTCGGCGATCGCGGCGTCCAGCTGCGCGGTGCAGACGATCTGGGCCTTGCCGAGCTTGGTCAGCGTGCCCTCGCCCTTGATGTAGACGGTCAGCGTCGAGGTGCGTGGGTAGATCACCTCGTCGCGCAGCAGCGGCTTGAGCGAGTCCTTGATCCGCAGGAAGGTGAAACCCCGCAGGGCGGTGTCGCGATCGCGCAGCGGCTTGGACGAGGCCGCGAACAGCGCGCCGAGCAGGCTGTCGACCGTGCCGCTCTCGACGTCGGCCGGCTCCCTGGTCAGCTCGCCGTCCTTGAGCAGGTAGATCGTCTTGGTCGGCGGCGGCAGGTCGATCGTCGGCGCCCGGCCCCGGTTCTCCACGTCCGTGGGCGAGATGCCGCAGCCCTGGACGGCGGCCGCGAGCGCGGCGACGGCGGCGAGCACGGCCACGGCGCGTTTCATGAGAGCGGCGCGTTTCGTGAGTGCGGCAGCCAGACCGTGAACAGGGTGCCGGGATTCTGCCTGCGCACCGAGATCGTGCCGCCGTGCAGGAGCACGTTGGCCTTGGTGATGGCCAGCCCGAGCCCGCTGCCCTGGCTGCGCGCCCGGCCCGCGCCCGCCTTGAAGAAGCGGTCGAAGACGTGTGCCAGCGCCTCCTGCGGGATGCCCGCCCCGTGGTCGCGCACCTTCACCTCCAGCCCGTTCTCCGTGCCCCTGGCGCTGACCAGCACCGGGGGCTCCCCGTGTTTGAGCGCGTTGCCCACCAGGTTGGCCACGATGACGTCGAAACGCCTGGGGTCGACGCCGACGGTCAGGCTCCGCGCGCAGTTCACCCTGACCTTCTCCGTCCAGCCTCTCACCTCCAGGCAGTCCTGGATGGCGTCGGCCACGTTCACCGGCTCCAGGTTGAGCGTGGCCGTGCCCGCGTCGAACCTGCTCACCTCGATGAGGTGCTCGACCAGCTCGCGCAGCCGCTCGATCTCGCGCAGCACCAGCCGCACGGCCTCGGCCGGCGCGTGGGGGAGCCTGGCGGCCTCCTCGGAGAGCATGTCGGCCACGGCCGTCATCGCGGTCAGCGGGGTACGCAGCTCGTGCGAGACGTCGGCGACGAACCTGCGCGACATCGCCTCCAGCGAGCGCAGCTCGGACACGCTCAGCTCAAGGGCCGCCGCCGCGTCGTTGAACCTGGCCGTCAGCTCGGCCAGCTCGTCCTGGCCGTGCACGGGCAGCCGGGTGTCGAGCCGGCCCTGGCCGAGCGCCTGCGCGGCCGCGCTGAGCCGTCTGACGGGCAGCAGCACCTGCCTGGCCGACAGCAGCGCCACGCCCAGCGCCACCAGCACGATGACCGCGCCGCCCTGGGCGAGGGTGTTCCTGAGCGTGGCGAGCTGGTCCTCGTCGTCGTCCAGCGGGAAGAAGACGAACGCGCGCAGCCCGGTCGGCTCGGGGACGCCGTCCTCCTTGCGGTAGACCTCGGCGCCCACGATGAAGTACAGCCGGCCCCGGACGATCTTGCGCTGGGTGACCAGGCTCTGCTTGGCCCGGCCGTACAGCTCGCCGGGCACGTCGGCCAGGTTCAGCGGGCCGCGGGCGAACGACAGGCTGCGGTACTCGATCAGCACGCTGCGGCCGGGCGCCATCAGCGTCTGGCCGAGCCGTTCGAGATTCCTGCTGTTGGGCGGGGCCTCGCCGGTCCTGAGCGTGCCGACGGGGAAGTCGACGCGGCCGAGCTCCTTGGTCACCAGCTCGATCGAGGTGCTCTCGGCCCGCCGCACGAGCGCGGTCTTGGCCAGCTCGTAGCCGATGGTGGCGACCATGAAGGACGCGGCGACGGCGACCAGGGTGAAGGTGATGACCAGGCGTGCCCGCAGCCCGGTGGGGCGTGGGATCACGGGGGGCTGAACCGGTAGCCGAACCCGCGCACGGTGTGGATGAAGACCGGCTCGGCCGGGCGGGGCTCGATCTTCGCGCGTACCCGCTGGACGCAGGCGTCGACCAGCCGGGAGTCCGCGACGTGCGTGTGGTCCCAGACCACCCGCAGCAGGTAGCGGCGGTTGAGCACCTGGCCGGGGTGGCGGACCAGCTCCAGCAGCAGGCGCAGCTCGGTCGGCGTCAGGTGGATCTCCTTGCCGGCCAGCGTGACCTTGAGCGCGCCCCGGTCGATCACCAGGTCGCCGAAGGTGATCCGGTCGGAGGACGCGGACTCGGCGCGGCGCAGGATGGCCCGGATACGGGCGTCCAGGACCCTCGGCTCGACCGGTTTGACCACGTAGTCGTCCGCGCCGGCCTCCAGGCCCACCACCACGTCCAGGTCGTCGCCGCGGGCGGTGAGCATGATGACGGGCAGCTGGTCGAGTTTGCGGATGCGGCGGCACACCTCGACGCCGTCGATGCCGGGCAGCATCACGTCCAGTATCGCGATCTCCGGGCGGCGGGCCCTGATGTGGTCGAGCGCCTCCTCTCCCGTCGCGTACGAGGTGACGGAGTGCCCCTGACGGGTCAGCGCGAGCTCGAGAGCCGTGCGCACCGAGGGATCGTCTTCGACGAGAAGGATGCCAGCCACGGGCACATTATTAATCCATGTCACGAATGCCCGGGTTATGTCACTGAACTGTGACAAGTCGAGCATGTCACTCGGACGAACAAGGGACAGCCTGAGAACCGGCCTCCCTTCGGCAGCGGGCGCCCGAAGGGGGGTCACGATCGATGTGAGGAAAATCACACTCTTTTGGAAACATGCCCCTTACCTGCTGGTTAGCCAAGAGCAGGCCAAGCAAATACCTTGTTTCGGTTGCGGACCACCCCCCAGGACAGGGCAAGCTCATGGGTCGTGAGCCCAGGTCCGCAGTTGAGTGAGCGCCCCGCGCAGGAATCGCCCCGCGCGGCCCGCCGGACTTCGCGCCTGACCCCCAAGCGCATCGTCATCATCACGATGTCGGTGGTGGTCGTCTTCGGCGGCGGCGGTTACGTCGCCTACCGCTCCATGCAGAACGCCGAGCAGGCCAAGCTGGCCTCGAAGGATCCGCTCAGCATCGAGGACATGGCCAAGATCGCCTCCGGTGACTTCGGGCCCGATCCCAAGACCGACAGGCTCAAGGCGGCGGCCGTCCAGGCGTACAAGGCCGACAAGCTGAAGAAGTCCCGGCCCGGCGCGGGCGGCGACGACGGCGACGGCCTCGACTGGGTCGTGGTCAAGAAGCAGGCCCCGGGCGGCGAGGGCTTCCCCCCGGCCAACTTCCCGCCAGGCTCGGTCCCTTCGCCAGGCTCGAACAAGGCCATCGCGCGAGACATGCTCGCCTCCTTCGGCTTCGGCGCCGACCAGTGGGGTTGCCTGGAGAAGCTCTGGCAGAAGGAGAGCGGCTGGAACGAGCGGGCGATGAACCGCTACTCCGGCGCGTACGGCATCCCGCAGTCGCTGCCCGGCAGCAAGATGGCCAGCGCGGGCTCCGACTGGCAGGTCAACGCCGCCACTCAGATCAAGTGGGGACTCGGCTACATCAAGGGCAGGTACGGCACCCCGTGCGGGGCCTGGGGGCACTCCCAGGCCAGGGGATGGTACTAACAGGTCATTCTTTCCTTCTCCAATCGGCAAGCCGCCACGCCCGCCGCTAGCGGGCGTCGCACGCTGGCCGCATGGGTGTGAAGGTCAGTGTGATCGTCAATGTCCACAACCCCGGCGCGGACGCGGACGCGTGCATTCGCTCCGCGCTGGAGCAGACGCTGCCCGCGGACGACTACGAAGTGATCTTCGTGGACGACGGGTCGGCGGACGGGACCGCCGAACGGCTCGACACCATCGCCGCCGTCAGGCGCAACGCCCGCGTGCTGCACCTGCCGTACGGCGGCTCACCGGGCCGGGCCCGCAACGCCGGCCTGGCGCAGGCCGTCGGCGACTACGTCTTCTTCCTCGGCCAGGCCGACAGGCTCGAACGCGACGCCCTGGCCCACATGTACGACAGGGCCGTGGAGACCGACGCCGACGTGCTGGTCGGCCGCCTGGTACGCGACTCCGGCCCGCCCACGGTCGCCTTCGAGCGCAGCACGGCCCGGGCCGACATCGTCCATGACAGGCTGCTCACGCTGCTCGTGCCCCAGCAGCTCTTCCGCCGCGCCTTCCTGGAGGAGCACGAGCTGGGCTTCGCCGTGCCCGGCGGCGCGGTGGCCGAGCAGGCGTTCGTCATGCGGGCCTATCTGCAGGCCAAGGTCATCGCCGTGCTCGCCGAACGGCTGTGCTGCCACCTGGGCGGGAGCCCGGAGCCGCCGGAGGAGCCGGAGGCCGTCGCCCGCGAGCTGCGCACGCTGCTCGACGACGTCGACACCTACGTCGGCCCGGGCCGCCAGCGCGACCGCATCTACGGCCACTGGTTCCGCTCCGTCGTCACCCGGCCGCTGCTGACCAGCAGGTTCGCCAACTCCTCACTCGATCGCAGCGTGCTCTTCCGCGTCATACAGGAGCTGGTGCTCGAACGCTTCCCTGAACGACTCGAACGCTACCTGCCCGTCCAGCTCCGGGCAGTGGCCGCGCTGGTCAGGATCGGGCGGCTCGACCAGATCGTGATGCTGTCCAACTCCTCCAAGCGGGCCGGGCTGCGCACCGACCTGACCGAGGTGCGCTGGGACAAGCACGTGCTGGTGCTCGGGCTGACCGTGGAGGTGCTGGCCGGCGACGGGCAGCCCGACACCTACCTGGTCGACGGCGAGCGCCTGCACTGGATCCCGCCCGGCGGCGTGGACGTCAAGCTGCTGCCCGAGCACGTCACGGACGTCACCGAGGCCGTCGAACGGGCCCGCGTCGAGGTCTACGTCCGCCACACCGGGACCGGCGACGTGCACTTCCTGCCCGTCGAGCAGGCGGTGGAACGCATCCAGGACGGCCGCCGCCTGGCCCGCGTCCGGATCAAGGGGGAGGCCAGGCTCGACGTGACCGAGGCCGCGCTCGGCCGGCCGCTCGCCCCCGGCCAGTGGGAGGTCCACATCCGCATGTTCGGCGGCGCCAACCAGGCCAGGAGCCGGGTACACCGCCCGGACGGCCCGCTCAACTGCCTGGGCGTGCTGGCCCAGCGGCCCAGGACGCGGCTGGTGGTGCCGTGCTGGAGCGACACGGGCGAGCTCGGCCTGGCCGTCGAGCCGAAGTCGTTCCCCGAGTCGATCGCGCTGGTCTCGCCCGGCGCCGACGTCAAGCAGCTCGGCGAGTTCCTGTACGTCGTGCTGCCGGTGCCGTACGTGCCGCCGAGCGGCGGCCCGCCGCTGGAGCTGGTGCTGCGCGGCGCCGGCCGCCGGCCGCGCGAGGTCGCCGCGCCCGCGCTGGTCGAGGCCGGGCTGCCGGGCAGGCTCGCCGGGCAACTGGTGGCCAAGGTGCCGATCAAACGACGCCTGGCCGGCCGCGACACGCTCGGCCCCGGCGCCTGGCTGGCGTCGCTGCGCACCTCCGAGGAGGAGGTGGGCCTGCGGTTCGCGCTGGAGATGCGCAGGGGCAGGGTCGAGGTGCGGCCGACGGCCGCGGTCGATCCCGAACGGCGCTCGCCCCTGGGCCGGGACACCGCGCTGCACCGGCTCGGCAGGCGCCTGCCCGGCGCGCGGCACCTGGTGCGCCTGGCCCGCGCGGGCAGGCATCGCTACCTCAAGGACTGAGCCTCCGCTCGGCCACCCACGCGGAGAGCTCGGCGAACGCGTCGCGGAAGACCGGCAGGATCGGCTTCAGCTTGTCCGGATACAGGTCGACCAGGCTGTCGAGATGGTTGCCGCCCTCCACCCGGTAGTAGCGGAACGGCCGGTGCGGGCCGACCATCTTCGCGTAGACGTCGGAGTCGCGGGAGATCGGCAGCAGCGTGTCCAGCGTGCCGTGCAGCGTGATGAGCGGCTTGGTGATCCGGCCGGTCAGCGCGATCTTGGCGACGGCCGCGTACGGCTTGCGCGCGTCGTAGTCGTAGTCGGCTGGCGCGCCCGTGTACGACGGGTCGAGCTCCTTCTGGTAGAGCTCGGTGGTCAGCTCCCAGTAGTACTGCCGGTGGAACGGCCACAGGAACTCCGAGCCCGCGGCGAACCCGGCCGCCCGCACCCCGGCCTCGTCCGGATAGGCGCGCAGCGCCTGCGGCAGGTAGTTCAGCAGGTTGTCGCCCTTGAGCCGCCAGAGCGTGCCCTCCCAGTCGATGCCGCCGTCGTAGAGGTGGCCGCGGTTCTCCAGCTGCCACCTGACCAGGTATCCGCCGTTGGAGATGCCGGCCATGAACGTCTTGTCCGGACGTTCGCCGTAGTGCCGCGCGGCCACGGCCTTGGCGGCCACCGTGAGCTGGGTGACCCGCTGGTTCCACTCGGCGATCGCGTCACCCGGACGGCGGCCGTCGGTGTGGAAGCTCACGCCGGTGTTGCCCTTGTCGGTGCTGGCGAACGCGTAGCCCTTGGACAGCACCCAGTCGGAGATCGTGAAGTCGTTGGCGTACTGCTCCCTGTTGCCCGGCGTGCCGCTGACGACCAGGCCGCCGTTCCAGTCGTCGGGCAGCCTGATGACGAACTGGGAGTCGTGGTTCCAGCCGTGCGTGGCGTTCGTGGTGGAGGTGTCGGGGAAGTAGCCGTCGATCTGGACGCCGGGCACGCCGGTGGGGTTCACCGTGGCCGCCGAGTGCAGTCCGGCCCAGTCGGCCGGGTCGGTGTGGCCGGTCTTGACCGTGCCCGCCGTGGTCAGGTCCGCCAGCGTGGCGCTGACCTGGTGCTCGGCGCCTGGCACGGTGAGCGGCCCGGGGTGCGCCTGCGCCGGGCCGAGCAGGCTCGCGACCAGGGTGAGTGCGAGCAGCATCACGCCTCCTTGACGTGGTCGGCCAGCAGCCGGTGGAACCGTTCCGGGTGCTCCAGGTGCGGGCTGTGGCCGCAGTCGTCGATGACGACCTCGCGGTAGCGGCCGTAGCGGTCGAGCACCGACCTGGTCTGGGCGATCATGGGCTGGCCCGGGGTGCCGGGGGAGCCGGGCACCACGCCGAGCGTGCCCAGGTGGGCCAGGTCGAACAGGGACGTGTCGGAGACGATCACGTCGTCGGCGCCCCTGATCCACAGGATCGGCGGCCTGGGGTCGATCTCGTGCAGGTCGTCCAGCCGGAAGTGGGTGGGGGCGAGGGCGTTGAGCACGCCGTACTTGCCCGGGGCCACGCCCGGCCAGTGCGGGGAGGTGGCCGAGTCGCCGGGGTAGGCGGTGTCGCCGACCCGGGTGGTGAGCATCGAGTCGAGGTAGACGTCCTCGTCGGGCACCGGCGGCGTCTTGACGTAGGCCGAGCGCAGCACCGACAGGGGCGAGGTGGGGGACTCCGCGGACCTGTCGCCGGCCTGGAGCCTGGCGACGAAGTCCGGGTTGGCGGCCCCGGCTCCCGAGCCCGCGCCGTCGGGGTGCGTGAGCGTGCCCGCGGCGTCGTGGGTGCCGCCGAAGCCGTACGGCGAGACCGGGTTGACCAGCGTGACACTCCTGACCAGCGCCGGCCTGTCACGCAGGAGCTGCAGCACGACGCCGCCGCCCATGCTCCAGCCCACCAGGTGCACCGGCGGCAGGGCCATCGTCTCGATCAGCTCGGCCAGGTCGTCGGAGAAGTCGCGCAGCCCGCGGGTGGCGTCGATCGGCTCGGGGTCGGTCTCGCCGAAGCCGCGCAGGTCGGCGGCGAGCGGGCGGAAGCCGTCGGGCAGCGCGGCCATCGCGTCGCGCCAGAAGGCGGACGACGAGACGTTGCCGTGCACGAACAGGACGGGCTCGCCCGTCGTGCGGCCCTCGACGGTCATGACGTGCTGGGTGAGCCTGGCGGTTTCGACCTTCACGGCTTGATCCTCCCAGCCAGGTCCTGCCGCTCGGCGAGGTCGCGGCCGCGCGTCTCGCGGGCCTTGAAGACCGCGAACAGGGTGAGCAGCGCGGCGATGCCGAGGTAGGCGCTGATCGGGACGCTGCTGCCGAAGTCACGCAGCAGGGCCACGGCGATGAGCGGAGCCAGCGCCCCGGCCACGATGGCCGACAGCTGCGCGCCGATCGAGACGCCGGTGTAGCGCGTCCTGGTGCCGAACAGCTCGGCGAAGAACGCGGCCTGCGGGCCGTACATCATGCCGTGGAACAGCAGGCCGACGGTGACGGCGAGGACGATCGCGAGGAAGTTGGCGGTGTCGATGAGCGGGAAGAACGCGAAGATCCACACGCCGGTCCCGGCGGCGCCGAGCAGGTAGACCGGACGGCGGCCGATGCGGTCCGACAGCGCGCCCCACAGCGGGATCGTGACGAAGTGGATCGCCGAGGCGATCAGCACCGCGTTGAGCACCGTCGAGTTGTCGATCTTGTTCGACTTGGCGTAGGTGATGACGAACACGGTGAGCAGGTAGAACGAGATGTTCTCGGCCAGGCGGGCGCCGATCGCGGTGATCACGTCGCGCCAGTGGTCGCGCATCACGGCCACGAACGGCATCTTCTCCGCCGGCTCGGACTCCTGGAAGACCGGCGACTCGCTGATCGACAGCCGGATCCACAGCCCGATCAGCACCAGCACGCCCGACAGCAGGAACGGCACCCGCCAGCCCCAGGCCAGGAACGCCTCGTCGGACTGCCAGGCGGCCAGCGCCGCCAGCACGCCGGTGGCCAGCAGGTTCCCGCCCGGCGCGCCGGCCTGCGGCCAGGACGCCCAGAAGCCGCGGCGTCCGGCATCGCCGTGCTCGGAGACGATCAGCACCGCGCCGCCCCACTCGCCGCCCAGCGCGAAGCCCTGCACCAGGCGCAGCGCGGTCAGCAGCAGCGGCGCCGCGGAGCCGATGCTGGCGTGGGTGGGCAGGCAGCCGATGAGGAACGTGGCGGCGCCCATCAGCAGCAGGCTGACGACCAGGAGCTGCTTGCGGCCCAGCCGGTCGCCGAAGTGGCCGAAGATCAGGCCGCCGAGCGGGCGGGCGGCGAAGCCGACGGCGTAGGTGAGGAACGACAGCAGGGTGCCGGTCAGCGGGTCGGACTCGGGGAAGAACAACTGGTTGAACACCAGCGCCGCCGCCGAGCCGTAGAGGAAGAAGTCATACCACTCGATGGTGGTGCCGATCAGGCTCGCGCCCACGATCTTCTTGATGGAAGTGGCCATGCCGGTCACGGTAAGGAGTGACCGGCATCACTCATATGGCGTGCGGACCCACAGTCTTTGTGGATGATGTGTGGCCGAGCCGGTGCAGCCGGAGCGCGAGCTGGATCTCCAGCGCGCGCTCGGGCTCCAGCCAGCCGTCGCCGAGCAGCTTGCCGATCCTGTCGAGCCGCTGCGTGACGGTGTTGACGTGGATGTGCATGGCCTCGGCCGTCCGCGACGGCGAGCCGCCGGAGCCGAAGTAGGCGGCCAGCGTGTCGGCCAGCGCGGTGCCTCTGCGTGTGTCGTAGTCGATCATCGGGCCGAGCGCGGCGTGGACGAATCCGCGCACGTCACGGCCGTCGCCGACGAGCAGGCCGACGAAGCCCAGCTCGCTCGCGCTCGCGCCGTCGCCGGCCCGGCCGAGCGCGATCAGCGCCTCGGCGCACCGCCGCGCCTCCTGATAGGCCCCGGCGACC
>NZ_JABCPZ010000093.1 GCF_013283785.1 Nonomuraea antri
GGCCCCACCTGGTGACCCCGGCCCCACCTGGTGACCCCGGCCGCCCGGCACACGGCCTGCCGTCATCGGCCGCGCGCCTGCTGCCACCGACCGCCCGGCAGGTGGCCTGTCGTCATCGGTTGCTCGGCCTCCTGGCACTGGCCGCTCGGAGAACGCCTGCCCGGCCCGCTGTCACCCGGCCGCCCGGCAGGGCGGCCTGCCGTCACCGGTTGCTCGGCCTCCTGCCACCGGCCGTTGGGAGAACGCCTGCCCGGGCTTGGGGCTCAGGTGAGGTCGATCTTGGTCTCGTTCGACCCGCCGGGCTTCCAGCCCGCGAGTTCCACGTCGTTCGTCCAGGTTGCGCCGGCGTATCCGACCTGCCGCAGCCCGTACTTCTCCGCGTGCGCGACCCACCAGGCGGCGATCAGCCAGCCCCGCCGCTTGCCGGTGATCGCCGTGCTGCCCAGCTCCCGCGTCAGTTGCCGGCGCCCGGCGGCCAGTTCGGCCGGCTTCGCCGCGACGACCTGGTCCGCCGAGTCGGCCTGGTCGCCCGAGCCGCCCTTCGGGCCGGGCGTCCGGTTCGAGCCGGGCGGGTACCAGCACTGGACGGCCTTCGGCACGCGCCCGGTGAACGCCTGGGCGAGGATCTTGGCGTCGTCCTCGTGCGGGGCGTACGCGTAGCCGCCGGCGGAACGCTGCACCGCCTGGGCGGCCTCGGCCACGGGCAGCTTGCGGTAGTTCTTCACCTTCTCCAGCGCGGCGAAGAACTTGTTCGTGGCGTAGACCGGGTCCATGATCTGCTTCTTCGACCCCCAGCCCTGCGATTCGCGCTGCTGGAACACCCCGACCGAGTCGCGGTCGCCGTAGTCGAGGTTCTTGATCTTCGACTCCTGGATCGCCGTCGCGTACGCGATGATCAGGGCCCGTTCCGGCAGCTTGCGGCGGGTGGCGACGGCGGCGATGGTGGCCGCGATCTGAGCCTGTTCGAGTTCGAGGTCGCGGCTGCCGCCGGGCGTGGTGACGACGCACCGGGGCTCGCGCTCGGCCAGCGGCTGGGGCACCTTCTTCAGCAGGAAGTAGATGCCCGCGGAAACGCCCACGGCGAGCACGACGACGATGATCGCGATGGTGATGACACCACGGGAGAAGCGTAGCCGCACCCTGAAAAACCTACCCGGCCCTATAGGCTCCGTGGCCATGAGTCACGTGCGCACCTCGTCACCGCTCCCGGCGGCGGTGGACGAGTTGTGGGAACGCCGGAGCGAGCTCTCGCCGGCCGACACCGAGGCGCGCCATCTGGTGGTGCACGCGGTCGACCTGATCGACCAGGGCAAGGCCAGGGTGGCCTGGGTCGAGGGCGACGACGTGGTGGTGGACGAACGCGCCAAACGCGCCATCCTGCTCTGCTTCAAGGTGCTCGGCATGGCCAGGTCGCAGGTGGGCGATTTTCAGCACCACGACCTGGTGCCCCTGAAGAGCTCGTTCGACGGCGTGCGCGTGGTGCCGGGCGCGATCGCGCGCTGGGGCTCCTATCTGGCGCCCGGGGTGGTGCTGATGCCGTCGTTCACGAACATCGGCGCGTACGTCGACTCGGGCACCATGCTCGACACCTGGTCCACGGTCGGATCCTGCGCCCAGATCGGTAAGAACGTGCACCTGTCGGGCGGCGTGGGCATCGGCGGCGTGCTCGAACCGCCGAACGCGGCCCCGGTCGTGATCGAGGACGAGGCGTACATCGGCAGTCGTTCCATGATCGTGGAAAGTGCCCGCGTGGGCAGGGGCGCGGTCGTGGGCGCGGGGACGATCCTGTCCGGGTCGATCCCGGTGATCGACGCGCAGACCGGCCAGGAGCTGAGCAGGGGACGCGTGCCCGACTGGTGCGTGGCCGTCGGCGCCACCAGGCAGAAGGAGTTCCCCGGTGGCACGTTCGGACTGCCCTGCGTACTGGTGCTCAGACACCTGGAGCCGGGACGGCGGCACGACAAGGCGGCGCTCAACGAGGTGCTGCGCGAACACGGAGTGAACACCTGATGCTGGACCTGGACCTGACGCAGGACGTACGGACGCTGACCGCGGCCGTGGTGGACATCGAGTCGGTGAGCGGGAACGAGCGGACGCTGGCCGACGCGGTCGAGCGGGCGCTGGCCGCGTACCCGCATCTGAAGGTGGAGCGGTCGGGCGAGACGGTCGTCGCCCGCACCGAGCTGGGGCTGGGGCAGCGGGTCCTGATCGCCGGGCACCTCGACACGGTCCCGGTGGCCGCGAACCTGCCCAGCCGGGTCGAGGGCGACCTGCTGTACGGGTGCGGCACGTCCGACATGAAGGCGGGGGTGGCGGTCGCGCTGCGGCTGGCGGCCACGATCGCCGCGCCAACCAAGGACGTCACGTACGTCTTCTACGACTGCGAAGAGGTCGAGGCCGAGCGCAACGGGCTGAACCGGGTCGCCCGCGAGCACCCGGAATGGCTGGCGGCCGACTTCGCGGTGCTGATGGAGCCGACCGACGGCGTGATCGAGGGCGGCTGCCAGGGCACGCTGCGCGCCGAGATCAGGGTGACCGGCAAGCGCGCGCACAGCGCCAGGTCGTGGTTCGGGGTGAACGCCATTCACGCCGTCGAGCCGATCCTGACCATTCTCAACGCCTACGAGGAACGCCGCCCGGTCGTGGACGGCCTGGAGTACCGCGAAGGGCTCAACGCGGTCGGCGTGCGCGGCGGCGTGGCAGGCAACGTCATCCCGGACGAGGCCGTGGTCACGGTCAACTACCGTTTCGCGCCCGACCAGACGGTGGCGGAGGCGCAGGAGCACGTGCACGAGGTGTTCGCCGGATTCGAGGTGGCGTTCGTGGACGCGGCGCCGGCCGCGCGCCCCGGGCTCACGCATCCGGTGGCGGCCGCGTTCACCGCCGCGGTGGGCGGCACGCCCCGCGCGAAACTCGGCTGGACGGACGTGGCCCGCTTCGCCGAGCTGGGCATTCCCGCCGTGAACTACGGCCCCGGAGACCCGAATCTGGCCCACCAGCAGGGGGAATACGTCACCCTGTCGAAGATCGTGGACGGCGAGCGGGCGATGCGCGACTGGCTCACAACGTGAAAGTGGCTTTCCTCGCCGGCCATTTGGCGGGGAAAGCCACTTTCAGTCCCGAGCAGCACCCTCGCCGATTAGACGCAGGGTCCGCGAAATTCGGTTCCCAGATTTCCAGGAACTTTTTCAAGATTCTTTCGAGGCCGGTCTGGGGCCGGTCTGGGGCCGCCCATGGGGCCGTGCCCACCGGGATTCTCCATCGGCCCGCGGGTAGCGGCAAGCGCGTGTCCGGCCGTCAGAAGGGTTAGCGTGATCCATATGAACAAGATTCGTCGTGAGCGGCGGCAGGGTCAGGCCGTGGTCCGGGGCAGCCTCGTTCCCGACTCCACCCATGACCAGCGGCTGCTCGACCGTCAGGGTCCCGCCGACTGGGTGCACATGGATCCGTGGCGGGTGCTGCGCATCCAGGCGGAGTTCGTGGAGGGCTTCGGCCAGCTCGCCGAGCTGCCGCCGGCCGTCACGGTGTTCGGCTCGGCCCGCACCAGGGAAGACTCTCCCGACTACCGGATGGGGCACGAGCTGGGCCGGGCGCTGGCCGAGGCGGGCTACGCGGTGATCACCGGCGGCGGGCCCGGCGTCATGGAGGCGGCCAACCGGGGCACGGTCGAGGTCGACGGGGCGGTCTCGGTCGGGCTGGGCATCGAGCTGCCGTTTGAGCAGCGCATGAACGACTACGTGGACCTGGGCATCGAGTTCCGCTACTTCTTCGTGCGCAAGACCATGTTCGTGAAGTACTCGTGCGGCTTCATCGCGCTGCCCGGCGGGTTCGGCACGCTGGACGAGCTGTTCGAGGCCCTGACGCTGGTGCAGACGCACAAGGTCACGTCCTTCCCCGTGGTGCTCATGGGCAGCGAGTTCTGGGGCGGCCTGCTCGACTGGATCAAGGGCACCCTGCTCGGCACTGGCAAGATCGCCCCTCAGGACCTCGATCTGATCAAGGTCACCGACGACGTGAACGAGGCCGTGCGCATCATCGCCGACTCCGACCGGGCCCGATCCAAGCAGCGCCAGGACGAGCGGGAGTCGGCCGACGCCCAGACCGCCGAACCGCAGTAGCCCCGGCGGCGCCGGCGGCCCGATGAGCCGATGCCGCCGGCGGCCCCAATAGGCTGCACTGCCGTGAACATCTGTGTCTTCTGCGCTTCCAGCCAGACCATCGACAACAAGCACCTCGATCTCGCGGCGGAGGTCGGCACCGAGCTCGCCGCACGCGGGCACACGCTGGTCAGCGGCGGCGCCACGGTCGGCTGCATGGGTGCGGTCACCTCGGCCGCCCGCGCCGCGGGCGGCCGGACGGTCGGCGTCATCCCGCAGGTGCTGGTGGACATCGAGGTGGCCGACACGGACTCGGACGAGCTGGTCATCACCGCCGACATGCGCGAGCGCAAGGGCGTGATGGACGCCAGGTCCGACGCCTTCCTGGTGCTGCCCGGCGGCATCGGCACGCTGGAGGAGCTGTTCGAGATCTGGACGGCCAGGGTGCTCGGCATCCACGACCGCCCGCTGGTGATCCTCGACCCGTGGGGCCTGTACGACCCGCTGCGCGAGCTGGTCGTCGGCATGCACGCGCAGGGTTTCACCCGGGCCGACGTCTTCGACGCGATCTCCTGGACCCGGTCGGTGCCCGAGGCCATGGATCATCTCGAAGCCCGGCCCAAGCCGGTTCGTCCCAGCGCGGAGGAACTGGGCGAGGCCGTCGGCTGAGGCGACCGGTGTCCGGGTTCCGGGGGTACGTACGGATTGCGCCACTTATGGCGGATCGCTGAACGCGCTCCACCATATGAGTACGATGCCAATGTGCTGGTCCTGGTCATACTCGTCATCGCCGCGATCGCCATCTTGGCCTGCGTCGTCCTGGTCTCCCTGGGCAGGGGCGGTGAGCTGGGCGAGTTCCCGCCGGACGTGCCGCCGCTCGACCTGCCCGAGGCCGGGCGGCTCTCGGCGGTCGACTTCATGGCGCTGCAACTTCCGGTCAACCTGGTCGGTTACCACACGCAGAGCGTCGATGAGACCCTGCGCAGGGCCGCGACCGCCATCAGCGAGCGCGACACCAGGATCGCCGTGCTGGAGCAGCGCGTCTCCGAGCTGCTGTCGAGCCGGCTGCACGCCCGCCAGGAGGTCTACGCCGCGCCGGGCGCGGGGCCGGTCACCGAGCACCGGCCCGAGGCGCCGGCCGAGCCGCGCGAGCTGCCGGAGTCGGGCGACCCGGTGGAGACGAGCGGGGCCGGCGTCGACTGGGACGCCGAGGGCATCGTCCGCCGCCCCACCGCGCCCGCCGCCTGGCACACCACCCACGACGAGCCCGAGCCCGCGGACGAGCCGGAGCCGGTCGAAGCGGACGTCGAGGCAGAAACCGAGACCGAGGTCAAGGCCGAGTCCGACGTCGACGAATCGGAAACGGCGTCCGAAAACGGCCAGCACGCGCCCGCCACCCCCGACGAGAATCGTGACGAGGAACGCGATGAGGAGCCCGTGCGCGCCGCGCTGGGCAAGGACGGGGACGAGAAGGCGTGACCGAGGTCATCCGCTGCAGTTGGGCGGGCATGACGGATCCGATGTACCTGCGCTACCACGACGAGGAGTGGGGCCGCCCGGTCAGGGGCGACGACCTGGTCTTCGAGCGGGTCACGCTGGAGGCATTCCAGTCGGGGCTGTCGTGGCTGACGATCCTGCGCAAGCGGGAGAACTTCCGCGCCGCCTTCGACGGGTTCTCGATCGAGAAGATCGCCGCGTACGACGAGAACGACGTGGAACGCCTGCTCGCCGACCCCGGAATCGTCAGGAACCGGGCCAAGGTGCTGGCCACGCTGCACAACGCCAAGGCGGCGCTCGACGTGCCCGGCGGGCTGTCGGAGCTGGTGTGGCGCTTCGCCGAGCCTGGCGCGCCGGTGCCCGCGACGATGGCCGACGTCCCGGCCATCACCCCCGGCTCGAAGGCGCTGGCCAAGGAGCTGAAGAAGCACGGGTTCTCGTTCGTCGGCCCGACCACGGCGTACGCGCTGATGCAGGCCATCGGCCTGGTCAACGATCACATCGCGAGCTGCCCGGCCCGCTGAGCCCGGGGCACCACCGCCCGCGTGCCGTCGGGGAAGCGCACGGTCACGCTGTCGTCGGCGACCTCGGCGGTGACGGCGTCGCGCAACGCCGCCGGGTGCACCGCGTCGCCGGACAACACCACCAGCGACACGTGCAGCCCCGGCTCGCCGGCCCGCAGGCAGGGGACGGCCGAGTGCGGGCCGAACGCGTTGGACTCGACATCGCGCTCGACGCCGGACTCCCGCCACCCGTGCAGGCCGACCACGGCCGAGGTGAGACCGTCGGCGCGGCGGGCCAGCGCCCACCCGACCCCGGCGGCCACGGCCGGCGGCGAGGCGTCCGCGACCGCGTATCCGCCCTCACGGGCCTCCCCGCCGTCCGTAGCGCCGGTGATCTCGTGGACTCTGATCTCCCACGCGCCCCGCACCACGGACGTGCTGGTCACCGTCGCTCCTCCGGCCGTCTCGTACCGCGAGGAGGCGGTGTCCCCGGCGCAGGCCAGCGGCTCGACGGCGGTCCTGCGTGACGGCACGCCGCCGGGGCCGAGCAGGGCCAGGTGGTTGTCCACGTCGCGGGCCCAGGCGTGCTCGGCGGCCTCGGGACCGGTGCGCGAGGAGTAGGCCAGTTTGGCGTAGTGCGGATCGTCCGGCGGCGCGCCGTGGTCGCTGCCGTGGTTGAGCAGCCGCATCACGCCGTCGTGCCGGGTGCCGTGCAGCAGGAACCCGGCCGCCGGGATCGCCGCCGTCACGTCGCCCTCCTCGACGGCCAGCGGCGCCTCCCTGTCCGTCCACACCGGGTGCTCGGCCGGCAGCAGCAGCCCGAGCAGCCCCTTCGAGGCCCAGTACGGCGACGCGGGCCCCGAGTACGGCTGGGTGGCCGGCAGGAACGTGTCGTACCAGCCCAGGGAGAGCAGCCCGCGCCGGTCGGGCACGCCGCGTTCGGCGAAGTGCCGCACCACGCCGGAGGCCAGCCGCCTGGTACGCCCGGGCGAGAGCGGCGTGGCGTCGAACAGCGCGCCCATCCAGATCGGCGCGAGCGAGGCGAACCGGTAGCAGAGCGACCGCCCCTGGTGCACCGGCGCGCCGTCCGCCCCAAAGAAATGCTGATATGTCTGGAGAAAGTCGGTGAGGCGCTGCCGGTACACCTCGGCCCGCTCCTTGTCACCCGACATCCGCGTCCACAGCAGTGGATAGAAGTGCAGCGCCCAGCCGCCGTAGTAGTCGAAGTTGCGCCCGTCGCCGTCGGTGTACCAGCCGTCGCCGGCGTACCAGTCCTCGATCCTGTCCAGCCCGCGCTCGATCTCGGCCTGCTCGTAGGGCCCGCCCACGGACTTGACGAACTCCTCGGTGACCGTCTGGAACAACATCCAGTTGTTGTCCCAGGTGCGCTTGCCGGTGAAGCCGCCCAGCCAGTCCACCACCCGCTCGCGCACCTGGTCGGGCAGCCGGTCCCACAACCACGGCCGGCTCTCGTGCAGCCCGACCGCGATGGCCGCGGCCTCCACGAGCTGCTGCGAGCAGTCGGTCAGCGCCGGCCACGCCTCGCCTGAGCCTGGGTCGGTGCCGGCGGCCAGCCCGGACGCGTACCGCGAGATCAGCTCCTCGGGCGCCCGTCCCTCCGCGCCCGCGATGCGGAACGACGCGGCCAGGAACGTCCTGGCGAACCCCTCCAGCCCGTCCAACGTCACGCCCGACCAGCTCGCCCGGCCGGGCAGCCGGTACTGGGCGAACCCCGGCGAGGCGTAGGGGACCACCGAGTCGAGCAGGTGGTCGGTGAACGACTCCCAGTGCGCCCTGGTCCAGCCGGTACGCGGGGAGAGCACCCGGTCGGTCGGGGGCAGCGACAGGTACGGAGGGGTCATGCCTGACCTTCCAGCTCGGGTTCCAGGTCGAGTTCGGCCGTGTGCGTGCGGCCGAGCGACCCGGCCAGTCTCACGGTGACGGTGGGATTCGTGCCGGTCTTGACCGTGACGGTGTCGTCGGCGCCGGCCACCGCGCGTACCGGGTGGCCGAGGGTGAGCGTGACGGTGTCCACCGTCCTGCTCGGGTCGGCGACGGCCACGGACAGCCGGCCTGGTGAGCGCCGCACCAGCGCGGCGCAGGGCGCGTCAGCGGACACCGGACCGGCCGTCCCCGCGCTCCAGAACGTGGCCGCGACCAGGCCCTCGTGCTCGACGGCCTGGACCTCGGCGGTGTTGGCCAGCACCCGCACCGGCGCGGTCAGCGCGAACGCGGCGGTCTCGGCCCGGGTGGCGTTCGGCAGCAGCACGTAGGCGTAGCCGGCGTCGACCGGGTTCACGCCGTGATCGAACCAGAAGGTCACGTAGCGCCGGGTGATCGGGTCGGTGGTGCCGCCGGTGTCGAAGCCGGCGTTGACGTCACGCCAGCATCCCGTGCGGGTCTCGACCATGGTCCGCGCGCCGGTGAAGACGTAGCCGCCGGCGCCCTCCAGGTGCGCCCAGCCGTCGCCCAGGTACGGGTCGGCGGCGCTGATCCGGTTCTCCACCACGGTCTCGATCGTGCGCCCGTCGGAGCTGGTGATGCCGCTGCCCAGGGCCATGACCGCGGTGTCGAGGCAGAACCAGGACTTGCGCGCCCGCAGTGTCACGTCGTGCCCGATCAGCTCCATCGCCGCCGCGCCGTACCTGCCGCCCAGCACCGCGCCGCCCGCCCAGGCGTTGACCGGCCGGTACGCGCTGAACGACAGGTCCTCCCGCGGCCCGGTGCACACCGTGGTGCCGGGCAGCCGGTAGGGGTTCACGGTCGGCCAGAAGTCGTCGCCGTACCCGGCCGGGCCGCCCGGGTACAGGTAGGTCATGCCGTCGCCGGTGTACCAGCCGCGCAGGTTCTCCCCGTTGATCGCCTCGTAGGCCGACGTACGCGCCGACGACATGCTGATCGCGAACGACCAGCCGGGCCGCCGGTGCACCACCCGGTCCATGGCGGGGAAGACGAAGTGCCCGGTGGGGCCGGGCGCGGCCGGGATCTCCGGGTCGGCGGCCACCTCGACCGCCGCACGCACCGCGGCCGCCGGCGCCCGCTCCAGGTACGGGTGCCGCTCGTCACGCAGCATCCAGCCCTTGGCCAGCGCCCTGAGCCCGCTCCGGTGCGGCTCGGGGGCGTCTCGCGCGAGCAGCAGCACCGCCGTGATCACCTCGTGCCCGATGACGTGGTCGGCGGAGGACCGGCGGGTGACCGCCCGGCCGCGTACCGCGTCCATCATCAGCCCGTCGTGCACGAACGGCGCGAACGACCGCACGACCCAGTCGAGCACCACGCCGGCCGCCGGATCGCTCACCCGCCACGGCGAGCCGGCCAGCAGCGCCAGGACCTGCGTGACCGCGGCGAGCTGCACCACCCCGTACGAGCCGGTGTAGGCGACGTGGCCGTGCTGGATGAACGAGCCGTCGCGGTGGAAGCCATCGCCGGTCGCGGCGTAGCGGAAGAGGCTGTGCCTGCCGCCGTCGCGCGTGTCGGACAGCGCGTCCCTGGCCAGCGCCAGCTCGGCCGCGCCGCGCCCGGCCACCCCGCGCAGCGCGACGATGAACGCCTTGTCCGCGCGGTTGGCCGCGCTCTCGCTGACGTCGGGATGTCCGGTACGCCGATCGGGATCGGGGCAGAACCGGTCCACCGCCCGCAGGTACGCCGCGCGCCGGTCGGGCGAGAGCCGGTCGCCGAGCAGCACGCACACGCGGGTCAGCTCGGCCGGCGAGCCGATCTCCCAGAACCACCAGTTGCCGGTCTCCGGCAGCCGCTCGTGGTAGTGGTCGCGGTTCAGCAGGTCGAGCGCGGACACCAGCCGGCCGAGCACCCGGTCGTCGTCGTGCTGGGCGGCGCCCGGGGTGGCCCAGGCGGTGGCGGCCAGGCGCAGCCGGCGGTAGCTCTCCCAGACCGCCCCGGCCCCGGCGGCGAGAGGCAGGTCGGGCCAGAGCGTGACCGGGTCCATGGCGGCCAGGTGCCCGGCCGCGGCCTCGCTCAGCCTGCCCGTGGCGGCGGTCCACGCCGGATGGTCCCAGCCCGCGGGACCGGCGCCCGTCAGCAGGGTCACGGCGGTCGCGCGCAGGGCGTCGAAGTCGTCCATGCCGCTAGCCGTACCCCTCAGGCGCCGCCCCCATGGTCATTCGCTCAGCGTGCTCGGGTCGGTGGTCGGCGCGGGCAGGTTGAGCGCGGCCACCTGGGCCAGGTACTCGGCCGTCAGCGGCGCTCCCCACCGGGCCCAGAAGCCGGTCAGGTCCCTGCCCGACGTGCGCGAGGTGTACAGCGCCAGGTAACCCCACCGCTTGGCGCTCTCCGTCCAGTCGGACGGCGGGTTCTCCGCGCGTACCAGCCGGTGCAGCTCGGGCCAGAAGCCGTCGCCGAAGGCCAGTTCGAGCTGGCGCAGCGGCACCAGCTTCTCGAACGCGCCGAACGCCTTGACGTAGTCCTGCCCCTGCCTGGGCAGCTTGGCCAGCGCGCTCTGGTACGGCGTGAGCCCGGTCTTGGTGTCCGGCTTGGTGAGGTTGGACGGCTGGCCGAGCGTGCGCTGGGCGGCCAGCGAGTAGACGTTCACCGTGACCTCGGTCAGGTCGGTCGGCTTGTAGGCCATCTGCTGATGCTGGTGCCCCAGCTCGTGGTAGACGCCCCAGCCCCGGGTGCGCAGGCCCTCGACGGTGAGCAGCCGGTCCAGGTAGGTGCGCGGGTAGGCGGTCCAGCCGTGCGTGGCGTACGCGCCCGCCCCGGTCGGCATCCTGGGTGCCTCGACCAGGTGGAACCCCAGCGGCGAGCGCTCGGCCGCGGACAGCCCGGAGATGGCGGCGTGCGAGTCGATGATGGTCTCCAGCAGCCGCAGGTGGGCCGCGTGGTCCTGCTCGCGCCAGAGCAGCAGGCCCTCCCTGGTCACGGTGACGATGCCGCGCGGCGAGACCAGCTCGGCCTGCGGCACGTCGGCGCGGGCGTCGAGCTGGGCCTGGAAGTCGGACTCCGTCGTCTCGCCGAGCACGAACCTGGGCACGAGCCGGCCGCCGTCCAGGAACTTGACCCTGGCGCGCTCGCCGTCGCCGGTGAGCGCCAGGTAGACCATGCCGCCGCCGGCGTCGCCGACCGTGTTGAGGCCGGCGGTCAGCGGGTGGCGCCTGGGGTTCTTGTACGTCACGTCGGGGTGGGTGTCGGGGGCGCCGACGTACAGGGTGGGCAGCACGCCGTCGACGGCCTCGACCCGCACGGTCAGCGTCGCGCCCGCGGGCAGGTAGACGCCGGTGGAGTTGAAGTCGGTGGTGCGCAGCGCCTGCTGCAGGCGCAGCCGCTCGCTCTCGGCGTCCGGCCTGGCGCGCAGCGCGACCGTGTGACGGGCCCGGTCGGCGTGCGCGGGGCCGGCGCCGATGAGGACGGCGCCGGCGCCGAGCGCGGTGGCGCCGAGGAAGCCGCGGCGGGACAGGGGGGTGCGGGTCATGGCTTCTCCTTAGCGGGGGTCTGATGGCGAGCATTAAAGCGCTTTCTAACCCTGGTCAAGGCTTTCCTGATCTTTCTATGGCTTTCTACGCCTGTTCAGTGCCACGCCAGGCATGCCGAAGACAGCTCGGAGCACGTGGATCATGTAAGCGCTTGCTACCGAGGAGGGGCGACCGATTCGCGGATCACGATGGTCGTGCCGACCCGGGCCGTCGTCTGCACGGGGGCCAGGTAGTCGTCCTCGTCCGGCGAGCCGAGCGCCAGCCGCACCGCCTGCCGCCCCATCTCCTCCAGCGGGATGCGCACCGTGGTCAGCCTGGGTCGCAGCTCCTGCGCGATCGGCACGTCGTCGTAGCCGGCCACCGAGATGTCGCCGGGCACCGAGATCCCGGCCTGCTCGAACGCCTGCATCACGCCGGCCGCCACCGTGTCGTTGGCCGCGAAGACGGCCGTGAAGTCCAAACCGTCAGCCAGCGCCGCGCGGATCCCCTCGTAGCCGAACCTGCGGCTCAGCGGCCCGTTGCGCACCAGCTCCCGCTCGTAGGGCAGCCCGCGCAGCTCCAGCGCCCGCCGGTGCCCGGCCACCCTGGCGATGGTGGTGGACAACATGGCCGGGCCGCCGAGGAACAGGATCCGCCGGTGCCCCTGGTTGATCAGGTAGTCGGTGACCGAGAACGCGCCGCCCTCGTTGTCGTACTCGACGACCTTGGTCGGCACGTCGTCGCCCAGCGACGGGCGTCCGCACAGCACCAGCGTGGACCCGCTGGCGTGCAGCGCCCGCGCCCGCCTGCTCACCTGGGCGGCGTAGGCGCGGTCCTCGTAGGCCCCGCCCACCAGGATCACCGCGTCGGCGCGCTGCTCGTGCAGCAGGTCGATGAGCGCCAGCTCCTGCTCGGGGCCGCCCTGGGTGCAGCAGACCATGCACAGCCGGCCCAGCGCGGTCGACTCGCGCTCGACGCCGCGCGAGATGTAGGCGTAGAACGGGTCGACCAGGTCGTTGATGATGATCCCGACGGTCCTGTTGGTGGTGCCGGCCAGGGCGCGGGCGTGCGCGTTGGCCACGTAGCCCAGCTCGGTGATGGCCGACTCCACCCGCTCCCTGGTGGCCGCGGCGACCGGGTAGTTGCGGTTGATGACGCGGGAGACGGTCGCGCTGGAGACGCCGGCCAGCCTGGCCACGTCGGCGATCGTCGCCGAGCTGATCTCGGTCACTGGCACTCCCTCTCCACGTGTGGTGATCATGCCATCCGATCGAGCTCGTCGGCGCGGATCTCGTGGCGCAGCGGCAGCCCGGCACGGTACCTGGCCACCTCGTCGAGCGCGGACCTGGCCAGCCTGGCCAGCTCGTTGCCCTGCGCGCCGGCCAGATGCGGGGTGAGGAACACGTTCGGCAGGCTGAACAGGGGGTGTCCTGGCGGCAGCGGCTCGGGGTCGCTCACGTCGAGTATCGCGTCCAGCCTGCCGCTCGTCAGCTCGGCCAGCAGCGCGTCGGGGTCGATGAGCGAGCCGCGGCCGGTGTTGATCACCACCGCGCCGTCGCGCAGCCTCGCCAGGCGCCGCTTGTCGAGCATGCGGTACGTCTCCGGGGTGTCGGGCGCGTGCAGGGTCACCACGTGCGAGCGGCGCACCAGTGTGTCGAGGTCCACGCTGGTGCCGCCGAGCGCGGCCACCTCGTCCTGCGCCACGTACGGGTCGTAGACCAGCACCTCGGCCTCCAGCGAGCGCAGCAGCCCGGCGACCCGACGGCCGATGCGCGACAGCCCGACGACGCCGACCGTGATGCGATGCGTGCCCAGCCACGGCATGCCGGAGAAATCGCGTTTCGTGCCATGCTCGCGGTAGCGGTGCGCCAGCGTGAAGGCCCGCTTGGCCCCGAACACGATGGCCGCGAACGTGAACTCCGCGACGGGCACCGCGTTGGCGTCGGCCGCGCTCGACACCCGCACGCCCCGGCGCAGCACGGCCGGGTCGAGGAAGGTCTTGACCGTGCCGGCCGCGTGCGCGATCAGGCGCAGCCGGGGCGCCAGGTCGGGCAGCTCGGCCCCCAGCCTCGGACAGCCCCACCCGGTCACCAGCACCTCGGCGCCGGCCAGCGCGCGGACGGCGGCGGGGGAGCCGAGCTCGTGGAGCACGTCGTCGTGCAGATCGGCCAGTTCGGCCAGCCGGGCCCAGCCGTCGGCGGCGAAGACCTCCTCGCGCACGCCCGGCCCCATGACCAGGACCGCGCGCGGTTTGAGTCGCGCCTCAGGGGACTCCATCAGCGCACTCTCCTTGCCCACATGCCACTCCCCGATAGAAAGCGCGTTCTACGCGCTGTGGCGGCACGCTAGGCGTAATCAGCGGCAACGTCAAGCGCAAACGCCAGGTCCGGGGGAGCGCGGCGAGAGATGGGTCTTGACGGATTGGAAAGCGCTTACTACGGTCTCGCCAATCGGAAGGACCAAGTATGGCGAATCCCCCTGACAGCGGCTCGACGGCGTTGCGGCAGGTCACGCCGCAGGCAGCCGTGGCGGAGCCGCGAAAGACCAGTCCACCCGCCCCACCGCGGCGGCTGCCGCTGTGGCGGCGGATCTGGCGGGACCGCGTCATGCTCCTGCTGGCGCTGCCCGGCCTGCTGTATTTCCTGGTGTTCCACTATGTGCCGCTGCTCAGCTACGTCACCGCGTTCCAGGACTACCAGCCCTACCTCGGCTACCTGAACAGCGCCTGGGTGGGCCTGCGGAACTTCGCGACCGTGTTCGGCGACCCCGGGTTCTGGAACTCCGTGGTGAACACCGTGCAGATCACGCTCACCCAGCTGGTGATCTTCTTCCCCGCCACGATCGGGCTGGCGCTGCTGCTGCACAGCGTGATGGGCGAGCGGACCCGCAAATTCGTGCAGAGCGTGGTGTACCTGCCGCACTTCATCGGCTGGGTGATCATCGTGTCGATCTTCCAGCAGGTGCTCGGCGGCGCGGGCGTGCTGCCCGGCCTGCTGGCCGACGCCGGCCTGCCGCGCTACGACATGATGACCGACCCGGACGTGTTCCCGCTGCTGGTCACCCTGCAGGTGTTGTGGAAGGACGCCGGCTGGGGCGCGATCATCTTCCTGGCCGCGCTGGTCTCGATCAGACCTGAGCTGTACGAGGCCGCAGCCATGGACGGCGCGGGCCGCTGGCGCCGGCTCTGGCACGTCACGCTGCCCGGCATCACGCCGATCATCGTGCTGCTGCTCATACTCAAGCTCGGCAGCATCCTGTCGGTCGGCTTCGAGCAGATCCTGCTGCAGCGCGACGCCGTCGGCCCCGAGGCGGGCGAGGTGCTCGACACCTACATCTACTTCAACGGCATCCGCAGCGGCCAGTGGGGCGCCGCCGCCGCGGTCGGCCTGTTCAAGGCGGTCGTCGGCGCGGTCCTCGTCATCGGCGCCAACAAGTTCGCGCACATGCTCGGCCACGAGGGGGTGTACCGCAGTGCGGCCAAGTGACCGCCCGGCGTGGATGGAGCGGCCCAGCAGGATCGGGCTCGCGGTCAAGGCGGCCGTCCTGGTCGCGATCACGCTGATGGTGATCTACCCGTTCGTCGGCGCGGTCGGCACCAGCCTGGCCGCGGAGACCCAGATCGCCACCAGCGGCGGGTTCGTGCTGCTGCCCGACTCGCCCAGCCTCGACGCCTACCGGGCCATCTTCGACGGCGGCACGGTGACCAGGGCGCTGCTGGTGAGCGTGCTGGTCACCGGGGTCGGCACGCTCGGCAGCGTGGCCGCGACCATCGCGCTGGCCTACGGGCTGAGCAGGCGCGAGGTCACCGGCTCCCGGTGGATCCTGCTGATCGCGCTGTTCACCATGCTGTTCAACCCGGGCATCATCGCCAACTTCCTGCTGGCCTCGCAGCTCGGGCTGATCGACACGTTCGCCTCGCTGGTGCTGCCCAGCCTGGTCAGCGCGTTCAACCTGGTCGTGCTCAGGTCGTTCTTCATGAGCCTGCCGGGCGAGCTGCTGGAGAGCGCCCGCATGGACGGCGCCGGCGACCTGCGGATCCTGGTGCGCATCGTGCTGCCGCTGTCGAAGGCGGTGCTCGCGGTGATCGCCCTGTTCTACGCCGTCTCCTACTGGAACTCCTTCTTCGACGCCCTGCTCTACCTCAACGACGAGGAGAAGTGGCCGCTGCCCATGGTGCTGCGCACGTTCGTGCTGCAGGGCCGGGCCCTGGAATCGCTGGGCGGCGCCGAGGCCCCCGCGCCGGTCCAGGCCATCCAGATGGCCGTGCTCGTCGTCGCCGTCGTCCCGATTCTCCTCGTCTATCCGTTCCTCCAGCGCTACTTCACCAAGGGCGTGCTCACCGGCGCCGTCAAGGGCTGACCCCCCACCCGAAGGAAGATCGACATGAACGAGTCACTGTCCAGACGTGGCTTCCTGCGCCTCGGCGCGATCACCGCCGCGGGCGCGGCCGCGGCTCCGCTGCTGGCGGCCTGCGGCGGTGGCGGCGCGGCGGCGCCGCCGGCCAAGGCCCAGGGCCTGACGATCAAGCTGCCCGCCTACCTGCCGCCGTCCGCGGCGCTCAAGCCCGACCTGCCCGGCACCCCGGCCGGCGTGCCCGACGCCTACTTCAGCTATCCCAAGGAACTGTTCAAGTCCGTCGCCAAGCCGCCCATGTCCGGCGGCACCGCCAAGATCGCGCTGAAGACGTTCCTGTCACCGCCGCCGCCCAGGGAGCGGAACGCGGCCTGGCAGGAGATCGAGAAGCGGCTCGGCGGCACGCTGGACATCCAGATCGTGCCGTCCGACGACTGGCCCACCAAGTTCAACACCATGGTCGCCGGCGGCACCCTGCCCGACCTGTTCCCGTACATCGAGACCCAGGGCACCAGCAACCTGCCCGCCTTCGTGGCCAGCCAGTGCGCCGACCTGACCGCGCTGCTCGGCGGCGACGCGGTCAAGGCGTACCCGAACCTGGCGGCCATCCCGGAGGCGTTCTGGCGCGAAGGCGTGGTCGCGGGCAAGCTCTACGGCATCCCCGTCCCCAGGAACATGGCCGGCGGGCTCGGCTTCTACCGGCACGACCAGTTCGCCGCCGCCGGGGTGAGCGACCTGGCGCAGATCACCGACCTCGACCGCTTCTTCGAGCTGCTGAAGGAGCTCACCAGGCCGCAGGAGCGGCGCTGGGGCATCGTCACCGCCACGGGCGGCATGTTCGGCCTGTCGATCATCAGCCAGCTCTTCGGCTCGACGAACCTGTGGCGGCTGGAAGGCGGCAAGTTCCTGGCCGACATCGAGACCGAGGAGTACAAGGCGGCCGTCGAGTACACCCGCAAGCTGCGCGAGGCCGGGATCATCTACCCCGGCTCCGAGGGCTTCGACACGCTCAAGCGCAAGAACGAGTTCAACGCCGGGCACGCCGCCATCACCTACGACGGCATGCCGGCCTTCCTCGGCCCGGGCAACTTCCTGCAGACCCAGAAGAAGATCGACCCCAAGGCCGACCCGCGCCCGCTGCTGCCGATCGGCACGAAGACCAAGGTCTCGCTCAACAACGTGGTCTTCGGCATCAACCTGATCAAGAAGGCGGACGAGGCCAAGGTCAAGGAGATGCTCGGCGTCGCCGACTTCTTCGCCGCCCCGTTCGGCAGCGAGGAGTACACGCTGATCAACTACGGCGTCGAGACCACCGACCACACCCGCGACGACCAGGGCAACCCGGTGCTCACCGAGCAGGGCGCCAAGGACATCACCGCCCCGTGGAAGTACGCCGCCGCGCCGACGCAGGCCGTCTACGACGCCACCTCGCGCGACGGCGTCAAGCTCATGCACGAGGCGTTCACCAAGCTCATCCCGCTCGGCGTCGCGGACCCGACCACCGCGCTCTACTCGCCGACCGAAGGGGCCAGGTTCGAGGCCCTGCACACGATGAAGGTCGACAGGATCACCTCGATCATCGCCGGCCGCTCGCCCGTCAGCGACCTGGACCAGCTCGCCAAGGACTGGCGGGCGCAGGGCGGCGACAAGATGCGGGCCGAGTTCGAGGAGGCGTCGCAGAAGACGGGCGACTGAGCCGCCATCACACCCCCCGACGATTGGTGCACCTCAGCATGATCAGAAAGCTCTCGGTGGCCGGGCTGGCCGCCGCGCTCACACTCGGCCTCACCACTCCCTCCCTCGCTATTCCCGCCTGGGCCGACCGGCCCGGCACGCCCGGCGCCCCCGGCGTCGGCGACCCGCTCTTCCCCGACCTCGGCAACGGCGGCTACGACGTCCGCCACTACGACCTGGCCTTCGACTACACGCCAGGCACCCACGACTTCACCGCCAAGGTGACGATCCTGGCCACCGCCACGCAGGACCTGTCGGCGTTCAACCTGGACACCGACGGCCACGTCATCGACGCCGTCACCGTGAACGGCGCGCCCGCCACCTGGGCGCTCGCCCCCGGACGCACCGGCCAGGAGCTCACCGTCACCCCCGCGCGGACGCTCAGGAACCACGTGCCGTTCACCGTCGAGATCGCCTACCACGGCAACGGCAAGGCCCAGCGGCTCGGCCTGACCGGCTGGAACTTCGGCGCCGACGGTGGCTTCGCCGCCGCCGTCCAGGCGAGCAGGGCCGACACGTTCATGCCGGTCAACGACCACCCGTCGGACAAGGCCACCTGGACCTTCCGCATCACCGCGCCCGAAGGCTACGTCGCCACCGCCAACGGCGAGCCGACCGGCCGCGACGGCACCACCTGGACCTTCCGCGCCAAGGAGCCGATGGCCTCGGAACTGCTCGGGCTCGCCGTGGTCAAGGGCGTCTACCGCGCGGGCACGGGACCGCACGGGCTGCCGCTGCGCCACGTGATCCCGGCCGGCCAGGAGGACAGGTACGGCCCCATCGCCGACCTGACCGGCGACCAGATCGCCTGGGCCGAGCGCAGGTTCGGCAGGTACCCGTTCAGCACCTACGGCATTCACGTCTACGACGGCTACCGCAACGCACTGGAGAACCAGACGCTGTCGCTGTTCGGCACGAACTGGTTCAACCGCACCGACGGGACCACCAAGTACACCACCACGATGATCCACGAGCTGGTCCACCAGTGGTTCGGCGACTCCGTCACCCCCGCCACCTGGCAGGACGCCTGGCTCAACGAGGGACCGGCCGTCTACTACGCCGCCGTCTGGGGCGAGGAGCAGGGCTGGGACGAGCTCGCCGACAAGATGAAGGTCGTCTACGACAAGCTGGACGCCGTCCGCGCCAAGGACGGCCCGCCCGGCCGGCCCAAGGGTCTCGGCGGCTACAACATCTACGACGGCGGCGCCCTGGTGCTCTACGCGCTGCGGCAGGAGGCGGGCGCGGCGGCCTTCGACCGGATCATGCGGACCTGGGTGCAGCGCAACAAGGACGGCAACGCCTCCACCGAGGACTTCGTCGCGCACGCCGTGAAGATCACGCACCGCGCCGACCTGGACGGCTTCCTGCGTGCCTGGCTCTACGGCGAGAAGAACCCGCCCATGCCCGGGCACCCGGACTGGAGCGCCGCATGAGCGCCGCCGTCGGGAACCTCCCGGCCCGCCGTCGCACCGGGCGGGTCGGGCCGTCCGAAATCCTCGTCCACCCCTAGGAGACCCGTTGACCTGGTTCACCGACGCCCGCTTCGGCCTGTTCATTCACTGGGGCATCTACGCCGCGGCCGCCCGCCACGAGTGGGTCAAGTCGTACGAACGCCTCAGCGACGAGCACTACCAGCGCTACTTCGACCACTTCGACCCCGACCTCTACGACCCGGAGTCGTGGGCCGAGGAGGCGGCGAACGCGGGCATGCGGTACCTGGTCGTCACCACCAAGCACCACGACGGTTTCTGCCTGTGGGACTCGGACCTGACGAGCTACAAGGCCCCGAACACGCCCGCGGGCAGAGACCTGCTCGCCCCCATGCTCGACGCGTTCCGCGCCCGCGACCTGCGCGTCGGCCTCTACCACTCGCTGATCGACTGGCACCACCCCGAGTTCCCGATCGACCTCTACCACCCGCAGCGCGACCAGGGCGAGGACCCGGCCCGCGACATGGCCGAGTACGCCGCGTACCTGCACGGCCAGGTACGCGAACTTCTCACCCGCTACGGCAGGATCGACACGATGTGGTTCGACTTCTCCTACCCCGGGCGCGGCTTCGGCGCCAAGGGCAGGCAGGAGTGGCGCTCGGAAGAGCTCGCGGCGCTGGTCCGCGAGCTCCAGCCGGACATCATGCTCAACAACCGGCTCGACCTGGGCAGCGGCGACTTCACCACGCCCGAGCAGGTCATGCCGCCCGGCGGCGTGCCCGGCCACGTGCCGTGGGAGGCGTGCCAGACGCTCAACGGAAGCTGGGGCTACCACCGTGACAACCACGACTGGAAGCCGGCCGACCTGCTGATCCGCATGCTCGTCGACACCGTCTCCAAGGGCGGCAACATGCTGCTCAACGTCGGGCCGAACGCGCGCGGCGAGTTCGAGCCGCGCGCGCTCGACCGGCTGCGCGAGATCGGCCGCTGGACCCGGCTGCACGGCCGCGCGATTTACGGCGCGGGCGCGTCGGAGCACCGGCCGCCGCCCGACTGCCGCTACACCCGGCGCGGCGACCGGCTCTACCTGCACCTGCTGTCGTGGCCGATGCGGCACGTGCACCTGGACGGCCTGGCCGGCCGGGTGCGCTACGCCCAGTTCCTGCACGACGCGTCGGAGGTGCCGTTCCTGGAGATCGGCGACGAGCCAGGCCACGACTACCTGCGCGGACTGCCCGAGGACACGCTGACGCTGCAGCTCCCGGTCACCCGGCCGGACGTCGCGGTGCCGGTGGTCGAGCTGTTCCTCAGCGACCGGTGAAGACCGGGCGCTCCTTGGCGACGAAGGCCCGGGTGGCGTCCTGGTGGTCCTGGGTGGCCGCGCACTCGTCCTGCAGGTCGGCCTCCTTGGCCAGCGACTCGGTCAGCGTGTGCGTGGCCGCGTACGCCAGCGCCTGCTTGGTGGCCGCGTAGGCCCTGGTCGGCCCGGCCGCCAGCCGGACGGCCAGCTCCTGGGCGGTCTTCAGCACGTCGTCGGCGGGCACCACCCGGGTGGCCAGGCCGAGCGCCAGCGCGCGGGCCGCGTCCAGCGGCTCGCCGAGCAGCATCAGCTCGGCCGCCCGGCCGGGGCCGACCAGGCGCTGCAACGTCCACGACGCGCCCGAGTCCGGGGCCAGGCCGATTCCGGCGAACGCCAGCGCGAACTTGGCCTTCTCCGAGACGACCCGCAGGTCGCAGGCGAAGGCCAGCGACGCGCCCGCCCCGGCGGCCACGCCGTTGACGGCCGCCACGACCGGCTTGGGCATGGTCGTGATCAGCTCCACGATCGGGTTGTAGTGCTCGCGCACCGTGCCGGCCAGCCCCCGGCCCGCGGCCAGGTTGTCGGCGTGCTCGCGCAGGTCCTGGCCCGCGCAGAAGGCCCGGCCCGAGCCGGTCAGCAGCACCGCCCTGACCGCCTGGTCGTCCGCCGCCCGCCGCAACGCGTCGAGCAGCGCGGACTTCGTCTCGGCCGTCAGCGAGTTCATCGCGTCGGGACGGTCGAGGGTGATGGTGGCGACGGCGTCGGTCACGTCATATCGGATCACGATAACTCCCTGTCGACGAACGCGGCGGCTGCGGGCAGCAGGCGGGCGGCCTCCTGCTCGAAGAACGCCCTGGCCTTCTCTCCCGGCCACCCCGCGGGCAGCAGTTCGGCCGGCAGCCCGGGGTCGCGGAACAGGAAGTTGCGCCAGCCGTGCACCAGCCTGCTCCTGGTCGCGAACACCTGGTCGGCGGGGGCGGACTCGGGCAGCCTGCTGATCAGCGTGACAGCGTCGGCGTGCCAGTGCTCGTACGCCTCGCCGATGGCCGCCAGATCCCAGGCCCTGGCCACCAGCTCGCGCGGATCGCCCTCCAGCGCCGCGTCGAACCTGTCGGCCACCACGCCCTCGCCGTCGAGCAGGTTGTCCAGCTCGATGGACGAGCGCGGGCCGATCCAGGTCGTCTCCGACAGCGCGGCGTAGCCGAGGAACGTCAGGTCGGCGCGCAGCCGTTCGCGCCGCGGACGCTCCTTGACCGGCCCGAAAACGATCAGATGCCAGCGGCCGTGCCAGCTCAGGGTCCCGGCTCGGTAAATTCTCAGCGCGGCCTCATCCAGGCGCCTGACACACTTCGGCGTCAGCCCGTAGCCCGCGCCCTGAGGCAGCCGTACCGGCTTCAGCCAGCCCTGCCTGACCATGCGCGAAACCGCCGTGCGCACGGCGGGAGCGGCGATTTCCAGCGGCTTCATGAGCCTTACCAGCGCAGCGACGGACGCCTGCCCACCACGTGAGCGCAGGTGGTCTCCGTACAGATCGAACAGGGCGGCGCGAGCGTGCACGAAGTCCAGTTTGGACGCGATCGCTGGGCTCGACAACGCATTCTGGGAGGAGATCGTTACCCATGAGGGCTCTCGATGCGGGAGAATAGGACATCACAGAAGACGTGAATGCGCCGACCACCCCCTACGGGTGATCGGAAATCGCGGGCCGCGGGAGCCCAAGGCAGGAAGGGATGCACGCATGGCGGCGATGAAGCCGCGGACCGGCGATGGTCCGCTCGAGGTCACCAAGGAAGGGCGAGGCATTGTCATGCGGGTCCCTTTGGAAGGTGGCGGCCGGCTCGTCGTGGAGATCTCCGCCGACGAGGCCAAGGCGCTCGGCGAGGCGTTGAAGAACGTCGTCGGCTGAGAGCTCCCTAGACAACCTGATCCACGGCCCTGGCGTGAGTCCGACGCCAGGGTCGCTGACGTTCGAGGAGATTCTTCCGTGCCCATCGAGACCAGCGCGGTCGTCGGCGATCCCGGCGACGCGGAGTTGCTGGCGGTCCCGTTCACCTCGGACCTCAGCCCGTCGGTCGAACTGCACCTGCCTGTTTCCGAACTGCTCGCGCACTACGAGGCCAAGGGCGAGGCGGGCGAGATCGTCGAGGTGCCGGTGCCCAGGGGCGACGGCGTGGGCCGCGTCCTGCTCTACGGGGTCGGCGACGGTTCGCCGCGCGCGCTGCGCAAGGCCGGCGCCGCGCTCACCCGCAGGGTCAAGGGCCGCCAGGCGCTGACCATCGTGCCGCCCGACGGCGACGTGAGCGCGTTCGCGGAGTCCGCGCTGCTCGCCGCCTACACCTTCAAGATCGGCTCAGCCGGCACGAAACCGGTGCGCGAGCTGCGCTTCGCGGGCGCCGACGAGGGTCAGGTGCGCCGCGCGGAGATCGTCGCGCAGGCCGTGGCGCTGGCCCGCGACCTGGCCAACACGCCGGCCTCGGTGAAGAACCCGGCCTGGCTGGCCGAGCGCGCCGCCGAGCAGGGCCTGCCCGTCCAGATCTGGGACGAGGAGCGGCTGCAGTCCGACGGCTTCGGCGGCATCCTGGCCGTCGGCCGCGGCTCGGTCAGCCCGCCCAGGCTCATCCAGCTCTCCTACACCCCGGCCGAGCCCACCGACAGGCACGTGGTGCTGGTGGGCAAGGGCATCACGTTCGACTCCGGCGGCCTGTCGCTCAAGCCGACCGACAACATGAAGACGCAGAAGACCGACATGGCGGGCGGCGCGGTCGTCATCGCCGTGCTCGGCGCGCTGGCCAAGCTGGGCGCCCCGGTCCGGGTCACCGGTCTCGTCGCGGCGGCGGAGAACATGCCGTCCGGCACCGCGCAGCGGCCCAGCGACGTGATCAAGCACTACGGCGGCACCACGGTCGAGGTGCTCAACACCGACGCAGAGGGCCGGCTCGTGCTGGCCGACGCGCTCGCCTACGCCGACGCCGAGCTCGACCCCGACGCGGTGGTCGACATCGCCACGCTCACCGGGGCGATCAGCGTGGCGCTCGGCCGCAACGTGGGCGCCGTCTACGCCTCCGACGACGCGCTGGCCAAGGAGCTCATCGACGCCGGCCAGGAGAGCGACGACCGGCTGTGGCGGATGCCGCTGATCGAGGACTACGCGCCGGCGCTCGAGTCGCCGATCGCCGACCTGTCGAACATCGAGGCGGGCTCGACGTACGGGGCCGGGTCGATCACCGCGGCGCTGTTCCTGCGCGAGTTCGCGGGCCGGCGGCCGTGGGCGCACCTCGACATCGCCGGGGTCGGGCGCAGCACCGTCGACGAGGGCGCGCTCACCAAGGGCGCGACCGGCTTCGGCGTCCGCGTGCTGCTGGAGTGGCTGACCAAGAGCTGACCGGCCGGCCGGACGACGAGCTGGGCGGCCGGGTCAGTCGGCGATCTTGATGGCGGCGAGCAGGCCGTCGCCGAGCGGCATGAGCACCGAGCGCAGCCGGTCGTCCGACTGCACCAGCTTGCCCAGCTCGCGCAGCGCCACCGTGTCGGGGTCGCGCTGCGCGGGGTCGGCCACCCGGTCGTGCCACAGCGCGTTGTCGAACGCCACGATCCCGCCCACGCGCAGCAGCCGAACCGCCTCGGCCAGATAGTCGGCGTATTCCTGCTTGGCGCCGTCGGCGAAGACCATGTCGTAGCCGCCGTCGGACAGCCGCGGCAGCACGTCGAGTGCCCGGCCGGAGATGAGCCGCACCCGGCCGCCGGAGAAACCGGCTTCCGCGAAGGCCTGTCTGGCCAGCCGCTGGTGCTCGGGCTCGACGTCGACGCTGGTCAGCGTGCCGTCGCCGCGCATGCCGCGCAGCAGCCACAGGCCGGAGACGCCGCAGCCGGTGCCGATCTCCACCACCGACTTGGCGTTGACCGCGGTGGCCAGGAAACAGAGCGCCGCGCCGCCGCCGGGAAGGATGGGGACGGCACCCATCTCCAGCCCGCGCTGCCGCGCCGCGTGCAGGATCTCATCCTCGTGATGGAACTGCTCCGCATAGGCCAGAGTGGCCTCCACCGGACTGGTCATCGGCCTCCTCCCCCCGCTTTCGTGCGATTGGTCCACGCGTTGGTACCGATCGCAGCCTAGGGGAGACACGCCGGGACGGGAACTCAGGCGGGCAGTGAGGCGTTGCAGGTTTAAACGGGCTTTGCCGGTCCGGAAGGCAGGCAGTGCGCACGAAGGGACGAAACCAGGCACTATGACGGTAGCGGTGGTCCCAGAGAGAGGAGTTCTGGTGGACGAAAGCGACCACCAGACCGATACTCCCGTGTCGTCTGACTGGACTCCTCCCACCTGGGAGGAAGTGGTGCGGACACACTCCGCACGCGTGTATCGGCTGGCATACCGGTTGACCGGCAATGTCCACGATGCCGAGGACCTCACTCAGGAGGTCTTCGTCCGGGTTTTCAGGTCGCTGTCGAGCTACACCCCCGGCACGTTCGAGGGGTGGCTGCACCGGATCACGACGAACCTCTTCCTCGACATGGCGCGCCGCAAGCAGCGCATCAGGTTCGAGGGGCTGGCCGACGACGCCGCCGAGCGGCTGCGCGGCCGTGAGCCTTCACCGGCGCAGGCGTTCGACGACGCCCACCTGGAGCCCGACATCCAGGCCGCCCTCGACGCGCTCGCACCCGAGTTCCGGGCCGCGATCGTGCTGTGCGACATCGAGGGCCTGTCTTACGAGGAGATCGCGGCCACGCTCGGCGTCAAGCTGGGTACGGTCCGAAGCCGTATTCACCGTGGCCGGGCGCAGTTGCGGGAGGCGCTCGATCATCGGGCCCCCCGTACTACCCAACTCCCCCCGACCGTGATCCGTGGGGAGGAAGTCTGATATGGCTCATCTTGGAGAACGTGTTTCCGCGCTCGTCGACGGCGAGCTCAACCACACCGAACGCGATCGCGCCCTGGCGCACCTGACGTTCTGCGCCGACTGCAGGCGCGAGGTCGAGTCGATGCGGGCGCTCAAGTCGCGCCTGCGCTCGCTCGACGGGCCCGCCATGCCGGCCGACCTGACGATGTCGCTGCTGCGCATGGCCGAGCCCGGGGGTCCGCTGCCGCCGAGGGAGCGCCCTTTCCCTTCCCGGACGTTCGGGGGAGTGCCCATCCCAGGGCCGCACACCATCGCCCCCTTGGACAACCGCCCGCGCAGAGACGCGAGCGGCGGTGGCTCGGGCCCTGGACGCGGTGGTAGAAGGCGCTCGACGTATGTGGCGGTCGGCGTGGTCTCCGCGGCCGTCGCGCTGGGCACCTTCTTCGCGGCCTCAGGCGTGGGCCAGCAGTCGCCGGCGCCGCCCGTGGAGCTGTTCGAGCCCGGCCACCACTCCAGCGCCCCACGCACCGCCACGCCTTGACCCGGGTCATGCCTGGGATACTCAGTTGGCGTACTCCGCTGCCTTAGGGGCATACGATCTGGGTTCGGAATTTGTCTTGGACAAATCGCTTTATGACCCTCGTATGCCGCAAGGGCCAGGATTGCGGTGGCCGAGCAAGGAGTGGTGAGACGTAGATGACCGACGAGACGCGCCCCACAGAAGGACGCATGCCGTCGGAATCCCCGAGCTCCGCCGAGCCACAGGGGCGACCGGACTTCCTCCCCGCCGACGACAGCGGCGAGCAGCCGGGCCAGCGGCCCGAGCCGCCCGCCTCGTTCGGCCACTCGTGGGGCGACCCGTCGGGCCGTCCCACCGAGAGTCACGGCAGCCGCCCGTACGAGTCGCCCTCGTACGGGCCGCCCGCCGGTCGTGAGACGCCGGGCGGCGCCCAGGAACCGGCGGCCAACGGCGCCTTCGGCAACCCCGGCGGGGCGAACTCCGGCGGGGTGAGCTTCGAGAGCCCGAGCGGCGGCTCCTACGAGATCCTGTCGCACGAGCCCCCGCGCAGAGACTTCGCCGTCCCACAGGGCGGCAGCGGCGGCGCGTTCGGTTCCCCGCAGGGCAGCGGCGCGTTCGGCGCTCCGCAGGGCGGGGGCACCCGCGCCTACGAGATGCCGCCGTTCCCGCCCGCGCAGCCCTACGGCCCGGGCAACCCGCCGCCGCCTCCGCCGCGCCAGGCGTTCGGCATGGGCGCCGGCTGGGCGCCACCGCCGCCGGCCCAGCCGGGCGGCATCGCCTTCGGCGCCGCGCCGCAGCGGCGCACGCACGCCACCGGGTTCCTGGTCACGCTCGCCCTGGTGATCGCGCTGGTGGCCTCGCTGCTCGGCAGCCTGGGCACGTACCTGCTGACCAAGCCGAGCAGCGCCAACGACCCGTCCTTCAGCCTGGGCCCGGTGCCGACCGGTGCGACCAACCGGGCGCCTGACTCCATCGCGGGCGTGGCCGCCCGCGTGCTGCCCAGCGTCGTCTCGCTGGAGGTCGGCAGCGGCACCGAGGGCGCCTCGGGCTCCGGCTTCCTGATCAAGAACGGGTACGTCGTGACGAACAACCACGTCGTCGCCCTGGCCGCCAAGGACGACGGCGAGATCGAGATCAGGTTCCACAACCGCAAGACCACCAGGGGCCGCATCGTCGGCCGCGACCCGGGCTCCGACCTGGCCGTGGTCAAGCCCGAGGAGACGTTCGGCACGCCGGAGATCACCCTGGGCAACTCCGACCAGGTGGTGGTGGGCGACCCGGTGATCGCCATCGGCTCCCCGCTGGGCCTGACCGGCACGGTCACCACCGGCATCGTCAGCTCGCTCAACCGCCCGGTCATCGCCGGCGACGAGGGCGGCCAGGGCGGGGTTGAGGAGGAGCCGGCGTTCATCAGCGCCATCCAGACCGACGCCGCCATCAACCCGGGCAACTCCGGCGGCCCGCTGGTCAACAGCCGCGGCGAGGTGGTCGGCGTGAACTCCGCCATCGCCACGCTGAGCCGCTCGGTCGGCGGCCAGAGCGGCAGCATCGGCCTGGGCTTCGCGATTCCGGTCAACCAGACCCGCCGGGTGGCCGAAGAGCTGATCACCACCGGCCGGGCCAAGCGTCCCAAGATCGGCATCATGCTCGACCCGACGTACAAGGGTCAGGGCGTGCGCATCGCCTCCGAGCCGCGCGAGGGCAACCAGCCGGTCGACGCCGGCGGCCCGGCGGCCCAGGCCGGGCTCAAGCCCGGTGACGTGATCCTGGAGATCGACGGGCTGCGCCTGGAGGACGGCAACGAGCTGATCGCGTTGATCCGCAGCAAGTCCCCCGGCGCGAAGCTGACCATCAAGTACCAGCGCGACGGCCAGGAGCGCACGGCCACGCTGACGGTGGTCGCCGAGGACGGCCCGACCCCGACGCCGTCCTGACCTCGTGCCGTAGAACGCGGACGAGCCCCCCGATCCCACGGATCGGGGGGCTCGCGGTTTCAGCGGAGGGTCAGCCGCAGTGGCTCCAGCCGCTGGTCCAGCTGAACGGGGCCTCGTCCCACGTGCCGCCCCACTTGACGCACTTGCCGGCCGCCCGCAGCTTCACCGGGCCGGCGTAGTACCGGTACTCCTTCGCATCCGACCTGGTCGCGCCGCCCTGCACGGAAAGGGTCGCGCGCATCCAGATCGTCGACACGGTGTGGTTCAGCGTGACGACACAGTTCTCACCCGTGCTGCCCTTGTAGGACAGGTAGACGGTGGCCAGCTTGGTGCCGCCCGATGTGAACGGGTGCGAGTCGATCACCCGGAACCCGGAACCACACACCGCGGCCGGGTCGTACGGGTTCGCGGCGGTGGCGGCCTGCGCGGGCGTCGTGCCCGCCAGCCCGCACGCGATCACACCAGCGGTAAGGAGCAATTTGGCAGTCTTGCGCATCTTTCGCACCTTTCGTCGCAGTTGGACCACGTGATCATGACAGGGCACCTTGGGCAGGTGGTTGAACGCGCGGCGAACACGGAGCGAATGCCACCCGAAGCCGGGAGATGCCCGTTTTGCCCGACGGGGCCGGGAGTCCCGCCCAGGCCGGACCGGTGCCGGATGGTATGACCAGGCTGGGACGACCGACCAACCCCCGATAGCCCTTAGTCTGTGGATAGGCCGGGGTTGTCCTCGGGCGGTAAGACTGCGGTAGGAGCTCACGGTGTTCGGACTTGGCTGGTGGGAGATCTGCGCGCTGATCGTCATCGCGCTGCTGGTCTTCGGTCCGGAAAAGTTGCCTCAGGCCGCCGCGCAGGCGGGCAAGGCGCTGCGCAACGTGCGCCGGATGGCCAACAACGCCCGCGACGACCTGCGGGCCGGGCTCGGGCCGGAGTTCTCCAACTTCGATCCGGCCGACCTCAATCCGAAGAACTTCGTCCGCAAGCACCTGCTCGACGACATCGAGAAAGACTGGAACGGCGACAAGGCGCCCGAGCTGGAGCCGGCCACGACCGCGCCGTACGCCTCTGAGCCTGAAGATCGGCTCGGGTATGGAGAAATCCCGCCGTACGACTCGGAAGCCACCTGAGCGGCCGTCTCACGGCCATTCGCGCGCATTTCCACCCGGGGCCACGACCCCGGCGATGCGCCCCCGACATGACGAAGGGTCCGCACCGGACGACGGTGCGGGCCCTCTTCGCGTTCTCAGCCCCGGTTCGGGGCCAGCCCGAGCTGCAGGCCCTTCAGGCTGGAAGAGCGCTTGCTCAGCCCGGCGGCGATCTTCCTGAGCTCGGCCGCAGCGGGCGAGTCGGGCTCGGTGAGCACCAGCGGCTTGCCCTCGTCGCCGCCCTCGCGCAGCCGCATGTCCAGCGGCACCTGCCCGAGCAGCGGCACCCGCGCGCCCAGCGTGCGAGTGAGCGCGTCGGCGACGGTCTGGCCGCCGCCCTCGCCGAACACGGCGATGCGCTCGTCGCAGTGCGGGCAGGGCAGCCAGGCCATGTTCTCGATCACGCCGGCGATCTGCTGGTGGGTCTGCGCGGCGATCGAGCCGGCCCGCTCGGCCACCTCGGCGGCCGCCTGCTGCGGGGTGGTGACGACCAGGATCTCGGCGCCGGGCAGCCGCTGGGCGACGGAGATCGCGATGTCGCCGGTGCCCGGCGGCAGGTCGAGCAGCAGGACGTCGAGGTCGCCCCAGTAGACGTCGGCAAGGAACTGGTGCAGCGCGCGGTCGAGCATCGGCCCGCGCCAGACGACCGGCGTGTTGCCCTCGGGCTTGAACATGCCGACCGAGATCACCTTGATGTCATGCGCCATCGGCGGCATGATCATGTCCTCGACCTTGGTCGGGCGCTCGGCGGCGCCCAGCATGCGCGGGATGCTGTGGCCGTAGATGTCGGCGTCGACGATGCCGACCTTCATGCCGCCGGCGGCCATGGCCGCGGCCAGGTTGACCGTCACGGAGGACTTGCCGACGCCGCCCTTGCCGCTGGCCACCGCGAAGACGCGGGTCAGCGAGCCCGGCTGGTTGAAGGGGATCTCCTTCTCCGGGCCGCGGTCGCCGCGCAGCGTGGTCTGCAGCGTCTTGCGCTGCTCGGCGCTCATCACGTCGAGCTCGATCTGGACGCCGGTGACACCGTCGAGCTTGGAGACCGCGTTGGTGACGTCGCGGCGGATGGTGTCCTTCATGGGACACCCGGCCACGGTCAGGTAGACGCCCACACGCACCGCGCCGTCGGCGGCGATGTCGACGTTCTTGACCATGCCGAGGTCGGTGATGGGCCGACGGATCTCGGGGTCGATGACGGTGGCGAGGGCGGCCTGCACTTGATCCTGGGTTGGTGCCATCGAAGTCTCGGCACGAGCGCGTGCCGTCCCTCCTTAGTCGGTATGTCGGAGCGGCGCGAAGCGCCGGTGAGGATGCCCCTCCATGGTATGAACCAGGTCGGGAGCCCGGTTAATCCATCCTGTTAGGTGTCTGTGCAACGAACTAAGGTTACTCCGTGACTCTTCTGCGCGACGAGGGCCTCACGGTCGAGGAACTGGCGGTCTGGCGGATGCTCCAGCGTGTCCAGGTGCGCATCGCCAGGCACCTGGAGACCGAGCTGCTGCTCACCCACGGCCTGCCGCTGGCCTCGTACGAGGTGCTGGTCCAACTGGCCGAGGCGCCCGACCGCAGGCTGCGCATGAACGATCTCGCCGGGCGTGTCCTGCTCTCGCGCAGCGGGCTGACCAGGCTGATCGACCGGCTGCAGCGCGACGGCCTGGTCTCGCGCGAGGCGTGCCCGAGCGACGCCCGCGGCCTGTACGCGGTGCTGACCGACCGGGGCGCCGACCGCCTGGCCGAGGCCAACCCGACCTACCTGCGCGGGATCAAGTCCCAGTTCCTCGACCTGCTCGACGCCGCCGACCTCGGCCAGGTGCGCGAGATGCTGGCCAAGCTCGACCTCACCGGTGCTCCCTCTGCCGCTCCTGTTGATCCTTGAGCTCGTCGAGCAGCCTGCCGAGCTCCGAGCGCAGGTAGTCGCGCGTGGCGACCTCGCTCAGCGCCAGCCGCAGCCCGGCGATCTCCCTGGTCAGGTACTCGATCTCGGCCTGGTTCCTGTCGGCCGCCTCGCGGTCCTGCTCGTACTGGATGCGGTCCCTGTCGTCCTGCCGGTTCTGCGCGAGCAGGATCAGCGGGGCGGCGTACGAGGCCTGCAACGACAACATCAACGTCAGGAAGATGAACGGGTACGGGTCGAACTTCAGCGGCGCCGGGGCCGCCACGTTCCAGGTCACCCAGACCGCCACGAACACCGTCATGTACACCAGGAACCTGGCGGTGCCCAGGAAGCGGGCGATGCGCTCGGACAGCCGGCCGAAGGCCTCGGGATCGTAGTGCGGGCGCAGCGAGCGGCGCAGCGCGCGCGGCTGGTCCAGGCGGTCGGCTGTCACGGGCGGTCCCCCTCGCGCCAGTCCTCCGGCAGCAGATGGTCGAGTACGTCGTCCACGGTCACGGCCCCGACCAGGCGGCCCAGCTCGTCCACCACGGGCGCCGCGACCAGGTTGTAGTTGGCCAGGTAGGACGTCACCTCGGGCAGCGTCCGCTCCGGCCTGATCGGGTCGATGGACGGATCGAGCACCCCGCCGAGCAGCGTGGACGGCGGCTCGCGCAGCAACCGCTGGAAGTGCGAGACGCCCAGGTACGTGCCCGTCGGCGTCTCCGTCGGCGGCCGGGTGACGTACACCTGGGCGGCCACGGCCGGGGTCAGGTCCTTGAGCCTGATGTGGGCCAGCGCCTCGGCCACCGTGGCGCTGGGCGGCAGGATCACCGGCTCGCTGGTCATCAGGCCGCCCGCGGTGTCGTCGGCGTAGGTGAGCAGGCGGCGCACCGGCGCGGCCTCGCCCGGCTCCATCAGCGCGAGCAGCTCGGCGGCCTGCTCGTCGGGCAGGTCGTGCAGCAGGTCGGCGGCGTCGTCGGGGCCCATCTCCTCCAGCACGTCGGCCGCGCGCTCCGGCTCCAGCGTGCCCAGGATGCCGATCTGGTCGCTGGGCGGCAGCTCTTCCAGCACGTCGGCGAGCCGGTCGTCGTTGAGCGCGCGGGCGATCTCGATGCGCCGCTTGGCGGGCAGCTCGTGCAGCGCGCTGGCCATGTCGGCGGCCCGGAGCGACTCGAACGCGGCGATCAGCCCGGCCGCGCCCTGGTCCTTCTGCAGCGTGTCGAATCCGGCGACCTCGCGCCAGTCGACCGTCCTGGTCTCGCGCCTGCGCCTGCCCTTGTACGCGGCCACCCGGGTGATCTCCCAGGTCGAGGTCCTGGTCTCCTCCATGGCCACGTCGTAGACGGTCATGTCCTGGCCGTCGATGCGTACCTTGAGGTCCAGCATCTGGCCGATGGCCAGCGTCTCCGTGGCCCGCTGCTCGAACCTGCGCATGTTCAGCCGGCCGGTGAAGACGACGGCGCCCGGCTCGATGCGGCGGACGCGGGTGATGGGCAGGAACACGCGCCGGCGCGGCTGCACCTCCACGACCAGGCCGTGCACGTTCGGCGGCCGGCTGATGCGCAGGCCGACCACGACGTCCCTGACGCGGCCGATCTGGTCGCCCGCGGGGTCGAAGACCGGGGTGCCCGCCAGGCGGGCCACGAAGATCTTCACCTCAGCAGGCTAACAGCGCCGTCACATTGCGCCGGGGACGCCCGGCGTGTCAGTATCCAACCTGTTAAACGGTAATTACCTCCCAGGTGGTGTGTGATGAGGTATGTCGGTCTCGTGCTGGCATTCGTGTCCTCGTGTTGTTTCGCGTTCTCCGGACCGATGGCCAAGTACCTCATCGCGGCGGGCCTGGAGCCCATCGAGGCGGTCTGGACCCGCATGGCGGGCGCCGGGCTGCTGCTGATGGCCGTGCTGGCCGTCTTCAGGCCGCGGGCCCTGCGCATCCCCAGGTCCAAGTGGCCGTTCTTCGGGCTGTTCGCGCTCGTGGGCGTGGCCGGGGTGCAGTCGCTGTACTTCGTGGCCATCACGATGCTGCCGGTCGGGATCGCGCTGCTGCTGGAGTTCATGGCGCCGGTGATGGTGGTCGTCTGGGTGCGGTTCGTCCGCAAGGTGCACCTGCCTCGGGCCGCCTACATCGGCGCGGTGGCGGCCGTGGCCGGGCTCGGGATCGTCGTCGAGGCGTGGCAGGGCATCAGCCTGAACGCGCTGGGCCTGCTGCTCGGCCTGGTGGCCGGGGCGTGCTGCGCCGGCTACTTCCTGATGGCCGACAGCCTGGGCGAAGGGCTCGACCCGCTCGGCCTGGTCGCCTGGGGCATGACCGGCGCGGCGGTGATCCTGCTGCCGTTCGCCCGCCCGTGGAACATCCCCTGGCAGGCGTTCACCGCCACGACCGCGCCTTCTGAGACCGGCGGGGTGGTGCTGCCGGTGTTCGTGGCGTACCTGATCATGGTGGTGGTCGCGACGGTGATCGCGTACATCCTGGGCATCAACGCGGTGCGCAGGCTGTCGGCCGCGGTCGGCGCGACGGTGGCCACGCTGGAGGTCATCGGCGGGACGCTCGTCGCCTGGGGCTTCGTGGGGGAGACGCTGGGCGTCTTCCAGGTCATCGGCGGCCTGCTCGTGCTGGCCGGGGCCGTGCTGGCGCAGACCGCGACCCCCGCCGAGCAGCCCGACCCCGCCTCCGTCTCCGCCTCGACCGAGCCGGTACGGGTGAGCTGACGGCCTCAGCCGGGCAGGGCCAGGCGGAAGACGGTGGAGCCGGCGGCCCAGCGCTCGGTCAGGTGCTCGCTGTCGGCGGCGTTGAGCCGGTCCTTGGCCAGCGCGGCCACCGCCTCGGGCGCGGCCGCCTGGTCGACCACGGTGACGTCGGCGTCGAAGCCCGCCAGCATGGCGCCGTTGTCCTTGCTGCGCAGCGTCACGTGGACCCGGCCCATGGACTCGAGCCCGGGCAACTCCTGCTCCTCGCCGCCGCCGACCAGGTAGATCGCGCCGTCGTGGAAGGTGTGCCAGGCCAGGCGGGGCCGGTCGAGGGTGAGCCAGAGCACGCCGGACTTCTTGGCGCCCTCCTGGATGGCCGCGGTGTCGTCGCTCACAGCCTCGACTGTAACGCCGATCCGCCGGGCGATCGAAGCAACCGTGGCAGCGCCATAGAGCGACCGTGGCAGTGCCATAGAGCGACCGTCGCAGGGCCATAGACGGGGGCCCACTGCCGGGCGCGGGCCGGGGCCAATAGCGTGGGCGCATGCGCTCACGTCGTTCCGTACTCGCGGTGCCCGGCAGCAACCCCCGCTTCCTGGAGAAGGCCCAGACACTCCCCGTCGACGAGGTCTTCCTCGACCTGGAGGACGCCGTCGCGCCGCTGGCCAAGGAAGACGCGCGGGCCAACATCGTGGCCGCGCTGCGCGAGGGCGACTGGACCGGCAAGACCCGCGTGGTCAGGGTCAACGGCCTGACCACCCAGTGGACCTACCGCGACGTCATCGAGGTCGTGGAGGGCGCCGGCGAGTTCCTGGACGCCGTCATGCTGCCCAAGGTGCAGGACCCGACCGAGGTCGTCTGGCTCGACACCCTGCTCACCCAGATCGAGAAGACCATGGGCTTCGAGGTCGGCCGCATCGGGATCGAGGCGCAGATCGAGAACGCCAGGGGCCTGGTGAACGCCGACGCCATCGCGGGCTCGTCCAGGCGGCTGGAGACGCTGGTGTTCGGCCCGGCCGACTTCATGGCCTCGGTCAACATGCGCACGCTCGTCGTCGGCGAGCAGCCGCCCGGCTACACCGAGGGCGACGCCTACCACTACATCCTGATGCGCCTGCTCATGGCCGCCAGGATGCACGACCTGCAGGTCATCGACGGCCCCTACCTGCAGATCAAGGACGTCGAAGGCTTCCGCAGGGTGGCCGCCAGGTCCGCCGCGCTGGGCTTCGACGGCAAGTGGGTGCTGCACCCGCTGCAGGTCGACGCGGCCAACGAGGTGTTCTCCCCGTCGCAGGAGGACTACGACCACGCCGAGCTGATCCTGGAGGCGTACGAGTACTACACCACGGTGGAGAAGCGCGGCGCGGTCATGCTGGGCGACGAGATGATCGACGAGGCCTCGCGCAAGATGGCGCTCGTCGTGGCGGCCAAGGGACGGGCGGCCGGGCTCGCCCGCACCAAGACCTTCACACCTTGAACCCGACGGCGGTGAAGAACCAGAACGACGACGTCAGCCAGAGCCCGACCAGCGCGGTGAACGTCAGGCCGCCGAGCACCGGCAGCGTCCAGCCCGGCGTGCCGCGCTTGGGCAGCGCCAGCATCTTCGCGGTGAACACGCCGTAGAAGAAGCAGCCGAGCAACGAGTGGGCGAGCACGCGCGGCACGTCGTACTGCAGGCCGAGCGCGTACAGGCAGTGGAAGGCGACGGGGATCGTGAGCAGGAACGCCAGCCGGCCCGACCAGCGGTGCACGGCGGGCGGGATGGAGATCCCGAGCTTGCCCCACATCGCCAGCGCCGACACCACCTGGACGATCGCCAGCGCGAAGGCGCCCGTGGTCAGCCAGACCTTCATCGGCAGGGCCCCCGAGAACCCGCCGGGGCCGACGGCGAACCCGGTCGGCGCGTGCGCGCGGCCGTAGACGCCGAGCGCGATCATCACCAGGCCGCCGATCAGCAGCGGCGTGAGTAACGGGGTCAGGCTGCGGGTGGGCTGGATGGCGGTCATCGCATCTCCTGGATGAAGCCGTCGACGTCCTTGGGGTGGAGGGTGGTCTGCTCGACCGTGACGGGCGCGGTCGGGCTCTCGTCGTCGAGCCGCGGGATGTCGAGCTGCCGCTCGTCCAGGAAGGCCGCGCCGACCTGGTCGTAGCCGCCCTGCGGACGCTTGATCACGATCCAGCCGGCCCGCAGCTTGGCGCCCCTGACCAGGGCCGTGGCCCGATACAGACCGGACGGCTTGACCACGGTGGGCGCCACGAAGGTCCACTTCCCGCCCCCGACGGTGAGCTTGCCCTTGGCCGTGCCGCCGGTCAGCGTCGCGCCGATCGTGGCGCCGCCGAGGCCCTTGAGTTCGAGCTTTCCACCGGTTTCCGCGCCTTTGAACCAGGCTTCGGTTCTGCCGTCGCAGAAGTATCCGACGGCCTTGCCGTCCCTGATGGAGATGGCGATGAGGCCGCCGTTGCCTTTGACGCGGCCGCCGTAGTCGGCCTTCACGACGGGCTGCGCCGCCGCGCTCTGCTCGGGCGAGGGGTTGGCGCTCGCGCTCTCGCCCGTGCTCTCGCTCGCGTTCGCGTTCCCCGGCGGGGTCGCGGACGGCTCGACGGCTTCGGAGGCGGCCGCTTGCTCGGCCGCGGGTGCCGCGGTGACGCTGGCGACACCGAGCCCGGCGGCCAGCACGACGCCTGCCGCCAGGGTGATGACAGGTCCCAGCCTTGACATGAACTGCTCCCAGGGTCGAAATGCCTACGCCTTCGAGCATCCGCCCAAAGAGGGGGGCCGTCTGTGAACTAATGCGCATCTGGTGGACAGAATGTATGGATGCAGGAGAATCCAGGTCCGCAGCTTCCGCCCGGCGCTCAGCCGCCGGCCTGGCCGAGTCAGCCGCCGCGGGGCGAGTCCTGGTTCCTGCCCGTTCCGCGCGGCGTGCGATACGACCATCTGGCCAGGACCCAGGCCGACCAGCTCTGGCGGGCCATCGTCGGCACCCTGATGGTGGGGATCGGCTTCCTGCTGATCCAGGCCATGGTGGTGATCTCCGGCGGGGTGATCGCGGCACTCGCCGGGATGCCGCCGCCGGCGAACCCGGCCGTCGACCTGTTCGGCGACCCCGTGTTCGGCATGGCCGTGCTGCTGCTGTCGATCGCGCTCGTGCTGCCGCTGGTGTTCGGTACGGCGGCGCTCGTCCAGCGCAGGAGACCGGGGACGTTGTCCTCCGTGGCCGGCCGGCTGCGGTGGGGCTGGCTGCTGCGCTGCCTGGCCCTGGCCGTGCTGGCGCTGGTGCTCGGGCAGATCGCGCAGATCGTGGTCATGTCGCTGACCGGGAACGAGCCGTCCAAGCTGTTCGGCTGGACGGGCTGGGCCGACTTCCTGATCCCGCTGATCATCATCCTGCTGCTGGTGCCGGTTCAGGCCGCGACCGAGGAGTACGTGTTCCGCGGCTGGTTCCTGCAGGCGTTCGGGGTGCACGTGCGCAATCCGGCGTGGGCGATCCTCATCGGTTCCCTGCTGTTCGCGGCCATGCACGGCTACACCTGGCTGGGACTCGTGGACGTGTTCCTGTTCGGCGTCATCATGGGCTGGCTGACCGTGCGTACCGGGGGACTGGAGGCGGCGATCGCGCTGCACGTGGTCAACAACCTGATCGCGTTCGGCATCAGCGCGGCGGCCGGGCGACTGGACGAGGCCCTGCGCCAGGGGGACGTGCCCTGGCAGATGCTGGCGGGGACCGTGGTGCAGTTCGGGGTGTACATCGTTGGCGTGCTCTATCTGGCCAAAAAGCGGTCAATCAGCACTATTTCGTGAAAAATCCGGCGGGAGGTGGGATGAATCTCGCTAGAGAGGTCTCGCTATTCCGGCCCAAGCATGCTGGTCTGGATCCTGTGGAACGGCGAGGGATTCGCGGAGGTGATCTTCCCGGCGCGGCGGGGTAGTAGTCAGCGCGTGATGATATTTCCTGACCTAGACACCCGAACTCCGAAATAAGCGCACACAGTGGGATGGGTTTCTGGAACGGTCCGGAAACTCCGTTCGACCCGTTCGACGAGGAGGGACGACGCGTGGCCTCCGGCCCCAGCGAACCGCCGCAGCGACCGCCGGGTGACGACGACCCGCCTCCTGAGGTCGCACAACAACCGCCGGACTCGGACGACCCCCGGCCCCACCCGGAC
>NZ_JABCPZ010000094.1 GCF_013283785.1 Nonomuraea antri
GGCCGGCGCCGGCCCCCGAACGGTCGGCGCCGGCCCCGCCGGAGGCGGTGAGGACCTCGGACAGGGCGTGGGCGGCGGCGGGCAGGTCGCGGGCCCGGGCCAGCCGCAGCACCAGCCGCTCGGCGCCCACCTGGCGCTTCAGCGCGGCCGGCGTGTCGTCGGCGACCACCCGCCCGCCGTTGATCACCGCGACCCGGTCGGCGAGCTGGTCGGCCTCCTCCAGGTACTGCGTGGTCAGCAGGATGGTGGTGCCGGAGCCGAGCAATTCCCTGATCACCGCCCACAGCTCGGCCCTGCTGCGCGGGTCGAGGCCGGTGGTGGGCTCGTCCAGGAACAGGATCCGGGGCGCGGCCACGATGCTGACCGCCAGGTCCAGACGCCTTCGCATGCCGCCCGAGTACGTCGACACGCGCCGCTCGGCGGCCTGGCCGAGGTCGAAGCGTTCGAGCAGTTCGGCCGCGCGCCGCTGGGCCGCCCCCCGGCCCAGGTGGTACAGGCCGGCGAACAGCTCCAGGTTCTCCTTGCCGGTGAGCAGTTCGTCCACGGTGGACTGCTGGGCCGTCAGGCCGATGGCGCGGCGCACCGCCACGCCGTCGCGGGCCACGTCGTGCCCGGCCACGCTCGCGGTGCCGGAGTCGGCGCGCAGCAGCGTGGTCAGGATCCGCACGGTCGTCGTCTTGCCCGACCCGTTCGGCCCGAGCAACGCCTGCAGGCCACCGGTCGGGACGGCGAGGTTCACCCCGGTCAGCACCCGGTTGTCGCCGAACGACTTGCCCAGGCCCTGAGCATGGATCGCCAGATCTGTCATGAGCACCCTTTCTGCGTGCGTCGTACTCTGTATCTTATACGCAGTTATATTCCTATCATGGGCGTGGGTATGTGATCCCGTCAAGACGACCGGCGTGAAGGAGTGGGATGCCAGAGGAGCACGCGCTGCCTCCCGTCGTGGCCCGCATGTGGGGTCGCGAGCCCGAGACGCGCCGGGGTCCGCGCCCGCGCCTGGACCTGCCCACGATCGTCGCCGCCGCCATCGAGATCGCCGACGCCGAAGGGCTGGCCGGGGTGTCGATGAGCAACGTGGCCAAGCGCGTGGGCCTGGCCACCATGGCGCTGTACCGCTACGTCGGCAGCAAGGAGGACCTGCTCGCGATCATGGCCGACCGGGCCGCGCCCGCCCCGCCGGAGCGCGGAGACCTGGGCCGGCGCGAATACCTGACCGAGTGGACCCGCGCCAACCGCGACTTCCTGCTCGACCACCCCTGGTTCCTGTCGATCGCCAAGCTCGGCCCGCCGGTGGGCCCGCAGATGACACTCTGGTTCGACCGCGCGCTGGCCGCGCTCGACGGCGTGGGCCTCGACGCGGGCGAGCGCGTCAACGTCGTCACGGCGCTCACCGGCTACGCGCTCACCGACGCCGCCCTGGCCCTCGGCAACGCCGACTCACCCCTCGCCGAGGCCGGTCTCAAGGGCGCCACCGACTACGGCGACATGCTGGCCAAGCTCGTCGATCCGGAGCGCTACCCCGCGCTGTCGGCCGTCGTGGGCGAGGGCGCCTTCGAGGGCGCCGACGAATGGCACCAGGACGACGACTTCTACTTCGGCCTCGACCTCCTGCTCGACGGCGTCGAAGCCCTCATCGCCCGCCGCGCCCAACCGCCGGATAGTGGGCCGCATAGTGGCGTGTCGGCCTACGGGCCGCCGACTTCGCTCCCACGATAACTGTGCTACGGCGGAATTCTCCGTAAGCTGGCCTTATCGCCCGCGATCGAGGAGTTGCCGATGACAGCCTTGCCGGAAGACAGCTGGCTTCTCAGCATTCGCCCTCAACCCGGTCGTGTCACTTCCGAGGAATACGAGGAACTTCCAGAGGAGATCGCCAGAGCGATCGAGATCGTGGACGGATACGTCGTCTTCTGCGAGTCCCCGACACCCGATCACCAAACCGCTGGCCGACGGCTCGCCAACCTCCTGGAACGCCACGCCAGACAGGCCATGAGCCGTGGACACGAGTGCCTCACCGTCAACAACGACGTCGATCTCCGATTGCGAGACGTGCCGCTGCTCAACCGCCGGCCGGACGTCGTTCTCTACCGTTGCCTCGATCGCGAGCGCGGCGAGAGACTCCGCGCCGAGCACACTCTGCTGGTCGTCGAGATCGTGTCACCCGGCTCGGAGACCCAGGACACCACCGATAAACTCGGCGAGTACGCCAAAGCCGGCATCCCCCACTACTGGATCGTCCGCCTCGACCAGATCGGCGTATCCACCATCGAACGCTACCGGCTCGATCTCGCGGCGATGCTGTACAAACACGTGGGCACGCTGATGAGAGAGTCCGACCCCACCCCCGCTATCACGAACCCGCTGCCCGTCACCATCGACTGGGCCGACCTCCAGTTCTGAGGACGAAAGCGCACCACGGATTCGCCTTCCACTGGGCCGCCCTCATCGCCCGCCGCGCAGTACGCCTCGCACTTCATGGCCGCGATCGGTCAGATTTTGTAACACTTCTCCGCCGAACGTGATAGACGGGGAGTAACTACCTATAGAAGAGAGGCGAGCCTGATTTCATGGCGGACAGTCCTATCCCTGGTAATGGTGTAACCGTTCAACAGCTGTTCAAGAACAGCACGTTCGCCTTGGACTACTACCAACGGGAATACACCTGGACACGCGATGAGATCCGGACTCTGATCGAGGATCTCAGCCGTCATTTCCTTCCTCATTGGAACCCGCTGCACGAACGGGAAGCGGTCGACGAGTACACCCCTTACTTCCTCGGCCCCTATGTCTACCATGAGCATGGCGGACGCACCTTCCTCGTCGATGGTCAGCAGCGCATCACCACCCTCCACCTCCTGCTGATCTATCTTCGACAGCTTCTTCTCGATCAGGAAGTGGACGTTGAAGTTGACATTGCCACCTTGGAAGGGCTCATCTACACCGCCCGCCACGGCAAGCGGAATTTCACCATCCAGGCGAACGAGGAACCCGTCCGTGCCCAGTTGCTGAACGCTCTCATGAGGGACTGGACCAGTCTCAACGGTTTCACACTGCCCGACGACACCCCGGTCTCGGTCAAAAATCTCTACGATCGGAGCAGGGAGATCGATGAGGACTTCCCCGAGGTCTTACGAGGCGAAGCACTTCCCTTCTTCGTTGAATGGCTGCTCAGCCGGGTATGTCTGGTTGGCATACGAGCGCTGAACCAAGAGAACGGGCGCGAGATCTTTGTGTCGATGAACGATCGAGGTCTCCGTCCCAGCCCTGTTGACCTTCTCAAAGGTCACCTCTTCCGCCGAGTGGGCCCGAAGGCACGAGTGGAACTCGGCAAGGCATGGGCAGACATGCTGACACGACTGGCTGCCGCGGAAGCCGATCTGCACGAGGCCAATGCACCTAGCGCCTATGTCCGCTCGTTTCTTCTCGCTCAACAGGCCGATTTCGACGAGACCTTCGCGGACCCCATGGAGATCGAGCGAGCTTTTCACGAATGGGTTGTCGACAACGAGGTACGGCTGGGGCTCGATCGCCCGACCGGTGCTCACGCCTTCATCAAGAAGCTCACGGGCATCTCCTCGCGCTACTGCACAGCGCTCCGCGCCAGCCGGGAGTTCAGGCCAGAGCTGCCAGCCGTCTTCTTCAACGGCCACAACGGCATCGATAACCAGCTCACTCTGCTTATGGCCGTCGCTCACCCGGACGACCCCGAGCGTGTCTTCGTCGAGAAATGCGCACTCGTCGCGGCATTCCTCGATCTCATCTATGTGCGGCGATGCGTCAACAATCTCCCCGTACAACGCCGCGACCTCGACGAGATCATCTACAGAGTGATCCCCACGCTGCGCGCCTGTCCCTCGGCTAAGGAGATCGCCTCAGTCCTCGGCCGGGAAATCGCGCTACTGGACCCCGATTTCCGCGAACTCAAGTCCTTCGGTCTCCGTGCCAACAACCGCCGCCTCGTCCGCTATCTCCTCGCCCGGATGACCGCTCACGTCCAGCGGGCATGTGACGGCGGGGATCGCGAGGGCGAGTACTTGCAGGGCCATCTCAATTATGAGATCGAGCACATCTGGGCGAACAAATTTGAGCGCTACAAGCCCCTGGTCAAAACTGTCGCCAACTTCGATCACTGGCGCAACCGGCTTGGTGCGCTGCTAATTCTGCCCAAATCCATCAACGCGAGTTTCCGAGACGATCCCTACGAGCAGAAGATCGAGCACTACCGCACTCAGAATCGGCTCGCGGCCTCTCTGCATCCCAAGAGTCGCGAGAGGAACCCGGCATTCGTCAAGTACATCAAGGCGGCGAAGCTAGACCAGGCGTTCCGCAGCTGCCCGTCCTTCGGAACCAAGGAGATAGAACAGCGTCAGGAGCTGTATCAGCTGCTCTGCGAGGAGATCTGGGATCCTGCCAGGCTCGGTTTCAGGGTCCCGAAGATCCAACCCACCCCTGAGCAAGTGGTAAGACGGCGCAGCCGGGCCCACTACGGGATCGAGGTCATCGACCTGATCAACACCGGACTGCTGTCGCCGGGAGCTAAGATCTTCCGAAGGTGGAAGGGCGACGCATATTTCGCCACTGTCGAGCCCGACGGGGTGATCAGGCTGGACACAGGCGAGCCCTTCCACTCGTTGTCAGCTGCGGGGGCTGCGGTCGCGGGGACAACGGCATGCGCGGGTTGGGACGTCTGGAAGATCGAACGCAGCGGTGTTCTGATCCCACTCAAGGACCTCCGCAACCAGGCGATAACACGTGATCTTCCGAGACAGCGGCACAGCAGTTCCTCTCCCTAGTCTGATAAGACCATCATGATCTACAGAGACGCGGCCATCTTGACATGGCCCTTGCCGCCATCGTTTCCCCGGAGAACACGTGCAGCGACCATCTCCCCGCAGGCAACTTCCCCGCGACCCCGAGCCCTCGACTCCCCGGCTCGTCAAGGTCGCTGGAGACATCCTCGCCGGCCGCATCGTCCTGCCCAAGTTCCAGAGGGATTTCGTCTGGTCCCGTCAGCAGATCCTCAATCTGCTCGACTCCGTGGCCAAGAACTACCCCGTCGGCAGCATCCTGCTCTGGGAGAGCGATCAGGAGCTGGCGAGCGAACGGACGGTCGGCGGGCTGGAAGTCGACTCGCTACCAACCGGCCGGCACGTCAGCTACCTGTTGGACGGCCAGCAGCGGCTCTCCACGATCTGTGGCGCGCTGTACTGGGAGCCCGACGGGGACCCGAGGAGCCCGTGGAACATCGTCTATGACCTCGGTCAGGCGGCCTTCCTCCATCGAGAAGACATGGCGGAGCCTGCGCCCGAGCAGTTTCCGTTGCGCTTCCTCCTCGACAGCGCGGAGTTCTCCGTTCGGCTGGAGCGGATCGGCGACGAGGAACTCAAGCAGCGAGCGCGCCTGCTGCACAACCGTTTCGCGGACTACCAGATCGCGGTGGTGACGCTCCGCGACATGTCGATCGAGGAGATCGGCCTGGTCTTCGAGCGCATCAACACCACTGGGACGCCGCTGAGCCTGGTGGAGTTCATGCGAGCCGCCACCTGGGCTCCGGACTTCGATCTGCTGGACTCGATCGACGCCATCAAGGATGTCCTGCACCGCAAGAACTACGGGAACCTCGATCCGAAGATCCTTCTTCGCGCCATAGCGGCGACCGCCGGGTTCGGCTACTCCCGAGGAGACGTCGAGCAACTGCGCCAGCTTCCCAGACCACAGCTCAAGGACGTGATCGAGGAGACCGAGGAGGCAGCCAAGCGCGCCGTCGACTTTCTCGCCACCGAAATCCGGACTCCTTCATCCAGGACGCTGCCCTACGAGACCCAGTTCGCGATTCTCGTCAGCATCTTCACCTGGCTGAAGAGACCGACGGCCGCCCAGTTCGCCGCCATCCGCCGCTGGTTTTGGCGGACGACTCTCGGCGGCAGATACCAGAACTGGAACCTCAACCAAATGGCGGCCGATCGTGCCGCCGTCCACGACTTCGTCTCCGGCGGCAGTTCCGAGATCGACGTTCCGGTTTCCATGCCAGGTCCCGAGATCTGGCGGCGGAACAGATTCAGCGTCGAGAACGCGGTCTCCAAGATGGCCGCGCTCCTCATGGCCGGCGCGGTCCCGCTGGACATCCGTACGGGAGCGACCCTGGACACCGGCAAAGCTCTTTCCTGGGCCAACGACAAGGAGTGGCACCACTTCTTTCCCAAGGACTACTTGAGGAAGCATCAGGGGACCGATTTCAGCAGCGCCAACGTTCCTGCCAACATCGTGATGCTGAGCTCGGCCACGAACATCTTCGTCTCCAACCAGCCTCCCGCGGGGTACCTGCGGGACTTCGCCGACGAGATCGGCGAAGAAAGACTCCTCGCCCATCTGGCCAGTTGCCTGGTGACCAAGGAGGCGTACGAGGCCGCGACGTGCAACGACTACAAGGAGTTCCTGCGGATCCGCTCGGAAACCCTTCACCACCGCGCCCTGGGCCTCGCCGGACTCGCCGCCTCCACATGATCAAGCTGCGCCGGTGCAGCCTTCACTGTCAGCCTGGCGCCGCGTCCATCCGCCGCTCGGGGACGAGTACCGCCGGGGCAGGAAGGGGAGACCGGATGACGCACCAGACGGTGCGGCCAACGCCTGGGCCGTGCTCGCGGACCCCCCAGTCCTCGGAGATCTCGCTGATGATCATCAGCCCACGACCGCCCTCCGCTTGCGTCTCCTGGCGGATATGAGGTGCGGAGAACGAGGAACCTGGGTCGCGTACCTCCACGTAGACCATCTCCGCGGTCGCGGCGACAGCGAGCCCGATGAGGTCGTAGGGCCTGGCGTCGGAGTGCTGGAGCGCGTTGGTCAGAAGCTCTGACGCGGCCAGCACCGCATCGTCGCCGGCAGGGTGGTCATCTCCCAGCCACTGGCGTACTTGAGTACGTGCGTACGAGACAGACTCGCGGATACCCGCCAGATGAATCGAAGCAATGATCTTAGGCTTCGCACTCGCTGATTTCATCAATTCACCTGCGTCCATGAGTCGATCTTGTCTTTCCTTGTCCACCATCCCAAACTTCAGCTACAGTCAGTAGTCGATCGACTTCGACTTGATATCAACCGTTCAAGTGAAACCTCTTTGAACAGTGGCATCCCCAGGAGGTCAAGTGCCGAAGGAAAGCGAGCTATGCCCCGCCGACTCCCCGACAGCCCTCTTCGGGTTCGAGTTGCGGCGGCACCGCAAGGCCCGAGGGTGGTCGCAACTCAGCTTGTCGAAGGAGGTTTCCTACTCCGTCGGCACGATCAGCATGATCGAGACCGCCAGGCGGTCACCGACGGAGGAGTTCGCACGCCTCTGCGACGGGGCGCTGGAGGCGGAGGGAGCGCTGATGCGCCTCTGGCCCATGGTCAGCCATGCCTCGGCCCCGCCATGGTTCCGGCCCTGGCTCGATGTGGAGGCCACGGCGGAAGCCATTCGCACCTGGGAGCCGCTCGTCGTACCCGGCCTGCTCCAGACCGAAGACTACGCCAGAGCGATCCTGAGCGGAGAGCCCGGCGTATCGCCAGAAGAGATCGAAGAGCACGTCACTGCTCGGATGGAACGACAATCGATCCTCCGGCGACCCAAGCCACCCATTCTCTGGGTAGTCCTCGACGAGGGTGTGCTGCACCGTCCCATCGGGAGCCCCCACATAATGGAAGCGCAGCTCACTCATCTTCTCGAAGCCGCACATGCCGTTCGAATCACCATCCAGATTCTTCCCCTCGACGCGTACTCGACAACCGGCCTCCTTGGAGGGTTCGCGATCGCCCAAGCCCACGGCACCCCCGACACGGCATACGTCGAAGCTGCATCCAACGCCCAAGTAACCGACTGGACAGAGAGCGTTAAAACTCTAGCATTCAGGTACGAAGGGATTCGTTCTGAGGCGCTGTCCCAGCGTGAATCCGTAAAATTGATCAAGGAGACGAGGCAGCGATGGACCAGCTGACCCAAGAACTGCGGACAGCCACATGGGTCAAGTCTTCCCACTCGGGCAGCAACGGAGGCAACTGCGTGGAGATCGCTGAACTAACCTGTGGACGCCGAGGCATCCGCGACAGCAAAAACCCCAACGGCCCCATACTGGTCTTTACACTCAGCGAGTGGGACGCCTTCATTAACGGCGTGAAGGGCGGCGAGTTTGACTAATCGCTATCGACTAAAACAGAGAATCTCCACACTTACTTGAGACCTACCATCGACGTGCATGAATGACCCAGGTGAACAGGTCATACGGGCCACCCATTCATAGTCGGCCATGGAATGCCGCGTTCAGCACCGATGTCCTCAAGGCTTTGGAACCCTCGGCCATCGCAACCGCTTTCGCAAGACCACCTGTCACTCCGTCAAGTACTCGAACAACGCGGTCCTGGACATCACGCCCAGGCAGGGGAATGCGCAGTCGCTCGAATGCCTTGATCCCCAAGGTTCGATTGCGGTCCGCCATACCAGGCGAGCAAGCACCCACATCGGCGAGCCCCGCCTTCGAAAGAAGGTAGTAACGAACAAATCCAATATTAACCCGTGAGTCACGGGGTGAATAGAAGAGAAAGCGATTCGACGCCACACATTCGAGATCTTCCCCAGTGGTAACGCTTATCGCACCCTCCCACGCCTTGATGTTACTGAGCACGAGTGCGTTTTCAGGGAATGCAAAGTAGCGCAGTTTGCTCAGTTCTGCACCCGGAACAGGCGCGTACCGGATCGTCCCCTTCCCGAACGAACGAAGGCCAAGGGCACGATAGGGGCCATCCGGATCAATCTCGATCGGCGTCCGATCGGCTCTCAACACCTCTATGATCTGGCATCGAGGAGGATCTTGCGCCACTACAGAGGCCAATACGGACTCAACTGTGGCGGCGCTCGTACGGCTTATGCCACCCCTCAATTCTTCCATCCGGCCAAGCTTGCCCAAGGCAAGATCCAGACGAGTAGCGACATTTCTCTGCCGGTCAAGCTCCGGCAGGCAAATTTCCATCGACTCAAAGTCTTTTATAGAGAGAGTCTGGTTTCGCAAAACCGTCCCAGTCGAAGTTCCCCTAATCAACCTGAAGCCCATCTCACTCTGAAAGAAATAGTTTAGATACGATAGATCAACCTTCTCCGTTGGCGCATAACTCAAGAATCGACTGGAGGCTATGCACCCCTTCTCGACGTCTCCCGATACCGCAATAGCACCTTCCCATGCCATGATATTACTGACGATCAAGCGGTTCGGCCTCAGTTCGAAGTAGCGGAGCTTGCTGAGATCTCCCCCTCTAGTCGGAGTACGATGAAAGATTCCCTTCCCGAAGGAGCGGATACCAATCTGCACATACTCGGCGTCAGGGTCTATCTCCAGAGGAATACGCTCAAGCTTGAGAAGCGAGCCCAGTGCTACTCGCTTTACGCCCACTTCGACTCCTCAAGGTCAACGGCGAGTCCTTCGAGGAGGCCGAGAATTTGGCGTTCCATGGCGATCAAGTCCGAGAGCAGTTCTGCTGGCGGACGATGAGCGAGATCGTCTTTTGCATTGAGATTGCTCAGGTCGAGGTTGAATCCGCCCGCTTCGATGTCAGCAACCGGAACCCGCCAGGCATGCTCGTTCTCCTGGCGTCCCTCCCGCTTCCGTCCGCCCCACCAAGCCGCGCACTCATCGAACTCCTCGTCGCGCATAGGCTTGGTCTTGCTATAGCCTTTTCGTCCCTCAGGAGGAAGGATCTCGTAAAACCAGGTCTCCTCGGTCCGCCCGGTCTTCTCGAAGAAGAGCAGGTTGGCCGGAATCTGTGTATAGGGCGCGAAGACGCCCTGCGGAAGCCGTACAACTGTGTGAAGATTGCACTCGCGCAGCAAACGTTCCTTGATCCGAGTTCCTGCTCCCTCACCGAAGAGCACACCGTTGGGGAGGACGATCGCGCATCGGCCGCCGGGCTTGAGCTTGTCGAGGATGGCCACGAGGAACAGCCAGGCCGTCTCCTTCGTCCGGATCCCCTTGGCGAAACGCTCCGAGATCGAGTTCTCCTCCTCACCGCCGAACGGCGGGTTGGTGAGGATGACACTGACCTTGCTCGCGTCTCCGGTCTCGCTCGTCATCTGGACCAGGGCGTTGTTCCTGACGACGGCAGGCGTGTCGATCCCGTGCAGGATGAGATTCATCAGGCAGAGCAGATAGGGAAGCGGCTTCTTCTCGATGCCTCGCAGATCCTTCTGGAGCTGCTTCCACGCCTCAGTGCCGTCGGCTTTCACACTCAGTTCTTCAAGGCTCTCCACCAGGAAGCCGCCCGTCCCGCAGGCCGGGTCGAGGATGCTCTCCCCCAGCGACAGGAACGACTGCTTCACCATGAACCGGATCACCGGTCTCGGCGTGTAGAACTCGCCTGAATCTCCGGCGGCGTCGCGCATCTCCCGGAGGATGGTCTCGTACAGGTAGGCCATCGTGTGGATGTCGTCGCTGGAAGCGAAGTTGATCTCATTAAGCTGCCGGACGAGGTCACCCAGGAGATAACCGGACAGCATCCGGTTGTGCATGTCTTTGAACAGGTCGACGAGCACGTTGTCACGGGGCGCCTCGTCCTTGAGATCTCCCTTGAGATAGGGCAGCAACCTGCCGTTGACGAAGTCCCGAAGCGCGTCGCCATACAGATCGTCATCTTCCGCCCAGTCGCGCCATCGATACGGCGCCTCGATCGCCGGCCGGTAACCGCGATCGGCCAGCCTCCTGCTCTCTTCCAAAGCGTCGAAGGCGCGCAGAAACAACAGCCAGGAGAGCTGCGGCAGCCGATCCAGGTCACCGTTGAGACCCGCATCCTTACGCATGATGTCCCGGGCGGACTTGATGACCGCGCCCAATCGAGCACGCGAGGTCTTGTCGGCGGTCTTCCCAGCCGCTGCCATCGATGCGGATCCTTCCGTCGTCTCTGCCGTCGTGTCCGACACGGCTGCCCTTGGGGAAACGGAATGTGCCCGCCAGGACAGCGGGGAGGCACACCTACCGGGTCATGGACGTGGCTCATCGTAGTGGACGGTCACGGCGGTTCGGGTTCACTGTGCGGGCGCCCAAACGGCGAACCACCCGTGGCCTTTGAACTACGCGGCGTCGTAGACGTACAGTCCGAGCTGGTCGAGAGCGTCCCAGAGCCGCTCACCCCCGCCGAACCGCGCCGCAAGTTCCGGCAGGGTTCCCCGTTGCCTGAGCGGAGGCGATTGCAACGCTTCCGAGCCCAGTTCGACCGGACCGTGCTCGGCGTATCTGTCCAGGACGAGTTCCAGGATCTCCCGCGCATCCGCGGAGAACGAGCCCAGGAATTCCTGGTATTCCCTCCGCACCCGGCGGGCTCGTTCCCTGCGCGTCATGGCCGGGAACTCCCAGGCGGCGGCGAGCAGGAGGTCGAGTGGATCGGCGTCGGGATCTCCCATCTGCTCGGCCAAGACCTTGAAATCGATTCCGAGGTGTTCCAGCGCCCGAAGGATCTCCGAGCGTGACCTGGCCCGCGCCCACTGGCCGCGCAGTTCGGTCGCGCTGAGGTTGAGCTTGCGAACCTGGTCGCCGACGAACACCCGATACTCGACCATCTTGGGTCGGCCGCTGTCGGCGTCCATCACATAGAGCGTGTCGTTCCAGATGAAGACGTCCTGGCCGTCCACGTAGAACCTACGGGCACGGGTGGTCAACGCCGAGACCAGTTCATCGTCACTCATCCCCTCGGCTGGATCAAAGAGGCCGCCCTCCTGCTGCTCAAAGCCAGCCTCCGGCTCGGCAGCCGATGAAGGCTCTCCTTCTGGCTCCTGTTCGACAGTCTCGATCGCACTCCCATCGTCGTCTAGCTCGACCTCGTAACGGCGGATGGGAGGGCCGTCGAACTCGGGGTCATTGAACTTCCTGGTCGCGTAGACGAAGTCGATGATGTCGAAGCTGAACTTGCCCCTGTCCTTGAACAGCCTCGTGCCGCGTCCCACGATCTGCTTGAACTCGGTCATGGAGCCGATCGGCCGGAAGATCACGACATTGCGCACCATCGGCATGTCGACACCGGTCGAGAGCAGTCTCGAAGTCACCGCGATCACCGGAGCGTCGCCGTTTACCTTCCTGAACTCATCGAGGTGCGCGAGTCCGGGGTCACCGTCTCTGGAGGTGATCCGGACCACGTAGTCTCCGCCGTACTGTCTGGACAGATCCGCGTTGAGGTTGTTCAACTCGGCGCGCATCCGGCCGGCGTGATCGGAGTCCACGCAGAAGACGACGGTCTTGTTCATGCGGCCGGTCTCATGCAGCAGGGCCGTCAGATACTGGGCCGCGACCTCGGTGCGCTCCTTGATCGCCAGCACCCGCTCGAAATCCGGCTGCGTGTATTCTCGATCGGGGATGGGGTTTCCGTGGATGTCGACCTGTCCCGGCTCCGGCTGCCAGCCGGTGACGTCGACGTTGATGTTGACTCGGCGCACCCGGTAGGGAGCGAGGAAACCGTCGTCGATGCCGTCCTTCAGGGAATATTCGTAGACGGGTCGGCCGAAGTACTCGTAGGTGTCTGCATCGCGTTCACTGATGGGGGTCGCGGTGAGGCCGATCTGCACGGCCGAGGTGAAGTGCTTCAGTATGCGTTGCCAGTTGGAGTTCTCCCGTGCGCTCCCCCGGTGGCACTCGTCGACGATGATCAGATCGAAGAAGTCCTCGCCGAACTGCTCGAACAGCGCCTTCCGGTCACCGGCCGTCTCTCCACCCTGCTGGTCAAGGGACTGGTAGAGCGCGAAGTAGATATGACGGCCGAGCTTCGCCACCCCGCCGCCCAGCTTGTGGACGGCTTCGCCGAACCCCGGCACGAAATATTCGTCCTTGGGCTGGTCCACCAGGATGTTCCGGTCGGCGAGATAGAGCACGCGAGGTTGACGCCCATCGACCCATCCACCATGCGACAGCTTCTTCACTACCTGGTACGCCACGAGTGTCTTGCCGGTACCGGTGGCCAGAACGAGCAGAATGCGATCCCGGCCTCTGCCGATGGCCTCGACCGCCTTGTTGACCGCGAGCCGCTGGTAGTAACGAGGAGTCTTCGGAGTATTGTCCCAGTTTTTCAGCGTCTGATCGAACGGTGTGAGTACGAGGTCGATGGCGCGCTGCAGGTCAAGACCCTTGGCCCGACGGTAACGGGCCCACAGTTCATCAGGTGATGGATAGGCGCTGACCTGAGTGATGAGCCCCGTGTCCAGGTCGATCTCCTGGACCTCAAGCCCGTTGGTCGCATAGGCGAACGGCACTTCCAGTTTCCTGGCGTACCGTTTGGCCTGCTCGACACCGTCGTTGGCGTTGGCAGAGGTCCGCTTGACCTCCACGATCGCGATCGGCAGGCCCGGGCGGTACTCGAGAGCGTAGTCCGCGCGCAGTTGCGCGCCCCGCCGGGGCCGGCCTCCGGCGGCGAGGATCTTCCCGTCCGTGATCGCGTACTCGTCGACCAACTGATCCCGATCCCACCCCGACCGTTTCAGCTGGCTCTCAACGAGTATCCGCCGGGTTTCATTCTCGTTTGGGGAAAAGGATCCATGGGCCACGGTCAAATGTTACTCAACGGGCTGATGAAAGATCGCGCCTCTACCGAATCGCAACGGTGACCGGCGCGTCCTCGACTCGCCACCGATCCAGAACATGCCAGCTACCAGGCGAAACGTGTCATTCCCCCATAAAGCTCGAAGGCGCCATACCTTTCAGCGACGTTTCGCTTGTTCTGTTGACGCGATGTTGATTAGCTTGTGGCGCGCGGGAGACGCAGCCTCCTGATCTGGCTCCCCGGCCGTCACAAGGGGGAACATCATGGCCGACCTCGACCGCCAGGCGATGCAGGCCGCTGCGGAGCGGATCCAGCGGCTGTCGGACGAGCACTGGTGGGCGCTCGATCCCTCCTGTCGGCTGATGGACGACGACGCGTGGGTGGGGTCGACCGGCACCCGGTTCGACACCCAGGTCCACGCCGATCAGCGGGAGCTGCGCGACATGCTCGCCAAGGCTGTGCAGAGCGCGAACCAGAAGCTGGGCTCGCTCCAGGACAGGCCATGAGCGAGTTCACCGGGGTCAAGCAGCCCGAGTTCGACACCATGACGAGCAAGCACACCGAGGCCGCCAGGCGGCTGGAGGAGCTGGCGCAATCCCTGCACCGCGAGTTGCAGAGCGCCGGGCTCGACACGTCGCCGGCGGCACGGCTGCGCCAGTTGGCCGCCCGGATCACCGGGCAGGCCGACGACCTGCGCCGGCGGCAGAAGATGGTCCACGAACTGCAGCAAAAGAAGGTCATCTTCGGCATGAGCATGCCGAAGGGAAACTTCCTGGAGCTGCCTGACAGCCTGCATGCCGCCCAAGGGCTGCTGGACGGCACGCTGGCGGGCCGGGCCGCACAGCAGGCGGCGGACGGAGACACCAAGGCGCTGGCCGAGCTGGAGAAATACGCGTCCCGGCTAGGCGACCCGGAGTTCGTCAAAGTGTTTCTCCGCATGCTGGGCCCTCGGGGCCTGACCCGGCTGCCCGGATCGCTCGCCGCGCAGATACGCGACGCCACAAAGCATGGCAAGACCGATGAGGCGGCCAAACTGGCAGCGTCGAGCAGCCGGATCCTGCGCATGCTGAGCACCGCCCTGGCCAAGGGCACGGACCCCAAGAATCCCGCCTACATGGGAGCCGACTTTCTCAAGAGCCTGGCGAAAGAGGGCCGGGCCGAGCACAAGGCCGGTGACACCAGGTATTCGGGTTACCAGGCTCAGGCACTCATCTGGCGTGCTCACGACGGGAAATCGCCGTTCTCCAAGGAGTTCATGGAGATCGTCGGACGCGACGTGATCGTGTATGAACACGAAGAGCGCAAGTCCGAATGGGCGGCGAGCAAGGACGCGCTGGGCCGCGTCTTCGGCGGCGCTCAGGTCCCCATCGTCGACCTGGCAGGAGCGCTCGGCCTCGGCACCGCGCTGCGTCCCGGTGTGAACGCCAGCGCGCCGGGCAAGGGCAGATCCTCGATCGTGGACGACCTGTTCCACGCGGCGAGTTCCAACCGGGAGGCGTCACACGCGCTGTTGAACCACACCCCGGCCGGCTGGAAGGAGTCCGTGCTGGACTACCTGCTGACGACCCGGTGGCCCGCGTCCACCTATCTGGGCAACCACCAGCCGATGCGCGACATGCTGACGATCGCGACGACCGGCCAGGACGCGACCTCCGGTCAACTGGCGGCCGAAATGACCAAGATCATCGCCGACGCGGTACGTCCCGCCTTCGGTAAGGCCGACAGCGGCAACTTGGAGATCAAGAACAGGAAGATCTTCGACCGGTACGCACCCCTGAGCTACCCACTGGGCCGCGCGATCGCCGCCAACATCGACCAGCTCTCCCAGCTCTACCTTCATCGCGCGACATTCGGTAAGGCCGTAGCTCAGGACATGTCCTACGCACTGCTGCTGGCCAACGCCGACGACGCGGCCTTCGATGCCCTGGTGGGCGCACAGACCGAGCACATGCGAAAGGCGCTCGGAACCGCGCCTCCAGTCGGCCTCGACTCCTCGAACGCCGAGCGGTTCGGTTTCACGAAGGCCGACGTAAAAGCGTACGACCTCAATGACAACGGCCGGGTCGACAAAGCCGACGTCATCCAATTCCTGACAGACCGAACCGTGGAGGAGGCGAGCCCCTTCACACACATCATGGAAACCCGCAGACAAGTTCTGATCGCACAGGGCTTGAACGACAAGAAGGTAGACGAGTCGCTGAAAACCATGGTGGGCAACGCGATCGGGCTGTTCCCGGTTCCAGGGGCCAAAGCCGCGGGGGCACTAGCCAACGGCGTCTTTGGCGAACTGGTGGGCAAGGGGTACGAAAAACTCGCCGAGGCCGGATATGACGAGCTGTCCAAGCATGTCGCCCAGCGAATGTCCGAGCATGGGCGCGGCATCGATGCGGCGCACCAGACCTTGGCGGACAACCGGCTGGCGACAGAAAGGCTGGCCGAGCAGATGCTCGCCACCGCGATGCTGACCAAGGGCTTGTTCGACGAGGCTCCCCCCGAGGGCGAGACGTTCGTCGACGGGGAACCGCCCAGGGTCAAACCCTTCGCTGAGATGAGCGCACAGGAATACAGCGCGTTTCTTCTTTGGGCTCGGGACAAGGGGGGAAGCAGCAGCATATTCGACCGTTTCTCCGGCACGTTCCGCAGAACGAACGAAGTGGACGACTATCTGGGCCTGAAAATTCCCTCCTCTTCTGGAGACGACGAATGAGGGGCTTCCAGCTGCCTGTGGCTCTGGCGGCTCTCTTGCTGTTCGCGGCGGCCTGCACGACCGGCGAGCCCGTCGCCCCCACACAGGCTCCAGCTGGCCAGCCGATCGCGGATCTCCCGCCGTACGTCTGCGAACTCGTCCCTGAACAGGCGCTTCGCCTGGTGAGCGGGATCAACGGGCCCGTGACGGCGACGACGGCCGGCACCAAGGAGAGCGGTCAGTGCCGGGCTCCCGCCAGTACTCCCCCGCCTCTTCAGGTGAACTGGCTGCAGGCGGACGATGCGGCCGGTCAAGAGCATTTGGACTTTCTCATGGACGACCGGCGCAAGCTCTACAGCAGGCACAGCCCGAAGCCTCTTCCCGCCGACCTGGGCAACGGCATGACCACCTACCTGACAAACAGCCCGCTGGCCGATCAACCGTATCGAGTGAGCGCCGAATTCCGTTGCGGCGGCGAAGACCGGATGATCGACATCTACCTGGCCCAGGTCGTCAAGGGCAGGGACGGGATCAAGGACCTGATCGAGCTCATGCGCATCGCGCAGAAACGCTACGGCGAGTTGTACAGCTGCAAGCTCGACGCATGACCACCCGAGCCCCTTGTCCGGGGCCCGGGTGCCGGTGTCACGACGTCAGCGGGAGGCGCGGTTGACGGCGGAGATGATCGCCTTCAGCGAGGCCGTGGTGGTGTTGGCGTCGATGCCGACCCCCCACAACACCTGGCCGTCGACCTCGCACTCCAGGTACGAGGCGGCCTTGGCGTCGGTGCCCGCGCTCATCGCGTGCTCCACGTAGTCGAGGACGCGCACCTGGATGCCGACCGCGCTGATCGCGTCGATGAAGGCCGAGATCGGGCCGTTGCCGGTGCCGTCGATCTCCCGGATCTCGCCGTCGAGGCGGATGTCGGCGCTGATGCGGTCCTTGTCGTCGACGGTCGACTCGTGGCGGTGGGCCATCAGGCCGAGCCGGCCCCAGCGGTTGGCCGGGTTGGGCAGGTATTCGTCGCGGAAGATCTCGAACATGGCGGCCGGGCTGATCTCGCCGCCCTCGGCGTCGGTGCGGGACTGGACGACCTTGGAGAACTCGATCTGCAGCCGGCGCGGCAGGTCGAGCTGGTGATCGGCCTTCATGATGTAGGCGACCCCGCCCTTGCCCGACTGGCTGTTGACCCGGATCACGGCCTCGTAGCTGCGGCCGATGTCCTTCGGGTCGATCGGCAGGTACGGCACCGCCCAGGTGAAGGCGTCGACCGGGACCCCGGCCGCGGCGGCGTCGATCTCCAGGTGCTCGAAGCCCTTCTTGATGGCGTCCTGGTGGGAGCCGGAGAAGGCGGTGTAGACCAGCTCGCCGCCCCACGGGTGGCGCGGGTGCACGGGCAACTGGTTGCAGTATTCGGTGACGCGACGGATCTCGTCGATGTCACTGAAGTCGATCTCGGGGTCGATGCCCTGGGAGAACAGGTTCATGCCCAGGGTGACCAGGCAGACGTTGCCGGTGCGCTCGCCGTTGCCGAACAGGCAGCCCTCGATGCGGTCGGCGCCGGCCAGGTAGCCCAGCTCGGCGGCGGCCACGGCGCTGCCGCGGTCGTTGTGCGGGTGCAGCGACAGGATGATCGAGTCGCGGTGCTTGAGGTTGCGGTGCATCCACTCGATCTGGTCGGCGTAGACGTTCGGCGTGGCCATCTCGACGGTGGCGGGCAGGTTGACGATGACCTTGCGGTCGGGCGTGGGCTGCCACACCTCGTTGACCGCGTCGCACACCTCGACGGCGTATTCCAGCTCGGTGCCGGTGAACGACTCGGGCGAATACTGGAAGTGGACGTCGACGTCGGTGGCGTCGGCCAGCTTCTTGACCAGCTTGGCGCCCTCGACGGCGATGGCGGTGATGCCGTCCTTGTCCTGGCCGAACACGACCCGGCGCTGCAGCGTGGACGTCGAGTTGTACAGGTGGACGATGGCCTGCTTGGCCCCCTCGATCGACTCGAAGGTCCGCTCGATCAGCTCCGGCCTGGCCTGGGTCAGCACCTGGATCACCACGTCGTCGGGCACGCGGCCCTCTTCGATGATCTTCCTGACGAAGTCGAAGTCGGTCTGCGAGGCGGCCGGGAAGCCCACCTCGATCTCCTTGTAGCCCATCCGTACCAGCAGCTCGAACATCTGGAGCTTGCGGTGGGAGTCCATCGGGTCGATCAGCGCCTGGTTGCCGTCACGCAGGTCCACCGCGCACCAGCGCGGCGCCTTGGTGATCACCTGATCGGGCCAGGTGCGATCGGTCAACCTGATCGGCTGGAACGGCTCATAACGCTGGAAAGGCATGGAACTGGGCTGCTGAGCGGTCATATCCGGGGCTCCTCGTCGGTCGGAAGAAAGCGGCCGACGCGCATGGCTCGCTCCGCGACGAGGGAGCCGGCCTTAGAGGCCCTCGCCGCGGCAGCTAAGAAGCAGCCCACGCAGCATGCTCTGCACGCTACCAGACGTCTCGGGATGCGCCGTGCCTGATCTCACATCATGAGAAGATCGTGTTCTCCCCGCCACCCCGCGTTCACTCGGGCATCAGGACGCTGAGGCAGGTCACACAGCCTTCGAGCTTCTCGAACTCCGAGATGTCCACCGACGTCACGCTGAGGCCGCGCCGCTTGAGCAGGGCCGCCGTGCGCGGCGCCGAGGCAGCCATCAGCACCCGGTCGCCGCCCAGCGGCACCACGTGCGCGCCCGACTCCTCCTCCGGCTCCAGCAGGCCGGGCAGGTCCACGTGTCCTGACAGGCCGATGAGCGTGCCGTCGGGCAGCGCGGTGACCGCCGACTTCAGGTGCAGCACGCCGCGCAGCTCCACCGGCACCACCTCGCGTTCCGGCAGCAGCGCGGCGAGCTGGGCGATCCCCTCGTCGTTGGTGCGGTCCGACCTGCCCACGTACAACGTCTTGCCGACCTGCAGGACGTCGCCGCCGTCCAGAGTGCCGGGCTCGACGATCTTGACCGCCTTCATGCCCAGCCGGTGCACGGCGGTGGCGACGTCCGCGGACTCGGGCCGCCGCCGCGGCGCGCCCGGCCTGGTCAGCACGGCCACCTGGCCGCACACCACCACCACGTCCTCCACGAACGGCGCGTCGGGCAGGTGGTCGGCGGGCGGCACGTGCACCACCCGCCAGCCGTGGACGCCCAGCGCGGCGGCGTAGGCGTCGTGCTGGCGCCGCGCCCGCTCGTGGTCGACCGGCTCGCGCTCGATATGGGTGACGATGCCCTCGGAGATCCGGGGCCCGGGCTTTCTTACCAGCGCGACACCAGACATAGGGCGTGTTCTATCACGCGATCGTTAGAGTCTTGGGCATGCGGGACGATGAGATTCTCACCAGGATCAGCGCTCTGGTCGACGAGGAGCACGAGCTGCGCGACAGGCTCACGGCCGGCCAGGTCAACTCGGACGAGGAACACGCGCGCATCAGGGAGCTGGAAGCGGCACTCGACCAGTGTTGGGACCTGCTCAGGCAGCGCCGGGCCAGGCGGAACGCCGGCGAGGACCCCAACGAGGCCCGCGCCCGCCCGGCACGCGAGGTCCAGAACTACCGCCAGTGAGCGCGCTCCGGTAGGCGCCGGCGGCCGGACGGGTGCCGGCCGGGCGAAAATCGTTCGCCCGGCCGGTGACGCATGCGCTTTGCTGGTCGGATGCGTATCCAACCCATCGACTTCGGCCGTCCGGGCGCGCTGCTGACGGGTCTGTACGACGTCTTCGCCCCGGCCTACGCCAAGGACGACCCCGGCCCCGTCATGTCCGGGCGGCGCTTCGCCCACGAGGTCAGCACCGGCGGCTCGGGCGCCAGGGCCGAGGCATGGGTGATCGCCGAGGACGGCGAGGTGACCGGCGGCTACGGGCTGTCCTTCCCCGAGTCCGGCAACACCCACATGGCCTGGCTGTTCCCGCTGGTGGTCCGTCCTGAGGCGCAGGGCAGGGGGCTCGGCACGGCGCTGTTCGATCACGCCGTCGAGCGGATGCGCGCCAACGGCCGCCGCCTGCTGCTGTCCGAGAGCCCGGTCACGGGCGTGGGCGCGCGTTTCGCGCGGGCGCGCGGCATGACGGTCTCGCTCGCCCTTGCCAGGCGCGTGCTCGACCTGCGCAAGGTCGACTGGTCCGCCTTCGAGCGGATGCGACCCGACGTGCCCGGCTACCACCTGCGCTCGTGGACGGGCCCGGCGCCCGACGAGCTGCTGCCCACCCTGGCCACGCTCATGAGCGGCATGAACGACGCCCCGCGCGACTCCGACCTCGCCGACGATTCGTTCGACGTCGCCCGCATGCGCGAGCACGAGCGGAACCTCACGCTGAGCGGCCGCACCGGCCACACCACGATCGCCCTGCGCGACTCCGACGGCGCGCCCGCCGGTCTCACCAGGATCAACTTCGACGCCGACCGCTCCTCCGGCTGGGCCGGCCAGTCCGACACGACGGTGCTGCGCGAGCACCGCGGCCGCCGCCTGGGCCTGCTGCTCAAGCTGGCCAACGCGATCAGGCTGCACGAGCACGAGCCGCACCTCGAACGCGTCATCACCTGGAACGCCACCGTCAACGCGCACATGCTGGCCGTCAACGAGGCCATGGGCTTCGAGCTGCTGGACGAGTGGAACGAATGGCGGCTGGAGGTCTGACCGGGCGCCCCGGGTGACCGGCATGGGCATCCCGCGTCCTTACGGCTAACCTGACGGTTTATGACCTTGGCGGCGTTGAGAGACGGCGATCCCCGGCACGTCGGCCCCTACACGCTCCTGGGCCGGCTCGGCGAGGGCGGCATGGGCGTCGTCTACCTGGCCGAAGGCGCCGACGGCGGGCGGGTGGCGGTCAAGCTCATCCACGCCAGGATGGACGCCGACCCCGGCTTCAGGCGGCGTTTCGCCAGGGAGGTGGCCGCCGCCCAGCGGGTCGCCAGGTTCTGCACGGCCCCGGTGCTGGCCGCGGACGTGGAGAACGACCCGGCGTACCTGGTCACCGAGTACGTCGAGGGCCCCAGCCTGGACGACGCGGTCAAGGAGTCGGGGCCGCTGCGCGGCTCGGCGCTCGACGGGCTGGCCGCGGCCATGGCGATGGCGTTGAACGCGATTCACGGCGCGGGCGTGGTGCACCGCGATCTCAAGCCGTCCAACGTGCTGCTCTCCCAGGTCGGGCCCAAGGTCATCGACTTCGGCATCGCCCAGCTGGCCGGGGCGGAGATCAGCAGCAGCCTGGTGGGCACGCCCGCGTACATGTCGCCCGAGCAGGTGTCGGGCGCGCAGATCGGGCCGGCCTCGGACGTCTTCTCCTGGGGCTGCACAGTCGCGTTCGCCGCCGGTGGCGCGTCGCCGTTCGGCGCGGCCTCGGTGCCGACGATCCTCATGCGCATCGTGACCGAGCCGCCGGACGTGCGCGGCCTGACCGGCCCGTTGCGCGATCTGGTGCTGGAGTCGCTGGCCAAGGATCCTGCCGACCGTCCGACGGCCCAGGACCTGATGAACCGGCTCAGCGCCACCCCGCCCATGGGCGCGTTCCCCGCGGCGCCCGTCCCGGTGACACCGCCGCCGCCGGCCACCGAGGACGAGAAACCGGCCGTACCGACCGTGTCGCCCGATGGGCCGCCCGACGGGCCGGCGGACGGGCGGCGCAAGCGGCTGCTGGCCGCCGCGGCGGCCGTGCTGGTGGCCGTCGCGGGCGTCACCACGGCCGTCCTGTGGCCCGACGGCAGTGGCGGAGTCCCCGCGGCCACCGAGAACACCGACGACACCGCCAGGGCGTCCGTCACGAGGGGCAACCCGGTGCGTGCCGCCGGGGTCCGCTTCCACCTCGAGGCCAACTCGGGCGCCGCCGCTCAGGCCGTCAGCTGGCGGCAGGACCGCCGGGCCGACGCCGCCCTGATGAGCAGGCTCGCCCAGGTCCCCCAGGCCGTCCGGCTGGACGACGGTGACATCAGGTCCAGGGTCGCCACCGTCCTGGACCAGACGAAGCGGAGCGGCGACCTGCCGGTCTTCGTGGCCAACGTCCTGGGCGGCAACGACTGCACCCCGCTCGAACCCGCCTACCGGCAGTGGATCGAGAGCCTGGGCACGCAGATCGGCGACGCGCCCGCCGTCGTGATCCTGGAGCCCAACAGCCTGGCCATGGCCCCAGGCACCAAGCAGTGCGCCGGCAAGGGCAGCGCGGCCCACCGCTACCGCGACATCGCGCAGGCCGTCAAGACGCTCAAGCGGCACCCGAACCTCGCCGTCTACCTCGACGGCAGCACCAAGGACTGGCCCGAGACGGCGGAGATGGCCGAGCGCCTGGTCGCGGCCGGCATCGCCGACGCCGACGGCTTCTTTCTCAACGCGGTCGGCTACCAGCGCACGCAGACCCTGCTCGAATACGGCCCCCGGCTGTCGGCCTGCGTCAGCGTGCTCATCAAGACGGGCAGGACGGGCTGCCCGCAGGACGTCCCGGTGGCCGCCGCCGACCTGCCGCACTTCGTGATCGACACCAGCCGCAACGGCCAGGGCTCCTGGGACCCGAAGCGGGATCCCGCGCACGCCGCGCTCACCGACCCGATGGTCTGGTGCAACCCGCCGGGCCGCGGCACCGGCGACCTGCCGACCACGCGCACGGGCGACCCGCTGGCCGACGCGTACCTGTGGCTCAACGACCCCGGCCTGTCGAACGGCGACTGCCCGCGCGGCGAACCCGGCACGGAGGACCCGGTGCGCGGCACGCGGTCGCCGGGCAGCGGCAGATGGTGGGCCGAGCTGGCGCTGGAAAGAGCCGAACTGGCCAACCCCGAGTTGCCCTGACGTCACGCCGGCGTAAAAAGCGCATGTTAAGCGCACGTTAGATCTGACCCGGCTCCCCTTGTCCGAACAACCTTCCGGGGAAAGGCTCTGGCCTGCACCTACTCCCCAGGAGGTTTCATCGTGAGCAAACCCCGCGTGCCGTGGAAAGCAGTGGTCGGCGGCTCCGTCGGCAATCTGGTCGAGTGGTACGACTGGTTCGTCTACTCCAGCTTCGCCCTCTACTTCGCCGCGTCCTTCTTCCCCGAGGGCGACGACACCGCGAAGGCGCTCAACACCATGGGCATCTTCGCCGTCGGCTTCTTCATGCGGCCGATCGGCGGCTGGCTGCTCGGCAGGTACGCGGACAAGAAGGGCCGCAAGGCGGCGCTCACGCTCACCGTCACGCTCATGTCGGCCAGCGCGCTGCTGATCGCGATCGCGCCGACGTACGAGAGCGTCGGCTACTTCGGCGCGGTCGTGCTGCTGGTCGCGCGGCTGCTCCAGGGGATCTCGGTGGGCGGCGAGTACGCCGCCAGCGCCACCTACCTCACCGAGGCCACCCCGCCGGGCAGGCGCGGCTTCGCCTCGTCCTTCCAGTACGTCTCCATGACCGGCGGCCAGCTCATCGGCCTGGGCCTGCAGATCATCCTGCAGAACACGATGTCGAAGGAGGCGCTGCACTCCTACGGCTGGCGCATCCCGTTCATCGTCGGCGCGGTGGCCGCCGTGGTGGTGTTCTACCTGCGTCGCAGCCTCATGGAGACCGAGGCGTACGGCGAGGAGGAGCGCGAGGTCGGCGCCGAGAAGCGGGGCAGCATCTCCCAGCTCCTCGCGCACCGCAAGGAAGCGCTGCTGGTCATCGCGCTGACGATGGGCGGCACGGTGGCGTACTACACGTACACGACCTATCTCACGAAGTACCTCACGCTCACCGCCGAGCTGCCGAAGGAGACCGCGACGCTGGTCAGCTTCAGCGCGTTGTTCGTCTTCATGTGCCTGCAGCCGCTGGCCGGGGCGCTGTCGGACCGGATCGGGCGGCGGCCGCTGCTGATCACGTTCGGGATCGGGTCGATGCTGGGCACGGTGCCGCTGATGACGGCGCTGAGCGGGGTGACGGGCTTCGCGGGGGCGTTCGTCCTCTCCCTCACCGGGCTGATCATCATCACCGGTTACACCTCGATCAACGCGGTGGTGAAGGCCGAGCTGTTCCCGACGCACGTGCGGGCGCTGGGGGTGGCGCTGCCGTACGCGATCGCGAACGCGCTGTTCGGCGGCACCGCCGAGTACGTGGCGCTGTGGTTCAAGGACCAGGGCGTCGAGTCCGGCTTCTACTGGTACGTCGCCGGTTGTGCGGCCGTCTCGCTGGTGGTCTACCTGACCATGCGCGAGACCCGCGACGCGGCCCTGTCGCGCGCCGAGCAGGCCGCGGCCGAATCCGTACCGGCGCGCGTCTAAGGGGGAAAGGTGCGAGTCGGACTGCCACTACGGGCCTTCGCCGGGCACGACCGTGGGGTGGCAGTCCGACCAGGCAGGTTTCCCCCTTAGTAACCTCCATCTATGCGAGTTCTGCTGGTCGAGGACGACGATCGGCTCGCGTCCGCGCTGACCACCGCGCTCGCGCGGCACGGCCATCGGGTCACGCGCGCGGGGCTGGCCGTCGACGCCCTCCGCCTGGCGGGGGGCGCCGACTTCGTCCTGCTCGACCTGGGCCTGCCCGACATGGACGGCCTCGACGTGCTGCGCCGCCTGCGCCGGGTCTCCGCGGTGCCGCTCATCGTGGTGACCGCGCGGACCGAGGAGCGCGAGGTGCTGCGCGGGCTGCGTTCCGGCGCGGACGACTACCTGGTCAAACCGTTCCGCACGGTGGAGCTGATGGCCAGGATGGAGGCCGTGGTGCGCCGGGGCACGCGTCCGATGCCGGTGCGCGACCAGGTGGTGAGCGTCGGCGACGTCCGGATCGACCTGGAGTCCAGGCAGGTCACGGTGGCGGGCGAGCAGGTGCTGCTGACCAGGCGCGAGTTCGACGTGCTGGCGATGCTGGCGCGCGAGCCCGGCGTGGTGCGCAGCCGCGAGGAGATCCTGGACGAGGTCTGGGGCGACCCGCTGCTGTCGGCCTCCCGCTCGCTGGACGTGCACGTGGCCGGGCTGCGCGCCAAGACCGGGCGTCCCGGGCTGGTGGAGACGCTGCGCGGCACCGGCTACCGCCTGGGGTCAGGCCAGTGACCGAGCGCGGGGCGGACGAGAGGGCCGCGCGGTGAACTCGCGGCTGGTCGTCACGTTCACCACGCTGATCGTCTTCGTGATCGCGGCGCTGGCCGTGCCGCTGGGCCTGGCCTACTCCTCGCACCGGACGAACCGGCTGCTGCTCGACCGCCGCGCCGACGCCACCCGCTTCGCCGAGCTGGCCGACCAGGCGGCCCGCGACGACGACCACAGCGCGCTGATCGCCGAGATCTCCCGCTACGCCGAGCTGTACGACGCGGCGGTCCGCGTCCGCGACAGGGACGGCTCGATCCTCGTCGCGGCGGGCCGTTTCGAGTCCGACGACACCGAGGCGGTGCGGCTGGCCCTGTCCGGGCGCACCACCGAGGAACTGCCGTCCATCAGCCCGTTCGGCCCGGCCGACGTGCTGCTGGCCGAGCCGGCCGGCCGCGACGCCCAGCTCACCGGCGTGGTGCTGCTGCGCGCCCGCACCGACCAGGCCAGGCTGGACGTGTCGCTGGTGTGGGGCGCGCTGGCGGCCGGGGCGCTGGTCGCGCTGGCGTACTCGGTGCTGGCCGCCAGGCGGCTGGCCCGCTGGATCCTGCGTCCGGTGACCGAGCTCGACCGCACCACGCGGGCCATCGCGCAGGGCAGGCTCGACGCGCGGGCCCATCCGGGCGCTGGGCCCTCGGAGCTGCGGCGGCTGGAGGAGCGCTTCAACGCGATGGCCGACGCGGTGTCGGTGGCGATGGAGCGGCAGCGGGCGTTCGTCGCGGACGCCTCGCACGAGCTGCGCACCCCGCTGACCGTGCTGGGGCTGCGGCTGGAGAACCTGGAGCCGCACCTGCGCCACGCGGGCACGGCCGAGTACGCCGAGGCCATGGCCGAGCTGGACCGGCTGACCCTGCTGGTCTCCGACCTGCTGGCGCTGGCCAAGGTGGAGGCGGGCGTGGGCGCCGGCGGCGCGGAGACCGCGCTCGCGCCCCGGCTGGGGGCCTGGCGCGAGGTGTACGCGGCCAAGGGCGTGCGGCTGGCCGCCGACGTCCCCGAGCGGGCCGAGGTGCCCGAGTACGCGGCCAGGATCGCCGACATCGCGCTGGACAACGCCCAGAAGTTCGTGCCCGCCGGCGGGACGGTGACGGTCACCCTGCTGGACGGCGTGCTCCGGGTGACCGACGACGGCCCCGGACTGGGCGAGGAGGAACGGGCCGAGGCGCTGGGCCGGTTCTGGCGCTCCGGGGCGCACGCGAACGTCCCCGGCAGCGGCCTGGGCCTGGCCATCGCGGCCGAGCTGGCCAGGACGGGCGGCGCCACGCTGAGCCTGCTGCCCGCCGTCCCGCACGGCCTGGTGGTCGAGCTGCGCCTGCCGTGACAGGCGGCTCAGCCGTAGACCGACCGGTAGTAGCGGGCCGCGCCGGCGTGCAGCGGCACGACGCCGGTGCCGATGGCGTACCGCTCGTCCAGCCGGCCGCCCGGCGCCGAGGGCGCCTGGAGCCTGTCGCGGGCGCGGAAGAGCGTCTCGGTGACGGTGAACGCCAGGTCGCCGGGCAGCCCGGCCCGGCACACCAGGTAGCTGGGCGTGCCCACGGTCGGCACCGCCCGCGCCCCGCCGTACACGCCGGCCGGGACGGTCGCGTGCTCGTACACCGGACCGAAGGTGCGGCGCAGCACCGGCACCAGCGGTTCGAGCGGGACCAGCCTGATGTCGGTCAGCGAGGCGAGCGCGGGCGTGGGCACGCCGCCCGACCAGAAGAACGCCTCGATCCGGCCGGCGCGCAGCGCCTTGATCGAATCGTCCAGCCCGAGCCTGACGAAGGTCGCCGTGGTCTCGGCCGCGGCGATCACCCGGGCCGCGGTCACCGCCGTGCCCGACCCCTCGGCCCCGATGGAAACCCGCCGCCCGGCCAGGTTCGCCGGGCCGGCGATGGCGGAATCGCGCCGCACGACCAGGTGCACGTAGTTCATGTACATCCTGGCCAGCGCGGCGACCGGCTGGTGGCGCACCCGGACCGCGTCGTCGGCGCTGTCGGCCAGCGTGAAGGCCACGTCGGCCCGCCCGTCGGCCAGCATGACCAGGTTCTCCACGCTGGCCGCGGTCTTCAGCACCCGCACGGCCTGCCCGTCGCGGCGCAGCTCGGCCGCGAGCCGTTCGCCGAGCTGACCGTACGGGCCGCCGTCAGGCCCGGTGGCCAGGCGCAGCTCCGGCGGCTCACCGCCGGTGGCCGAGCACCCCGCGGCCAGCGCCACGAAGGCCAGCAGCGCGCGGCGCGATATTGACATGGCCTTCACGTTAGCCGCTGCTCCAGAATGGACGGCGTGACGGAACGGGAGGCGCGGCTGCGCATCGACTCGGAGCTGACCATGTTCCTGCCCGCCAGTCGGCGTAGGGAGTGGCAGCAGGTCAGGCCCGACGGCACGTCGACGCTCGGGCACCACGTGGAGTCGCTCGGCGTCCCGCTGACCGAGGTGGGGCCGATGACCGTCGAGGGGCGCGGCGTCGAGCCGTCGTACCTGCTCGGGCCAGGCGAGACCGCCCACGTGCACCCGGTGCCGCGGCCGCAGGCGCTGCCGCGCGAGCCCCGATTCCTGCTCGACGTGCACCTGGGCACGCTGGCGCGGCGGCTGCGGCTGCTCGGCGTCGACACGGCCTACCACAACGACATGGACGACCCGTCGCTGGTGGTGCAGGCCAACGAGGAGTCCAGGGTGCTGCTGACGCAGGATCGCGGGCTGCTGCGCCGCCGCGCGCTGTGGCTGGGCGCGTACGTGCGCGGGCACCGTCCGGAAGACCAGCTGCGCGACCTGCTCGACCGGTTCGCGCCGCCGCTGCGCCCGTGGACCAGGTGCACGGCGTGCAACGGCGAGCTGGTCCAGGTGGCCAAGCAGGACGTCGAGCCGATGCTGGAGCCCGGCACCAGGCGCTCCTACGACGCCTACGGCCGGTGCGCCTCGTGCGGCCAGGTCTACTGGCACGGCGCGCACAGCAGGCACCTGGAGGAGATCATCGAGGCGGCCCGCGCCTGGACGTCCTGACCGGCCCCCGCCGCCCCCGAACGAGGCGGGCCGCAGGGCCGGATGTGCGATCCTGATCGACGTTTCCCTCCCAGCGAAGGATGGCCGCGTGGAATTTCGGATCATGGGGCCGCTCGAGGTGCGTGACGGTGCGCACGATCGCACCCCGACCGCCCCGAAACACCGCGACCTGCTGGCGATGTTCGTGCTGAACGCACGCCGCCCGCTCACGGTCGGCCGGCTGCGCGCGCTGCTGTGGCCGCGCGAGGGCGGCGACCGGTCCGACTCGCTGGTCCGCGGCTACATCGGCCAGCTGCGCCGGCTGGTCGGCAAGGACGTGATCACCACCACGTCCGGCAGCTACACGCTGGCGGTCGACCCCGGCCAGATCGACGTCGAGTGCTTCCGCACGCTGGTCGAGCGCGGCGACTACGACGAGGCGCTGCGGTTGTGGCGCGGCCCGGCCCTGGAGGACGTCGACCCGGCCGGCGAGCGCTGGGTCGAGACCGGGCGGCTGCGGGCCGAGCTGGAGGAGCTGCGGCTGCTGGCCATCGAGCGCAGGCTGGCCCGCGACCTCGACGCCGGCCGGCACCGCGAGATCCTGTCGGAGCTGCGCCGGCTGGTCGACCTGCATTCGCTCTGGCAGCGCTTCCGCGGCCTGTACATGCTCGCCCTCTACCGCAGCGGGCGGCGGGTGGAGGCGCTGGAGGCGTACGCGGCGCTGCGTGACAGCCTCGACGACGGGCACGCGATCGAGCCCGACTCCGAGCTGCAGCTGCTCTACCACCGCATGCTGCACGACGACGTGTCGCTGCACGTCTCGGCCGGGCCGCCGATGCTGCTGCCGCACGACGTGGCCGACTTCTGCGGCCGGCACGACCTGCTCGACCGGGTGGTCGGCGGGCACGTGGTGATCCACGGCGCGGCCGGGGTGGGCAAGTCGGCGCTGGCCGTGCACGCGGCCTGGACCCGCCGCGAGCGCTTCCCCGACGGCATCCTCTACGCCGACCTGCGCGAGACGGCCGAGCCCGCCGCCGTCCTGGAGGACTTCCTGCGCTGGCTGGGCTGCCCGGCGCAGGCCATCCCGGTCGGGCTGGACCAGCGTGAGCGGCTGCTGCGCACGTACGCGGCCAACCGGCGGCTGCTCGTGCTGCTCGACCACGCCTCCAGCGAGGCCCAGGTGCGCCCGCTGCTGACCGCGGCCCCGACGGTGATCACCAGCCGGTCGGCGCTGGGCGGCCTGACCGGCGTCGGCCGGGTCTCCGTCGGCGTGCTCGACGACGAGTCGGCCGCGGAGCTGCTGGTCAAGCTGGTCGGCCCGGGCCGCGGCGACGCCTCCAGGCTGGTCAGGATCTGCGGCGGGCTGCCGATCGCGCTGCGCGTCGCCGGGTCGAGGCTGGCGGCCAGGCCGGAGTGGACCGTCGACTACCTGGCCGGGCTGCTGGAGGACGAGCACGGGCGGCTGGACCGGCTGCACGCCGGCGACCAGACGGTACGCAGCGTGTTCTCGGTCGGCTACGACGCGCTGGCCGAGCCCGCCAGGCGCACGCTGCGCAGGCTGGGCGCGCTGTCGGCGCCCGACTTCGGCGACTGGGTGGCGGCCGCGCTCGGCGACGAGGCCGAGGCGCTGGTGGAGGCCGGGCTGCTGGAGACGCACCTGATCGACGTGGCCGGCCAGGTGCGGTACCGGCTGCACGGCCTGACCAGGCTGTTCGCCCGCGAGCAGCAGAACGCGGAGACGGCCGCCGGCGTGCCCGCCGATCTGGCGATGCTGGCCAGGACCGCGCGGGCCAGGGCGGCCAGGTTCACGCCGGTCTCCGGGCCGGCGTTCGCCACGACCGACATCAGGCAGTCGGCCGAGTGGCTGCTGGCCGAGCGGGCGTTCCTGGTCAGCCTGGTGGCCGATCTGGGCAGGTCCGGGCTCGACCAGGACTGCCTGCGGCTGGCCCACCTGCTGGTGCCGTTCCTGGAGCGGCACCGCTTCCTGGACGACTGGCGCCAGTGCTGCGCGATCGCGCTGGCGGCGGCCGGCCGGCTGGGCGACCTGACCGGCGAGGCGCTGATCCTGCGCGACGAGGGCGACCTGCACCGGGCCGAGCGCCGCTGGGCCCTGGCCCACGACCGGCTCAGGCAGGCGCTGACCAGGTTCCTGGCGGCCGGCCGGGCCAAGGACGCGGCCCGCACCAGGCGCAGGCTCGGCCAGGTGCAACTGGAGCAGGGCAGGCTGGCCGAGGCCGAGCAGACACTCACCGCCTGCCTGCCCGCGCACGAGGACGCGGAGACGCTGCACGCGCTGGGCCTGGTCCTGCACCGCACCGGCCGCCCGGCCGAGGCCGTGGCCCGCCTGTCCGCGGCCGCCACGCTGCTGGCCGACGCCGGCGACCGGCACCGCCGCGTCGACGCGCTGCTCGACCTGTCCGCGGTCCGCCTGTCGGGCGGCGATCTCGGCCGCGCCCGCGGCGACGCCCAGACGGCCAGGAGCATCGCGGTGCGGCTCGGCGACCGGCTGCTCAGCGCCCGTTCCCTGCTCGCGCTGGCCGAGGTCACCCGGGCGGAAGGCGACACGGGCACGGCCGCGGAGCTGGCGGCGCGGGCCGCTCAGACGTTCCGCGAACTGGGCGACGACGACGGCGCGGCCCGCGCGGACCGCCTGGCCCGGACCACGCGGACGACGACGGAACCCGCGAACACCCGGTCGTCCTGACGGGTGGACGGTGACGAGTGTGTCGCGCAGGGTGGTGGTGGGCGGCGGACGGCCGCCGTACAGTGATCGGGTGGCCGATTACACGCAGCCCGCCCCCGTCCAGGCCGGCCCGCGGCGCGGCTACGCGCTGGCCGTGGTGATCGCCGGGGCGCTGCTGGTGTTCTGCGCGGTGCTGCCGTGGGCGGGCGTGGAAGCCAGGAGCGACCTGATCGGCGGCGGCGTCTCGAGCGACGTCAGGGGCGTCGACGACCGGCTCGGCGTCTACACGCTCATCGCCGGGATCGCCGTCCTGGCGTTCGGGGTCGTCGGCCTGCTCACCCGGCCCAGGCTCGCCGCCCTGGCCGTGGTGCCCGGCGCGCTGGCCGTGCTGGTGCTGGTGATGTTCATCGGCACCCCGCGGGGGCTCGGCGACCGGGTCACCATCGAGGTGGGCACCCTGCTCACGGTCGAGCCGGTGCTCAGGTTCGGCTGGTTCGCGGCCCTGGCCAGCGCGGTGGCGGTGATCGTCGTGTCGGTGCTGGCCGTGGTCAAGAGATGATCAGTCGTAGAAGCCGAGCCTGCGCAGCTGCTTGGGGTCGCGCTGCCAGTCTTTGGCCACGCTGATGCGCAGGTCGAGGTAGACCCGGGTGCCCAGCAGCGCCTCGATCTGCTTGCGCGCCTTGGTGCCGACCTCGCGCAGCCGCTCGCCCTTGTGGCCGATGACGATGGCCTTCTGCGAGGGGCGTTCGACGAACATGTGGGCGTAGATGTCGAGCAGGTCGTCGCGGCCCTCGCGGGGCAGCATCTCGTCGACCACCACGGCGATCGAGTGCGGCAGCTCGTCGCGCACGCCCTCCAGCGCCGCCTCCCTGATCAGCTCGCCCACCAGCACCTGCTCGGGCTCGTCGGTGAGCTGCCCGCCCTCGTAGAGCGGCGGCGACTCGGGCAGGTGCTCGATGAGCACGTCGGCCACCACGTCGAGCTGCTCGCCCGCCTGCGCCGACACCGGCACGATCGCGGCGAACTCCGCGATCTGCGAGACCGCCAGCAGCTGCTCCGCCACCTGCTCCCTGGAGGCCAGGTCGGTCTTGGTGACCACGGCCACGACCGGGGTCTTCTTCACCGCGGCGAGCTTGTCGGCGATGAACCTGTCGCCCTTGCCGATCGGCTCGTTGGCCGGGACGCAGAAGCCGATCACGTCGACCTCGGTGAGCGTGGACAGCACCAGGCTGTCGAGCCGCTCGCCGAGCAGCGTGCGCGGCCGGTGCAGCCCGGGCGTGTCGACGATGATGAGCTGGGCCTCGGGCCGGTGCACGATGCCCCTGATGACGCGCCTGGTGGTCTGCGGCTTGGACGACGTGATCGCCACCTTGGTGCCGACCAGGGCGTTCATCAACGTGGACTTGCCGACGTTCGGCCTCCCCACGAAGCAGGCGAATCCGGCGCGATGGCTGTCTGGCGAAGTCACTAGTGCATTGTGTCCCATCGACGGGCCTGGTCACGCCACCAGGCGAACACCTGCGGCAGCACCCGGGGCGACCAGGCGGTCATCGTCAGCCCGCCGAGCTCCGGCTCCGACACCCAGCGGACGTCGTTGATCTCCACCCCGTCGGGCGTGGGCGTGCCGGAGACGATCTCGCAGGCGTAGCCCGCGATGACGTACGCGCACTGGTGCCCGTTGGGGTAGACGGTGCGGAACTCCGGGCCGCCGAAGACGCCGATCAGCCCGCGTACCGCCACCTCGATGGCCAGTTCCTCGCGCAGCTCCCTGACGACGGCGTCCTCGGGACGTTCGTCGGGGTCGATGCCGCCGCCCGGCGCGGCCCAGAGCCCGACGTCACCGTGGCGGGCCACGAGCAGCCGGCCGGCGGAGTCGAACACGAACCCGGCGGCCGAGGGCAGCATCAGCAGCTCGTCGCCCACCTTGGCCCGCAGCCGGGCCAGGAACGGTGACATCGGCATGTCAGACCAGCGTCCCGTCGGGGCGGGCGACCAGCAGCGACGTGACGCCCAGCTCGGCGGCGACGGCGGAGTCGGCCGCGCTCGGGGCGCCGGTGGTGACCAGGGCCACCGCCTCCAGCGACTTGGCGCCACTGGCCACCGCCATGGCCACCGCCACCTGCACCGCCGACAACGTCAGCGAGTCGAGCGCCACGTCGGTCGCCGAGTAGGTGCGGCCGGTCTCGTCGCGCACGGCCGCGCCCTCGGCGGACCCGTTGCGCGCCCTGGAGGCCCGGGCCAAGGTGATGATCTTGCTGTCTTCAGGATCGAGAGTCACGGTGACTAGGTTAGGCGTTGGCCATTCCGATGACCGCGTCGACCAGTTTCCTGGTGCGTGCCGGATCGATCTCGCTCATGCCGGTGTGCACCACGGAGACCAGGGTGTCCTCCACCCGGGAGAGCACCACGTCGAGCGCGTACGGGTAGCCGTTCAGCCGGCCGCGCAGTTGCCCGGCCAGCGCCTCGTCACCGGTGTCCGCGATCGGCACCACGTGCAGCCGCAGGTCGGTGCCGTCTTCCGAGCGCACGGCGTGGCACGCGCGCAGCGCCTTGGCGATCGTGTCGAGGTGGCCTTCGACCTCGTCGCCCGCGTACCTGGCGAGCCCGACCGCGGCCTGCTCGCCCAGCCGGTCGCCCTGGTAGGTGACCGCCGCCTGGGCGGTGAGCGCCCGTTCCGGCGCCCGTCCGCCGGCCGGGCCGAGCACCGCGCCGCAGTTCTTGTCCACCCGGCCGAACGGCGCCTGCCAGGCCTGCCCGGGCCGGTCGGAGAAGCCGTCCGGCAGGCTGGGCCCCTTGTTCAGCACTTCGCGTAGCTGTATCACGGCGTGCGGGTCGAGAAAACTCTCCGCTCCCCCGCCGCCGCATCCCGCCAGGGCTCCCGCCAGCAGCCCGCAAACGATGATCCGCAGTCCGCGTTTCATGATCCCCCCTGGACCGCAGCGTGCCCGAAAGACGAATGCGGCAATCCACGGGAGCTTCCAATAAAACCCCAAAAGCTAAAAGGGTGCCCTCGTCCGGCTTTCCGGACGAGAACACCCTTTACGCCGAGCAACGTCACCGCCGGCTAGCAGGCCGCGACGTTGTCGTCCCCCCAGAAGCACCCTTTCCCCGCGAACCCCACCCGGCGATCGGACGCTTCCCCCTTGTGACACCCACCGCACTGGGGTGTCATGAAGAACATTGCCGCACCCAACTTGCAGACGACTTGTAGAACGCTTGCCACAACTCACCGCAAACCAGGTCAGTCACGTTCGGCGGCGGCCGGCACGACCTCGTCCTCGGGCGGCGTCACCCGGCGCACCACCACCGTGCTGATGCGGTTGCGCCGCCCGGCCAGGCTCTCCGCGGTGAGCTGCAGCCCGGCCACCTCGGCCTGCGAGCCGGCGATCGGCACCCGGCCCAGCGCGTGGGCCAGCAGCCCGCCCACGGTCTCGACGTCGTCGACCTCGATCTCGGTGTCGAACAGCTCGGCCAGCTCGTCGACCGGCATGCGGGCCGTCACGCGCAGGGCGCCGTCGGGCATCGGCTCGACACGCGGCGCCTCCTGGTCGTACTCGTCGGTGATCTCGCCGACGATCTCCTCCAGCACGTCCTCGATGGTGACCAGGCCCGCCGTGCCGCCGTACTCGTCGATGACGATGGCCATGTGGATCTGCCTGGCCTGCATCTCGCGCAGCAGCTGGTCGATGGGCTTGCTCTCGGGCACGTACGTGGCCGAGCGCATGATCGACTCGATCTTCTCCCTGCCGCCGTTCTGCCCGGACTCGTGGGTCTTGCGGGCGATGTCCTTGAGATAGGCGATGCCGATGACGTCGTCCTCGTTCTCGCCGACCACCGGGATGCGGGAGAACCCGCTGCGCAACGCCAGTGACATGGCCTGGCCCAGCGTCTTGCCCCGCTCGATGTACACCATGTCGGTGCGGGGCACCATGACCTCGCGCACGAGCGTGTCACCCAGCTCGAACACCGAGTGGATCATCTCGCGCTCGTCCGGCTCGATCACCCGGCGCTCCTCGGCCAGGTCGACCAGGTCACGCAGCTCCGCCTCGGAGGTGAACGGGCCGTCGCGGAAGCCCTTGCCGGGCGTCAGCGCGTTGCCCAGCAGGATGAGCAGCTTGGGCAGCGGGCCGAAGATGCGGGTCAGCCCGTAGACGACGGGGGCGCTGGCCAGCGCGATCGGCTCGGCGTGCTGGCGGCCCAGGGTGCGCGGCATCACGCCGACGACCACGTAGCTGACCACGATCATCACGACCGCGGCCCACACGTACGCCCAGCCCTGGTCGCGCATGAGGTCGATGAACAGCAGCGTCGCGATGACCGTGGCCACCAGTTCGCAGCTCAGCCTGAGCAGCAGCAGCAGGTTGAGATAGCGCGGCGGGTCGTCGACGATGGCCTGCAGCCGCTGGGCGGCGCGCCGGCCGTCCCGGGTGAACTCCTCCGCGCGCACCCTGGAGATGCGCGACAGTGCCGTCTCCGCACTGGCGATCAGGCCACCGACGATCACGAGCGCGATGGCCGAAAGCAACCAGGCGTTCACCGCGGGTCGCGCACCCCCTGCCACGACTCAAGGAGCTGAGCCTGCAGCCCGAACATCTCCTTGTGCTCCTCCGGCTCGGCGTGGTCGTAGCCGAGCAGATGGAGTATGCCGTGCGTGCACAGCAGCTCCAGCTCGTCGCGCGTGTCGTGCCCGGCGTCCTTCGCCTGCCTGGCGGCGACCGCCGGGCACAACACCACGTCACCGAGCAGCGCCGGATCGGCCGGGCCCTCGGACTCGCCGCGCGCGCCCCCACCCGGACGCAGTTCGTCCATCGGGAAGGCCAGCACGTCGGTGGGGCCTGGCTCGCCCATCCACTTCTCGTGCAGCTCGGCCATCGCGTCTTCGGCGACCACCACGATGGACAGCTCGGCGAGCGGGTTGATGCCCATCTCGCCGAGCACGTGGGTGGCCAGCGCGACGAGGTTCTCCTCGTCGATCTCGACGCCGGACTCGTTGTTGATCTCGATGCTCATCGCCGCTTCCCCCGGATCGGCTTGGGCTCCTGCTGCTCGCGCACGGCGTCGTAGCGCCCGTAGGCGTCGACGATGTCGCTCACCAGCTTGTGCCGGACCACGTCGGAGCTGGCCAGGCGGGCGAAGTGGATGTCGGGGATGCCCTCCAGGATCTCCTGCACGACCCGCAGCCCGCTCTGGGTGCCCGCGGGCAGGTCGACCTGCGTCACGTCACCCGTCACCACGATCTTGGAGTTGAACCCGAGCCTGGTGAGGAACATCTTCATCTGCTCGGCCGAGGAGTTCTGGGCCTCGTCGAGGATGATGAACGCGTCGTTGAGCGTGCGGCCGCGCATGTACGCCAGCGGCGCGACCTCGATCGTGCCCGCGGCCATGAGCTTGGGGATGGAGTCGGGGTCGACCATGTCGTGCAGCGCGTCGTACAGCGGGCGCAGGTACGGGTCGATCTTCTCGTAGAGCGTGCCGGGCAGGAAGCCCAGCCGCTCGCCGGCCTCGACCGCGGGCCTGGTCAGGATGATGCGGTTGACCCGCTTCTCCTGCAGCGCGCGCACGGCCTTGGCCATCGCGAGGTAGGTCTTGCCGGTGCCCGCGGGGCCGATGCCGAACACGATCGTGTGCTTGTCGATCGCGTCGACGTAACGCTTCTGGTTGACGGTCTTCGGCCGGATCGTGCGCCCGCGTGAGGACAGGATGTCGAGCGACAGCACTTCGGCGGGGCGGTCGGAGGTCATGCGCATCATGGCGATGCTCCGCTCGACCGCGTCAGGGGTGAGTTCGCCGCCGCTGCGCAGCACCTCGACCAGCTCCTCGAAGAGCCGCACCACGGCGCTGCTCTCCTCCGGGCTGCCGGTGACGGTGATCTCGTTGCCCCGTACGTGGATGTCGGCCCTGAAGGCGCCCTCGATGACGCGTAGCAGCTCGTCACGGGAGCCGAGGAGGCTGACCATCGGGTATTCGTCCGGAATCAGCACCTTGGCTTGAGTGCGCGAGGGAGGTGCCGTTCGTCGGGATTCGTGTAGTTCGGACATGGGCAGGCCAGCGGCCTGATGCCTCCCGGTCTCTTTCGGTGTGCTTCTTCGCCCATGGTAGCCGGGACCAGGCCGATTGCTCGCGTCAATATCACCGCGGCCGATCTAGCCCGGCGGCCAGCCCAGGCCGCGGCCGCCCAGCACGTGGGCGTGCACGTGGAAAACGGTCTGACCAGCGCCCGGACCGGTGTTGAACACCACCCGGTAACCGCCTTCCGCCACGCCCTCCTGCACCGCCACCGCGTGCGCGGCCTTCAGCACGTCGTCGGCCAGGCCGTCGTCGGCCTCGGCGAGCGCGGCCGCGTTCGCGTGGTGCTCCTTGGGGATCACCAGCACGTGCGTGGGTGCCTGCGGGTTGATGTCGCGGAACGCCAGTGTCCTGTCGGTCTCGTAGACGACGTCGGCCTGGACTTCCTTGGCCACGATTTTGCAGAAGAGGCAGTCGCTCACAGCAGCACCTTACAGACACGGGCGGGCC